>CAMAPI010000010.1 GCA_945860065.1 Chryseobacterium gleum | reverse complement strand
TACTTAAATTACGTTTGAATCCATCTGCGTATCCAATGGGAATAATCGCAATACGCATTTCTTTTTGGGCGACAAAGGAGCGTCCATAACCTACACTTTCTCCTGGATGAATTATTTTTACTTGTGAGATGCTACTAGTCCAATTAATCACTGGTTTCAAGCGTTGTTCTAAGGAGCGATTTGCACTAAGTCCAAACAATCCAATACCGATGCGAACCATGTCAAATTGCGCGTTGGGATAGTGAGCGATTCCTTCAGAATTCAATATATGTCGAAGGAACGGGTAGGACAAATATGACTCAAGCTGCTTGCAACTTTCTTCGAATTGTGTAATTTGATGGTGTGTAAATGTTGAATGATTATCATCAGCCTCAGCCAAGTGACTATACACACTTTTAACCAGCACTTCAGGTTGGGCCGCTAACACTTCAATTAACTGTTGAACCTGATCGGGATAAAAGCCTAAGCGTTTCATGCCTGTATCTAGTTTGATGTGTATTGGGAACGCTGTTTTTTCTTGTGCAATTAATACTTTGAGCAATTCATCCAGTTGATTAAAATCATAGATGGCAGGTTCGAGGTCATATTCCACACAGGTTTCCATGCCTTCTTCTTCCGCGTTCATTACTAAAATGGGTGTTTTAATACCTGATTTTCGCAGTTCTTTTCCTTCATCAGAATACGCTACGCCAAAATAATGAATTCCTTGTTTCTCTAAGTACTGAGCCATGGTCGTTAAGCCGGCGCCATATGATTGGGCCTTGACCATTGCTAACATTTTCGTTTCAGGATTTAAGCTCAACTTGTATTGATTCAGGTTGTGTTTTAAGGCAGAAAGATTGTAGGATAATTGCGTTTTGTGCTGTTTTAATTTCAAACGGTTTGCAACACGTTGCATGTAGCGAGCGCCTTTCACTAACACCACCGCATTTTTCAGCGGCAATTGGAGGTCTTCATCTTGACGTAAAAAATGGACGTCGTTGACGTCAAATTGCTGGCAAAGCTCGCGCAGTTCATCCGCAATTTGCTCCTGTTCGTCTGAAAGTCCAATGAGTACAATGCGGTGTTTTGATCCAGCAAGAGAAAGTTGGTAGGACAAAGAGCTTTTAAATGCCTCTTTATCCATGGTGTATGTATCGTTAATAATGAGTGATCCAGCATTTCCTTCAAACGTTTCCAATCTCATGGCCAAATGCGGAAGTGATTTAATTCGTTCTTCTTCCAAAGGGATCCATTGTTTAGCTGCTTCCATCGCTAATTTGGACTGATGTAAACTTATTTCGTCTTGAAAAGGAATCAATGAATCCAGTCCGAGAGGTTGAATTGGAATTTTTTTTGCATTCAACTCAGTCAAAGATTCAAATGGCTCTGAAGTAATGAGCCACTTAACCCCATCAAACAGGGAACATATTTCTTTTGAATATTCCGTAAAATTCTTAAATTCTCCGGAATGTGAAGGAAGAAGATTCGTTAAGATGCCATGAGTTGGACGCAGCATTTCCGCTAGAATTTTCATCTCACCTGGTTTTGTAGCTGCGACTTCAATAATGGCTAAATCCGCATTTTGAGGAAGTTGTAGTAGGGAAAGCGCCACGCCTAACTGTGAATTATAACTTTTAGGACTTCTAAAAACGTGTAATTTTCCAGCGAGTAAGTAATGCATCCATTCCTTCACTGTTGTTTTTCCCAAACTCCCCGCGATGGCAAGAATTGGATAATTCAATTGATTTCGGTAGTTTCCAGCAAGTATTTGTAAGGCGGACAAGACATCCTCAACTACGATAAAACTGGCATCGGACCAATTATTCGTAGGGATCTGATGAACGACAAAAATCCGAACACCTTTGTCGTAGGCATTTGAAATATACTCATGGCCATTACGAAAAGGTCCATTTAATGCAAAAAACGCGAGTCCAGGGGATTGATTTATTTTCCGTGAATCATATACCACTTCTTGGATGAATCCAGTGAAAGAAACCCCCTCACTTCTACCCTGTAATTGGGAGCAAAAGTCTTGGTATGATAAATCTAATTTCACTTTTTATTTTGTTGATAACAGGTTCGACAAAGAGGACGGTATTTTTCAATGGCCCCAACTAACACTTGTTCCGTTTGCTGAACCGTACGTTGAGAATAATGTGCTAAGTTGCCACAAGAAACACAAATGGCGTGTACTTTCGTTACATATTCGGCGATTGCCATAAGCTGGGGCATTGGTCCAAAGGCGACACCAGAATAATCCATGTCTAGTCCAGCGATAATCACCCGAACGCCTTTATTTGCTAATTCATTGCAAACCGCAATGATGGCAGAATCAAAGAATTGAGCCTCATCAATGGCTACTACTTTTTGATTTTTCCAATGTGTTAAAATTTCGTTTGCTTGATCAACAATGACTGCTTCGAATAAGCTTCCTTTATGACTCACCACGTGATTTTCACTAAAGCGATTATCTATTTTTGGTTTAAAAAGGATCAATCCTTGGTTCGCAAATTCTGCCCGGCGAATTCGTCGAATGAGTTCCTCTGTTTTTCCAGAGAACATTGATCCGCAGATGACTTCAACCCAACCATTTGCTCTTCCATCTAACGGAAATTGCTCTAAAAACATAAATCAGTCGTTTGTTAACATTTATTTCAAAAGAATTGACTGTAAAACGTCGCGTTAATCAGCATGTTTTCTAATTTTGATTGAGCAACGTTCCAATCATGCAGGTGAATTGATAACGAAGTTAGTAACTTAAATGTAAAGTCCGAAAAAAGCATGTCCTTATGATGAAAACAATCTTATCAAACTTGACAGAAAAACTATCCGTCTTGGAAAATGGGAATTTGACACAAGTAGAAATGGAGTTATTGGTAGAAGATGCCAAAGAATTATATGAACGTCTGATTGTACTCCGTTATAAAATTTACGAATTGAATGTATTAGGTCCACAAGAAGTGAGTGAACCGGTAGTATCGGCTCATATTGATCCGGTTCTTGAGGTCGTTGAACAAGCTTCCTTTGATTTATTCGAGATGAATGAGGAAGAAGCACCAGTTGCACAAGAAGTACCAGTGTCGGATTTTCATATGGAGGAGCCTGAAATTCCTTTAGCAGAAGCAAGTCTATTCGATGTAGTGATGGAAACACCTGAGGTTTCCGCTGAATCACAAATAGAAGAGTCAATGGAAGATCGTGTGCACGAAGATGCTGTTGTTGAAGAAAGTGAACTGGAAGTGACTGTTATTGAATTGGAGGAAACGGAAGAGGAAGAAGTGGCGATTGAAGACACACATGTCGATGAAGAGTCAGCGATTATCACGGAGACTTCAGCTAATTTCTTAGATGATATTCAGCATCCTGAAACTACTTCTATCAATAGTGCTTGGGTATTACAAATCGAACAAACCATCCGATCTGATCGTTCAGTTTTCCCCTTAGAAACCTTAATTGGATCTTTTTCTTTGAACGAAAAACTTCAATTCATCAATGAATTATTTGATGGTTCAAGTGATGCCTTTTCAACTGCAACAAAAAAATTGGATGCTTTTCAAAATATGGCGCAAGCTCGAGAACAGTTAAGCGAGTATTCATCAACTTACAACTGGGATTTAGAGTCAGAAATTGTGGAAGATTTTATTTTTAAAATTTGTCGTCGTTATGCGACTTCTGCTTCTTAATTTTTTCTTTTCAGTTGTTGTTTTTGGTCAAAATAATCTGACCAAAACATTTGTTGAAACGCTTTGTTCCCCTAATTTTCATGGCAGAGGTTATGTGAACGGTGGAGATTCCATTGCAGCTAACTTTATCGCTAAGAATTTTCAGGAAATCGGATTAAAGCCAATTGGAGAAAGTTTTTTTCAATCCTTTTCTTTTTCCGTTCAATCCTTCCCGGGAGCATGTGAATTCAAGCTAGATGGAATCGTTCTAGTGCCGGGCATTGATTACCTTGTCGCTCCTAATTCCGGGTCTTCATGTGAAGATTCTGAATGCAACAAAGGGAAGTCGTATCGTGTGGTGGATTGCAATATTGAAAAATTATATCAGTCAACATCTAGCTTTTACCCATGTCCGAAGAATGTAATGTTAACCGTTCGGACAGTTGACTTAAGTGCAGACACCTTAAAAATCATCAAAACGAGGCTGCGTGAATTGAGTGCGTTTGCTCCGGTTATGGAAGTGACAAAAGAAAAGTTCACTTGGTCGGTAAGTCAAACGGCTAATGCTTACCCGTACATCCAAATTCAAGATTCAGTATTCCGTGAGCGAAGGGAATCCAACATACAGTTACACGTTCAGACATCCTTTTTGAAAGAGCACGTCGCTAGAAATGTAATTGCATGTATTCCGGCAAGTAATCGTGCGCGGAAAAAGCCTTATTTGTTCCTTACAGCGCATTATGATCATTTGGGTCGTATGGGGTCAGAAACGTATTTTCCCGGCGCGAACGACAATGCCAGTGGGAACGGCATGCTATTCTCCATTGCACAAACCTTAATTAAAAATCCATTAAGGGATTTCAACGTCGTCCTGGTGGCATTCGCAGGAGAAGAGATTGGATTATTAGGTTCCAAATACTTTGTTGAACATCCCACTATTCCCTTAAAAAAAATTCGTTTTTTAGTGAATCTAGATATTATGGGAAGTGGTGAAGAGGGGATTACTTGTGTGAATTCGACACTATTTAAAAATGAGTTTGAGCGGATGATTCAATTAAACGATTCCTCCAACTATTTGCCACTTATTAAACAAAGGGGTAAAGCGGCTAATTCCGATCATTATTTCTTTACAGAGGCGGGTGTTCCTGCATTTTTCATCTACACCATGGGTCCAAATAAAAATTACCATGACATATTTGATACATATGACGCTTTGACTTTCGATAAATTCGATGAAATTCAACAATTATTGTTAGAATTCATTCGTGGATTTTAATTGTCCAGCGATATAAATGGTTTGAACGATAATCATTGCAAGTGCTAGAGCGAGTAGATGAAGGACAAGTTGATTGGATTGATTGGTATAAATCAATGCGAGGCAAATGGAAAGAAAAGACAATAATTGAACGGTGATCATGATCAGTAAGCGGAAGGTGTCCGCGAAAGCATCCACTTCTTTTTTAACGTAAAGAATCAAGAGTCCTAACAAGCCAATAAATGCGGATGTCCCGATGCAAAAAAGGGAATCAGAACAACTTAAATTGGAGAATCCTGACAAGGTAAAAAGGTAGAATACCACAAAAATTACTAGGTAAAAAGAACCTAAACGGACGGCTGATTTATTCATCATTTTTTTTGGAGATTTCAGTGACTTCGCGAATAACGATAAACAATCCCATTCCAACACCTATTAGGCCAAGAACGATGGTCCACCAGGGTGTAGAAAGTTTGAATCTGCCATCTAAGTAGTGTCCAAAATAGGAAAAAGCAGTGATTATACCGGTCATTTGAAGTCCGGCGCTTGTTAAACGCAAATAAGGGGAATTGTTGAGTTTGGGATTTTTTTTTCGATTACTCATCGAATTCAAAATCTGTTTTCATGCTTGTATTTGACACCGGAGATTTCATAACGCATGCTCCTTCAAAATATGCTCCTTCTTCGATGTTCAATTTCAGTGTTTGAATGTCTCCTTTGATTCTTGCTGTAGAACGAAGAAACAGCAAATTTTCGATGGTTAATTCACCGTCCATTGCGCCGTCTACTTCGGCATTGACACAAACGAGGTTTCCTTTAATTTTTCCGGATGATCCAATCACAACTTTGCCTGAACACGAAACATTTCCAATGATTTCACCTTCAATCAACAAGTTTGAATCAGAAACGATGTCACCTGTGATTTCGGTTCCAGATAAAATTTTATTTAATCGATCACTTTGATCGTGTGTTGTATTTCCACCAAATAACTCTTTTCTTAACATAGCGGGCTAATAATTATCGAAGTAAAATGTTTTATAATCCTCAAATTTCGACGTTTCTATTAACTTTTTCAAATTTTCTTGATTAATTATGTAAATTTTATTGTTTTGGAAATCGTCTAGGTACTCAAATCCGGCTTTATAGGCATTAATATATTCCCCGGCAATTTTTGCGGATTGGAACTCTTGCACAAGGACAAATTCCTTTTCAGAGAGGGTCATTTTTTGAGTAACCTTCACCTTTGCTAGTTTAAATGCTTTGCTTGAAAAATCTGAAATGGCATTTCGTGCTTCTTCAATATCCTCGTCTTCATCGAGTAAAACAATCACAAATTGAGAGACATTTGGTATGTCTGTGAAAATGGATTTTTTTTCAAAGTTGGCCGAAGTGTAGGTCGAATATCCATTTTTTATTATGGCTAACATTTCTTTTGCTCGCGTAGCTTGTTCGCTTGATGGCTTTTCATCCACGATGCGATTTAAACGAGGAATCAAGTCTTTTTTATTTTCGTTTAACTGTCCAAAAGCGAGGGCATTCAGCAGCATATATTCCGCTCTAAATGCATTCGAGAGATCATTGTCTACCACTACTTGTGTTTCCGACAATACTTGCGTATAGCTTTCTTGGTTATATTTCTCCAACAATTTGATGTATTGCTGTTGATCTTTTAGCGCACTTTCTCGTTGTTTCGCATAGAAATCGGGGTCTCTAAAGAAGTTAGCTGCATCGGATAGCGGATAATTTTTAAGAATGTAATTCTTGTATGTATCAGCTTCCGCAGTACCTTCATTCAATTTATATAACTGAAAAGCAGCGGATAAATCTGTTGGATTTTTTTTGAACATATCAAGAATAGCTTGAAACTGTCCTGCGGCAAGTCCCATTTCTCCCAATAACTCTTTATAAAGTATGCCTGCAGTGTATCGCGCTTCTAGGAGGCGTTGTTCTGAAAGGGCAAATGAAGAGTCCGTCAGGGGGATATTTTTACGAAGGACATCTATGGACAAGGAATCTTTTGGCGCTTGATTTTGCGCAGTAATGGCGGAAGAATCTTGATTTGTCGTACTTAAGGACGGATCATTTAGAATCATTTTCTCGCTTCTTCTCCAATCATCTTCATTGTCTCTTTGTCCCCATAATTTACGAAACTCATTGTATCCATCTTCTTTGAGTTTCGGGTTATTAAAGATAAATTTGTTGGCATTGTTAACTGTTCCGGTAGTCGTTTGATTTTGTTGTAGCGCCAATAACTTTGCTGCTTCTTGTTCTTTTCGGCGTTGCTGTTCGCGTTTCAATTGTTTCAATGTTTCTTTCAAGAAATCTTCACGATCGTCTTCAGACATTTTAGCGATTCGTTGAACAGAATCCTCAAAATTTGCGGTTTCAATAGCGTGTACTAAATCGGCTAATTTAGCGGCTTTGTTTTTTATAAGATCTCCATTTGGATAATCTTCAGTAATAAATCTGGAACATGAGTCGTAGTATTTCTGGGCAGAAACATAATCTTTTGTTTGAAACGAAAGGTCGCCTAATTTTTCATAGGACATGGCTTTTTGGCGTTTATTCGTGGTGGAATAGAATGCGGATTCTGTCAAATAGGACTTTGCTTTTGCTTGTTCTTTGCGATTTAACTCAACCATTGCCATAGCGTAGTAAATCTGATCTTTGAATCCAGCATTTTTCGCATCTTTCAACATGCGTTTAAGGTCCTTCGCTAATTTCTCCCCTCCCCCAACTATGGCTCGATTTAGGCGTGCATTGAAAGAAATATCAAAAGGAGCGGAAGCCTTCATCGCTTTGGAAAAGCACTTTTCCGCATCAGGCAATTGATTGGCTTGTTGGTATAACTGGGCAAGAATAAAATTTAATCGCGCTTTTTCTTTGCCATTTTTACATTTATCGATAGCGAGCACAAGTCCATTAATTGCTTCTTCATAGTCTTTCCGTTTCACTGCGAGATCCGCATACGTTTTATGGATGTCAAACTGAAGGCTTGTATTCATGATTGGCGCTTCACTTTTCTCCTTCTTTTTTACGAACGGGATATAATCTTTTACTGTTTTTTTCTTTTGTACTTGTGCAACTTCGTTCAGTCCATCTAGTATTAATTTGGCGTCCGCGAATTTTCGTTGTTCTATGAAAATTTTAGCAATCCATACTTCCGCCGCATAAGTAGATGGATCTTTCACAAAAAAGCGTTTTACGAATTGAAAGTTACTCAGCGCACGATCATAATCTCTTCGGTAGAAAAATGCTTGTCCAACGGTCAGCCAGTTCTCATCAATCCAAGTATTGTATTCGGCTTGTTTATTGAACATGTCTTCAGCGCTTGGCATACTGTGGTTCAAAATGACTTTCGTGCATTTAGAGACCGCCGTGTCGATAGCTGGGAGCATTCCTTTAGCCTCTATCTCGCTCGGCAATGGATTAATCGGCAAGATGGCGTAAAAATCATCTTTTCTGCTACTATAATATGTTTTTAGTGAAACACGCAATAGTTCTTGCGCATTGAAATGGCCATTAAATCGTGCGGTTGTTGAATGATACGTTCTATTGACAAACGTATTGCTCTCCGTAGAGCAAGCACCTAAGAAAATGAGTGCTAAAAACAGAAAGTACGTACGTGTGTAAAATTTCATCATAGGTGCAAGGCCAGACTAATATAACTGAAAATGATCGATTTTATTTTGTCTTAAGCAATATTTGTGAAGACTTGTTGAATATCGTCGTCATCTTCGATTTTGTCTAACATTTTTTCAATGTCGATTAATTGTTCTTCTGAGAATTCCACCGGCGTAGTTGGCATACGTTTTAAGCTCGCTTTTTGCACGTCCATTTGCATGTCTTCCAATGCTTTCGCAATGGTGCCAAAGGAGGTGTAATCACCCGTAACGATAACCAAATCACCTTCCACTTCGATTCCTTCACACCCTGCATCGATTAATTCTAATTCAAGCATTTCAGGGTCCATTTCTACCGTTTTAACGATTTCAAATTCACTTTTTCGTGCAAACATGAATTCCATTGAACCGTTTGGAACGACCATTCCTCCCGCTTTATTGAAATAGGATTTCACATTGGCAACCGTTCTCGTTGGATTATCCGTTGCACATTCTACATAAACTAATACTCCATGTGGCCCTTTTCCTTCATAGTTAACTTCCGTAAATGAGGCAATATCTTTTTGAGCTGCACGTTTAATTGCTGCGTCAATATTGTCCTTTGGCATGTTTTCCGACTTCGCATTTTGAATAGCCGACCTCAACTTCGCATTCGTTGCTGGATCAACCCCTCCTTCTTTGGCTGCCATCGTAATGGCTTTTCCTAATTTGGGGAAAATTTTAGACATTTTGTCCCAACGTTTTTCTTTTGCTGCTCGGCGGTATTCGAAGGCTCTTCCCATAATTTCATTAATTTAGGCAAAAATAGGGAATTCAGAAGGAATTTTCAAGTGTCTACCGAGGACTTTCATTCTATTCAAGATTGGAATTCACTCGTTCACACGTTCAACAAGAATATGTCAAGAACTTGTAAGTGATTAAAACGCTAATTTTGATTAAGCCCTATGCCATGAAAACATCTTTCCTTGTATTATTTACCTTGTTTTCTTTTTCATTTCATGCGCAAAATTGGTCGCCTTCGGGTGCCAATTGGAAATATTCGTACTATGGGTTTTTTCCAGGCTACGTAGATGTTTCATACACAAGTGATACCATAATTGATGGTCAATCTGCGAAAACACTTTCCAAAACATACAATGGGATGGATTGGAGTATGACTGTGGTGAGCAATTCTATTGGAAAAGAATACACGTATGAAAACAATGGTGTCATTTTCCTTCGGTATCAAAATCAATGGGATACACTGTATCACTTTAACGCCCAAGTTGGTGAACATTGGCGCATGGCGAAGCAACCTTTTACGAGTGTTTGCCCGGATAACAGTCGTTTAAAAGTCTTGGCTACTGGCAATAAAACCATCAACAATGAAACGAGAAAATATGTCGTGGTTGATTTTTGTAATCCAGATTTGAGTTCCTTGGGTGTCCAAGACACGATTGTTGAGAATATTGGATTCATTGGATCGTATTTTCTTCCTTATGATCAATTTGACGGAGCAGTTGACGGCAATGAAGGTGGTCCATTTCGTTGTTATTCCCACGATAACTTTGCCACCTATGCGCCACATTTTTCCGGTGCTTGCGATTTTATTGTTGGCATGGAAGAGTTAGCCCTAACATTTACTATTTATCCAAATCCAGTTGGGAATGAAATTCATTTATCCAATGAATTCACAGCCGCATTCACGACTTACACCATTTATTCTTTGGATGGGAAAATTCAACAAGCGGGAACACTATCGGAAACGATTCTATTGGATCACTTAACGATTGGAACCTATCTAATGGGTATTTCCAATTCAGCACAAAAGCAATTCGCCAAGGTATTGAAAGTAAATTAAGCTAGGATTTGTCCGATGTAATTCAAAATCGGTTCCTTACCGAATCCAGATGTTGCTGAGGTCGTAAATAACGGAGGAAGTTCGTCCCAGTATTTCAACATTTCTTTTTTGTATTTCGCAAGATTTTTCTGAAGTGCCGAACTTGATATTTTGTCAATTTTCGTGAAGACCATCGAAAAAGGTAAATTTTTCTCACCACACCAATTCATGAATTCTAAGTCGATTTTTTGTGGTTCTAGTCTAGCGTCTAACAAAACAAAGATGTTTTCGAGTTCTTTTCGTTTAGTTAAAAAATCGGAGATAAATTTTTCCCAGTTATTTCGTTTGGACTTCGAAACTTTTGCATAGCCATAACCAGGTAAATCCACCAAGTACCAGTTATCATTGATCACGAAATGATTTATCAATTGGGTTTTACCGGGCGTAGAGGAGGTCTTTGCGAGGTTTTTCTTACTTGTTAACATGTTAATCAAAGAGGACTTCCCCACATTTGACCGTCCAATAAATGCGAATTCAGGTTTGCCATCCGAAGGACATTTTGCAATTTCAGTGTTCGAAATAAGGAATGTTGCTTCTTTAATAATCATGTTGCAAAGGTACTTGAATAAAAATATTTTACGTTACAATGAACAAAGTTTGTATTTTGTTGTTACTAAGTATCATTTCAATCATGGCAGAATATAAAATTAAAGACATCGAAACCCTAACGGGGATAAAAGCACATACGATTCGCATTTGGGAAAAACGTTACAGAATATTAATCCCTGATCGAACGGAAACACGCATCCGAATGTATAGTGACCAAGATTTGTCTTCTTTATTGAATATCAGTCTACTCAATAAAAATGGCCACAAAATTTCTCATATTGCCGAATGGGATAAGAACAAAATAAACCGTTTAGTGTGGGACATAAAGATGAGTCGAAATATTGATTTCACTGAAGAGAAATTAATTTTGGCTTTGTTGCACACAGATGAGCAGCTTTTTAGCGAAACCCTGCAAGTTGTTATTGACGAAAAAGGACTCATCAGGACATTTAGCGAAGACCTCATGCCTTTTCTAGAACGAATTGGCGTCATGTGGCTTGTGAATAGTATTAGCGCATCACAGGAGCATTTTATTTCAAACCTTATCCGTCAAAAGATCATATCTGAAATCGATAAGCAAGAAATTCCTTCCGACAAATCGCATCCCATTATGCTCTATTTACCAGAACACGATTGGCATGAGATTGGATTACTTTTTTACCAATATTTATTGAGAAGTAAAGGGTTTCATACGGTTTACTTGGGTCAAAGTCTTCCTTACGATTCCCTGCTTAATTGCATTCAACGTATTCAGCCGAAAGCCATCATTAGCAGTTGGTTAACGGCAATCGACAAACCTTTTATCATTAATTATTTCAAGCGGTTAAAAAAGGATGCGCCAAACACCATGCTTTTTGCAGGTGGAACACAAATCAATTTGCATTCATTCGATTTAACCGAATACGTAACTGAAATCAAAAGCTCAGATTCGCTTCTGTCACATTTCGTTAAATAACGAAATTCACAATTCTTTCAGGGACAATAATGGTTTTCTTTGGCACTTTGCCTTCTAGGTATTTTTGAGCTTCCGGCATGTTTAACACGTGGGCCTCAATTTCCTTCGGAGTTAAATCCACACTTAATCTCACTTTAAATCGCAGTTTCCCATTAAACGAAACGGGATATTCAAAATCTGATTCTTTCAAATAATTCGCTTCAAATACAGGATAAGATTGATCAAAGATACTGCTGTTATCCAACTGTAATTTGGACCATATTTCTTCCGTAATGTGCGGTGCGTATGGCGCCATTAAAATACTCAACTGCGTCAAAACTTCACGGTTGTTGCATTTTTGATCGGTTAATTCATTCACGCAAATCATAAACGAAGAAACGCCTGTATTAAAGGAAAATCGATCCAAATCATCTCTGAGGCGCTTGATGGTTTTATGCAAGGATTTCATGGATTCTTTTGACGCTTCCCCATCGCTTACTTCAAAGTGTGCGTTTTGATGGAAAAGTCTCCAGTATTTTTTTAAAAATCCATGAACACCGGTAATTCCTTTTGTATCCCAAGGCTTACTTTGTTCCAACGGGCCCAAGAACATCTCATACATCCGCAAGGTGTCAGCACCGTATTTATCACACAAATCATCTGGAGTGACAACGTTATACCAGCGCTTAGACATTTTATCTACTTCACGTTTCACCACGATTTTCCCTTGTTCGTTTGTCACAAACTTCATGTCTTCGAACTGTGGTTGCCATTTGCGTAGTTCATCCAAATCGATGCTTTCATCATCCTGGATTAAATCAATTAAAATACGAACTTCTCGAAAGTTTGAAACATCGGAAGAAATAAGATCATACGAGTGCATTATACCATCAGAATCCAAGAATGCTATCGCTGATTTGCCTAAGATCATCCCTTGATTAATCAATTTAGCAAATGGCTCGTCAAAAGGGACGTACTCTTGATCGAAAAGGAATTTGGTCCAAAATCGGGAATACAATAAATGTCCTGTTGCATGTTCAGAACCACCAATATAAAGATCCACATTTTGCCAATACGCTACTTTCTCCTTACTCACGAACTCCTGTTCATTTTTTGGATCCATGTAACGCAAGAAGTACCAAGAACTTCCCGCCCATCCCGGCATGGTATTGTGTTCCATTCGTTCACCTTGAAAGTGATTCCATGCCTCTTTATTGGCGCGAGCCAAAGGCGGTTCGCCGTCTTCCGTTGGTAAATATTTATCTACCTCTGGAAGTTCAATAGGCAACATGTCATCCGAAATCAAGGAAGGAATATCGTTTTGGTAATAGATTGGAAAAGGTTCTCCCCAATAGCGTTGTCTGGAGAATACCGCATCGCGTAAACGGAAATTCGTTTTTCCTTTCCCGATGCCTTTTTCTTCAATGACTTCGATGGCTTTTTTCATGGCAGTTTTCGCTTCCAGTCCATTTAAGAAGTCAGATTGAGCTATTCGTGCATCTTTTTCTGTATATGCTTGTTCGCTGATGTCAACATCGGCAAAAATGTTTTTGATTTCTAAGTCAAAATATTTCGCGAAATCGTAGTCGCGTTGATCGCCACACGGCACTGCCATCACTGCTCCAGTACCGTAGGAAGCTAACACATAATCCCCAATCCAAATGGGAATGCGTTCTTCGGTAAATGGATGAAGTGCAAATGCGCCGATGAATTGGCCCGTAATATTTTTCACATCTGCTTGACGGTCACGTTCAGATTTTAATCCTGCCTCTCTTTGGTAGTTTTCAACGGCATCTTTGGAGTCTGCACTCACCAACTGATTCACCAGTGGATGTTCGGGCGCCAAAACCATAAATGAAACACCAAAAATGGTATCTGGACGTGTGGTAAACACTTCAATAGAATCTGTTGAATTTTCAATCGCGAATGTCACGCTTGCACCTTGTGATTTTCCAATCCAATTGCGTTGTTGTTCTTTTATGGAATCGGACCAATCGATTCGGTCTAGTCCTTCTAATAATCGTTCCGCATAGGCTTTAATGCGCATGGACCATTGACGCATGCGTTTTTGTTCTACTGGATGGCCACCTCTTTCAGAAACGCCGTTCACAATTTCATCGTTGGCTAATACTGTTCCTAAATCAGGACACCAATTCACCCAGCTTTCAGCAAGGTAAGCAAGTCGGTAGGCTTGTATGATTTCTTCTTTTTGTTTGGGCGAATACCCCTTCCAATCTGCAGAAGAAAAATGTGTTTCGCAATCCGTTACTGCTTCAATATGCGCATTTCCTTCTGATTCAAACCGTTGGATTAGTCCAGAAATTCGTTCCGCTTTATTTGTTTTTAAGTCGTAGTAACAATCAAATAGTTGTTTGAAGATCCACTGAGTCCATTTATAATATTCCGGTGCAGACGTTCGCACTTCGCGCGACCAATCAAAACTAAATCCAATTTGATCTAATTGTTGGCGGTAGCGTGCAATGTTTTCTTCTGTTGTAATTGCTGGATGTTGTCCAGTTTGAATAGCATACTGTTCCGCTGGAAGTCCAAATGAATCGTAACCCATTGGATGCAATACATTAAATCCTTGAAGTCTTTTGTAGCGTGCGTATATATCTGAAGCGATGTATCCTAGTGGATGTCCTACGTGTAGCCCTGCGCCAGATGGATAAGGAAACATGTCTAAGACGTAATACTTAGGTTTCGAGGTGTCTTCCTTCACGTGATAGGTGCCACGATCTCGCCAATTCTTACGCCATTTGCTCTCTAGATCTCTAAAATCGTATTCCATATCCTTGTTTTCGAAGGACAAAGATAAAAAGGATTCAAGAGTATCCCTTATTCTGCACAAGTAAATGAAGGATCCCGATTAGGAAAAGAATGAAATCGAAATAACGGTGATTCATTTTCGGGCTATTTTTTAAGTAATACCAATAAATCCAAGGGCAAAAAAAGAGTGCGATGGAAAGAATCTTGATTTCCAAATGTTCACTGAAAGGTTGAATCAAACTACAAAGTGCAAAGTAGCACACTAATAAAATAACAATCAGTACTTCTGTTGTTCCTTTGGAGAGGAAAAGTGGTATTGTCTTGATATGTCCTTGATCCTTCTGCATGTCCTCCAGGTCTTCCGCCAAAGCAAGTACAAAAAACAGGAGTAGCTGCAGAAAATCCTGGGAAAGTAGCTGTCCATATAGTGCGTATTTCGGAATGGCTATTCCCAATGTAAACCAGCAAACCGAAATGAGTATCGGTTTTAAAAATGGGGTTTTCCTCCATTTTAATCCTTTTTCATACGTTAGGACTAAGAAAGCCAAACAGGTATATGTAGCAAATGTCCAGGAAAAAGGACTTAATAAAATGGCGTATAATACACTTGTTACTCCAGCAAGGACAATGTATGACCAATGATTTTTACGTTCAAACAGCCATTGGTAGGATGCAAAAATAGAAACGCTGAATAATGCCGCAAAAGGCCAATTTGTTATAGAAAGGATTCCCAAGGAAAAAACAAATGCAAAAATTGCAAGCAGTACATTGTTTTTCAAGGAACTTGACCTCATCCGATCCGATCAATTACGGAAGTAACTGAGATGTTCTCAATACAGGTGCATTTCGTCCCTTTTTTGCACGTGCTACAGTTTGGATCAAAAACAAGATAATCAGCTTTTGGACCAATTGCGCGCCATCTTCCTGGATCGATAGGTTTGCGCATCGAAAACAATCCAATGGCGTGAATTCCGGTAAGTCCAGCAATGTGATAAGGTCCTGTTGAACAAGCAATCAAAGCATTTGATTGCGTAATGAACGAAATGAGTTGCTCCAATGATAGTTTACCAGTTGTATCGATCATTCGTTCGTGAACAGGAAGTAAATGACGGAACGCTAATCCTTCTTGTTCGGTTCCCGTAAAACAAACTGTTTTACCTGAATCAATGAGTTGAGAAGCTAAGTCCATGTATTTTTCCAAAGGCCATTCTAATGCACTTCCTTTCGATTTTGGATGAAGGATAACTACGTTTTCTTTGGAAAGTGGCAGCCATGTTGGAAGTTCAGCTGGGATGACTTGAAATCGTATCAAGGATGGCAGCTGAACAAACGACGGAATTTCATTGATTCCCAATGGAGCAAGTAAATGAAAATTTAATTGGGACTCGTGTAAGGTTGCGTTTTTGCGTGTAAAGTTTGGACGCTCATTGCACGTGAAAAGGTGAAAAACACGGTGAGATGTGCCAATTCTCATGGGTATTTTCGCTTTTTTCGCTAAAAACGCCAATTTTTTGTTTGGAAATACGTGGATGATGCAATCCGCTTTCAATTGTTGTAGTTGTGTTGCTAAGGGTTGATTGATGAGTTCATCGATGTCCCAAAAGTCATCAATAGCTGCAAAACAGTTCACAACTGGACGTGTATAATTCTTACCGATAAAAATAATTTCTGCATCCGGGTATTTATTTCTCAAGGCTTGACACATAGGCAAGGTCAATGCCACATCTCCGATACTATCGGTTCGAGAAATGAGGATGCGCTTCATCGATTTTCGGTGTTTAGTTTTCTCAAGAGGCGATATTTCACAAAGGTTGCGTACGCACTTCGTACAGAGATCAAGAATCCAGTTTTTCCATCCAAGAATCCAGTTTTGATGATAAAACTTTTGATGAATTGATTCAAGACTTTCACATAAAGTAGTCCCCACGAAATGTTCTTTCCTTGGTCAAAAAGTTCTCTAGAAGCTATTTTGCCGAAATAATCAATTTGTTTAAAATGATCTTCCTTGGTATAATATGAGTAATGGAGTAAATCACCTGTCAAGTTAGCTATTTTACCGTCCTCAATAAGTGCTAAGCGGTCATGTGGATTGATTCCGGTCCATGCTGCTTTTGACTTCATTACCAATCGTGTTTTCGTGTCTGGATACCATCCACAATGTTTCACCCAATGTCCACAATAATTGGTGAGGCGATTGAAGGAGTAAGCTTCAGCTTGGGGGTCATTTTTTACTTGAAGAATGGCAGCGGTTAATTCTTCCGTTAAGGCTTCATCTGCATCAAGGGAAAGTGCCCATTCTGTTTCGACCATTTGAAGGGCCCTATTTTTTTGTTGAATGTGCCCGTCAAATGCATGCTGAAAAAAACGTACTTGATGCAATTGGCAAATCTCTACTGTTCGGTCAGTTGAAAAGGAATCTAGGACAATGATTTCATCACAAACAGAATTCAATGAACGCAGGCATCGCTCGATGTTTCTTTCTTCGTTAAAGGTGATGATGACTCCTGTTAATTTCATCGATCCAATTGGTTATTTAACCGTGAATTACTTAATTCTGATTCGTTGTCCTACAGAAATATTGTTGATGTTTACTCCAGGATTCAATCGTTGGAGCTGTCCTTGACTTAAGTTGTTTCGTTGGGCAATTTTACCGAAGGTGTCTCCTGGTTTAACGTTGTAGTATTTTTTAGCTGCTTGGACCGGTCGTGGAGCAGGTAGCGGTGTTGGAGTAGCAGACAGTGAACTAAACAATTTCAGTTTTTGTCCAACATAAATATTGGTAGTTTGCAATCCATTCCATTCCATGATTTGTTCAATGGTCACATTGTACTTCAGGGCGATATTTTTTAAGTTCTCACCTGCCTTGACTTTATGGTATTGAAGGTTTTCATTGGTGGGTTTGAGTGAATCCGCCAACGATGTGCTTGTGGAAACAGAGTCTAAGTTTTGTGAGGAGTCAGGCTGGATAACAATGACAGGTTTTGGCACCGGTGGTTTTGGTGCATAAATCAATTGCTCCAGTACATAAAGTGAGTCCTCTAGGCTTACGAGTAGATTGATTTTTTCCATAGGACCCGTTAAGCATCTTGCTGGATTCATTTTTGGAATGAAGGCAGTTTTATACACCGGATTCAAGGATTTAATATCCTCCAAATCCCAAGTAGCCAATTGAGAAATGGTATTCATATGCACCCCATTTTTCAAACACATGGTATCTAATTGTGCATTGTGAACTTTTGCTTCCATTGGAACTATATTGTGTTCCGCGTGAAAGCTTATTAAATAAGCAGCGGCAATGAAATTCGGCACATATCCTTGTGTTTCCTGAGGTAAAAACGGACGCACACCCCAATAGGTTGTTTGTCCACCGGAGCGTTTAATGGCATGGTTTACATTTCCAGGTCCTGCGTTATAGGCTGCAAGCGCTAAATTCCAATCCCCATAAATTCCATAAAGTTGTTTCAAATAGCGACAAGCAGCATCGGTCGCTTTTTCTGGGTCCATCCGTTCATCGATGTATGAATTCTCTTCTAAGCCAAAATAGAGTCCCGTTTTATACATGAACTGCCATAATCCTAATGCACCAGCGCGTGACTTCACTTGTGGGCGCAAGCCACTTTCAATAACGGATAGATAGCGCAGTTCTTGTGGCAATCCATATTCTGCCAATTTTTCTCCGAATAAATCAAAGTACAAGGCAGAACGTCCCATGACAACGCGAATAAATCCACGTCGTTGAGCTGCAAAAAACTTGATTGTTGAGAGGGTAGCTGGGTTACAGTCCATGTGAAACGGACTTTTTTTACTCATTTCTTCCAAGCGTTGGCAGTACACTTCATCAGAGAAAGTCGGAACCTGATTCGGTTCATAATTCAATGAATTAATGATGGAGTCGTAATTGTGTTGATTAGCGTATTCCGAATAAAACAAGTTCAAACTTTGTTGAACGGTGTTAAAAAAAGCATCTGGATTAAGGGTGTCTGCTGGTCTAATCAGGTGTGCGGGTTTTTGTCCAAACGAAAAACCAGCCAACATTAAAAAGATGAGCAAAAATCCTTTCATATGAGTTCCTCCAATTTTTTAACTCCATGAAACAGCAATTCCTCTTGAAAGCAGTTAGCCATCAACTGGATTCCGTAGGGAAGTCCATTTGAATGGATTCGAAAAGGTATACTGATGGCAGGATTACCAGTTAAATTAGCATGAACGGTAAAAATATCCTGCAAGTACATTTGAATCGGGTCTTTTACTGAATTTTTTTCAAAAGCAGTACCTGGAGTTGTCGGGAGCAGCAATAAGTCTACTTTTTTAAAGAAATCGTCTGTTCGATTTTTAAGCACTCTTCTTACTTTTTGTCCTTGGGTATAATACGCATCATAATAACCATGAGAAAGAACGAATGTCCCGGTCATAATACGGCGTTTCACTTCTGGTCCAAATCCTTCCGTACGTGATTTAATATAGGTTTGCTCTACTCCTTTTGCTTCTTGACTTCGGTAACCAAAATGGACACCATCAAAGCGTGACAGATTGGAAGAGGCTTCAGCGGTTGTTAGGACATAATACGTAGGAACCAGATAATCCATAAATGGAAAACTGACTTCCGAAACTTCGTGTCCAGCGTCTTTTAACTTTTGAATAACTTCCATTAAATTTTTACGAACCTCTGGATCTAGTCCTTCGTGGTGGATGCACTCACTCATGAGTCCGATTCTTAGTTTTTCAGGGAAAGAAGCTACTTCACTTTTGATTTCTTTCGAGGAAGTTGTTGCATCCATTTCATCTTCTCCCGCGCTCAATTCATAGATTAACTGAGTATCTGCTACAGAATTTGTAAACGATCCAATTTGGTCGAAGGAAGAAGCGTAGGCGATTAAACCATAACGACTCATTCGTCCGTAAGTTGGTTTTAAACCGTATGTTCCTGTCCAAGAAGCTGGTTGACGAACAGATCCACCTGTATCGCTACCTAAGGTAATTGTGCACATGTTCGCACTTGCTGCAACGGCACTTCCACCGGAGGAACCTCCCGGAACGTAATTTTCTTTCCAATTATTTTCTACGGGGCCAAAAGCAGAAGTTTCGTTTGAGCTTCCCATGGCAAATTCATCGCAATTCAAGCGTCCAATAACGATGGCATCTTGATCCAATAAGCGTTGTAAAACAGTTGATGTATAAAGTGATGTGAATCCTTCTAGGATTTTGGATGAGGCACTAACTCGGTGATTTTTGTAACAAATATTGTCTTTGATTCCGATGATTACACCTGCAAGAGGTCCTGCGCTGCCGTTTTTCACCTTTTCATCGACAATTCCGGCATTTTCCAGAACTGATTCTGTAAACACTTCTAAAAAGGCGTTCAGGTGTTTACATTCTTCGATACGTTGAAGATAGCTTTGAGTAATATCCAAAACCGATTCACCTGAAAGCACTGCTTTCTGAACATCACCAATCGTACGATACATGAGAATCTTATTTATCGTCAGCTTTGATCTCTGTGGAAGAACTCGTTGTTTCTTCTACTTCTCCTTTGGAGGCATCCTTAAATTCTTTTACGCCTTTTCCAAGTCCACGCATTAATTCAGGAATTTTCTTCCCTCCGAAAAACAAAAGGATGACTACTAAAATAACTATGATTTCTGTTGGTCCTAACTTACCCATAAGATTTCTTTTATTGGATGAAACACAAAACTACGCAAAAAAGCAAGTAGAAATACCCCTCAACCTAATTTGACTATAATTTTCTTGCTACTTCAACTTCCTCGTATGCTTCTACGATATCGCCGATTTTAATGTCGTTGTATTTATCGATATTCAAACCACATTCGTAGTTATTTTTCACTTCGCGAACATCATCTTTGAAGCGTTTCAGTGAACCTAATAAACCGGTATGAACAACAATTCCATCTCGAATTACGCGAATTTTAGATGAACGTTTAATGATTCCATCCATGACATAACATCCGGCGATGGTACCCACTTTTGTAATCTCGAATGTTTCACGAATTTCAGCTGAACCAAGAATTTGCTCTTCGATATCCGGAGAAAGCATTCCTTCCATTGCTGCCTTGATTTCTTCGATAGCTTTGTAAATTACAGAGTAAAGTCTAATATCGATTTGCTCACTTTCAGCAAGTTTTCGTGCTGTTAACGAAGGACGAACTTGGAATCCAATAATGATGGCATCGGATGCAGAAGCTAAGTTGACATCGGCCTCTGTAATTGCCCCTACCCCTTTCAAGATAATGTTCACTTGGATTTCTTCTGTTGACAAGTTCAATAATGCATCAGAGAGTGCTTCAATCGAACCATCCACATCACCTTTCACGATGATATTCAATTCTTTAAAGTCACCGATAGCCAAACGACGACCGATTTCATCCAATGTAATGTGTTTCGTTGTACGGAGTCCTTGTTCACGGTATAACTGCTCACGTTTCGTAGCAATTGCTTTCGCTTCTTTCTCATCATCTAAGATGTGGAATTTATCTCCCGCATTTGGGGCTCCACCAATACCTAAAACAGATACAGGAGATGAGGGACCTGCTTCTTTCAAAGAAACACCATGTTCATCGTGCATCGCACGGACTTTACCAAAGTATCTTCCAACAAGAACGACATCACCTACGTGCATAGTCCCTGATTCAACAAGCATATTTGTCACGTAACCTTTTCCTTTATCTAAAGAAGATTCAATTACGGTTCCAACTGCATTTTTGTTTGGATTTGCTTTTAATTCTAGGATTTCAGCTTCTAAAAGTACTTTGTCTAATAGTGCATCAATATTTAAATTCTGTCTTGCAGAAATTTCTTGTACTTGGTATTTCCCTCCCCAGTCTTCCACCAAAATATTCATGGCGGATAATTGTTCTCTGATTCGGTCCGGATTCGCACCAGGTTTATCGATTTTATTGATGGCAAATATCATTGGGACATTTGCTGCTTGTGCATGGGAAATCGCTTCTTTGGTTTGCGGCATGACGTCATCATCTGCTGCGACAATAATGATGGCAACATCTGTTACTTGAGCTCCACGGGCACGCATGGCTGTAAACGCCTCGTGACCTGGAGTATCCAAGAAGGTCATTTTTCGATCATCTTTTAAGGTGACGGAGTACGCTCCAATGTGTTGCGTGATTCCACCAGCTTCACCATCGGTTACATTCGCATTGCGAATTCTATCGAGCAATGATGTTTTACCGTGGTCAACGTGACCCATAACGGTAATAATCGGTGGGCGGTTAATTAGATCCTCTGGTTGGTCTTCAACGGTTTGAATTGCATCTTGTACTTCAGCGCTCACAAATTCCGTTTCAAATCCAAATTCATCAGCAACAATGTGAATTGTTTCTGCATCTAAACGTTGATTGATGGAAGCAAAGATTCCCAAAGACATACACACAGAAATAACTTGTGTTGGTTGTACGCTCATCATGGAAGCTAATTCCGAAACGGTAACGAATTCTGTTAATTTCAAGATTTTATCTTCCAATTCAGCAGCAGCCATTTCTTCTTGGCGGCGTTGCTGGAAATTATCTCTTTTCAAACGTCGATTTTTCGACGCCTTCGATTTTCCACCTTTGTTTGAAAGTCTCGCTAGGGTGTCTTTAATTTCTTTTTGAATATCCGTAGCTAAAATCTCCGGCTTATCTGCTCTTGGTCCTTTATTTGCTGGATTATTTCCAGGAGTTGGGCGTGTGTTTCCAGGAGTTGTGCTCGGCGCAGGAGTTTCCACTTTCTTGATACGCTTACGTTTTCTTTTCGCATCATCATTTGAGGAGGCAACTGGATTTCTTGGTCTTTCAACCGGCAATTCAATTTTACCTAAAACTGTAGGGCCGCTTAGTACTTGTCGTTCAAAACGAATTGTTTCAATAATAGGCGCTGCAGTTGGTGTTGCCTCTACTTTTGGAGCGACTACTGGAGCTTTTGGTTTTTCTTCTACTTTGGGGGCAGGAGTTGGTGTTGGTATAAATGCAGGTTTAGCTTTTGCTTTTGCCGCAGGCTCTTCTTTTTTCTTGTCAGGACGAGTTCGTTGATTGATTGCTGAAAGGTCAATTTTTCCAATCACATTTACGTGACTACTTTCGACAGGTGTTATTTCCGGCGTATGGTCAATTTCTTTTGGTTCAACGGTTCTTTCGGGTTCTTTCGGCGGCTCTGGTGTTACGACTACGGGTTTTTCCGTGGCAAAAACTTGGCGTTTGATTTCATCCAAGTTAATCGCGTCTCCTTCATCCTCATCTTCGGATGAATCCTGCATTTTTGGTGTGTCTGCTGGCTTATCACTTAAGGTGACAGACTCACGTTTTTCTCTACGAGTGGTGGCTTTTGACTGCTCTTTCATAGATTGATCAGCCGCAAATTCTTGACACAAAAGTTCAAAATGCTCCTGGTCCAAACGTGTGTTTGGATTGGAATCAATTTTAATTCCTTTAGACTCTAAGAACTCTACCAAGGTTGGTAATCCAACATTGAGTTCTCCTGCTGCTCTTCCTAATCGAATCGGTTTTCCCGCCATATTTATCCTTTTACGCTTCTGTAAGTGGGGTTCAATTTATTCAAATTCTGCTTGCAAAATTCGGAACACTTCCTCTATCGTTTCTTTTTCAAGATCCGTTCGCGACACTAAATCATCAACGCCAATTTCCAAAACAGATTTTGCTGTATCACAGCCAATTGCTTTTAATTCGTCGATAATCCAGCTATCGATTTCATCAGCGAATTCCTCTAAATCAACATCCTCTACATCTACTTCTCCATCACGGTATACATCAATTTCGTATCCGCTTAATTTTCCAGCCAATTTAATATTGTTGCCACCTTTACCGATAGCTAATGACACTTGGTCTGGTTTCAAGTATACTTTTACTCTTTTTTCCTCTTCTAATATTTCCATTGACGTCACTTTCGCCGGAGACAAAGCTCTTTGAATCAACAACTGATTATTCGTTGTATAGTTAATGACATCAATATTTTCATTTCTTAATTCACGTACAATTCCATGGATACGAGAACCTTTCATTCCCACACAAGCACCAACTGGATCAATACGGTCATCGTAAGATTCAACTGCTACTTTAGCACGTTCTCCTGGCTCGCGAACAATTTTCTTGATGGTAATTAAGCCATCAAATACTTCTGGAACCTCTAATTCGAACAAACGTTCTAAGAATTCCGGAGCCGTACGAGAAAGGATAATTATCGGCGTACTATTTCTCATGTCCACTTTTGCAACTACTGCGCGAACTGACTCTCCTTTTTTGAAGAAGTCGGATGGAATTTGTTCAGATTTCGGTAGAATTAATTCATTATTGTCATCATCCATGACAAGAATTTCTTTTTTCCATACTTGGTAAACTTCACCAGTAACAATTTCCCCGATACGTTCTTTGTATTTCTTGTATAGGTGATCTTTTTCAAGTTCTAAAATGCGTGAAATTAAATTTTGGCGTAAAGACAAGACATTGCGACGTCCGAAATCAATAAACTTGAATTCTTCCGTAACTTCCTCTCCGATTTCAAAATCTGGTTCAATTTTAATCGCATCAGAATAAGCAATTTCGGTGTTTGGATCTTCAACTTCACCATCATCGACAATTTCTTTATTCAAGAAAATTTGCACATCTCCTTTATCGATATTTACGATAATGTCAATGTGTTCATCTGTATTAAACTTTTTCTTAAACATTGCCCGGAAGACATCTTCCAAGACATGTTGCATTGTTTGTTTGTCAATGTTTTTTAATTCCTTAAACTCCGAGAACGAGTCAACTAGTTCCGTACTATTCATAGCGTTTATTTAAAAGATATAACAATTTTAGACTCTTTTATTTCAGTTAAGGGAAGCTCTAGTATTTCTTCCACTTGTATTTTCCTTTTTTTCTCCTCTGAACTTTGCATAGAAATTTGTTTAACAACGATGCTTGTATCAGTTACTTTCATGAGCTCACCTTCATACTTCAATCCACTATTCATCACTACCTTGAAACTACGTCCAATGTTTTTTGAATACTGGTTAATATGTCTAATCGGTTTGTCTAGTCCAGCTGAAGAAACATGCAATTCAAAATCTTGCTGCTCTCTGTCCAAATTGTGCTCAATATTCCTTGAAACGGAAACACAATCGTTCACAGATACGCCACCTTTCGTTTTATCCAATTCAACGTTGATCACATTGCTTGAAGAGATGGTCAGTTCTACGACGTAAAGTCCATTGTCCAGTTCGGCAATGCGCTCGTCGATTAATTCTAATATGAGTTTTTTATCTAACATTTCTTGTAATAAAAGAGGGGACTTTCGTCCCCTCTCATTGCGTTCGTTCATAAATGTGGTACAAATATACATCCTTTATATGGATTTACAAAATCAAATGGACTTATCTTTGGTCTATGCTTATAGAAATTGAAAATAAAATCATTACCACCGAGTTATTCGAACGAAAATTCGTGTGTGACTTAAACGCCTGTAAAGGTGCTTGTTGCGTGGAAGGTGATGGCGGCGCGCCTTTGACTTTAGAGGAAGTTGACATCATCGAGGAAAACTATGAACAAATTTCTAAGTATATGCGTCCAGAGGGAATCGCTAATGTAACTGAAAAAGGCATTTCCTACACGGATGGCGAAGGTCATCCAGCGACGACACTCGTAAAAGGGAAAGAATGTTCCTTTGTTTATTTTGATGAGTCAGGAATCACAAAATGTGCCATAGAAAAAGCGTATTTAGAAAAGGAAACAGATTTCAAAAAGCCTATTTCCTGCCACTTATATCCCATTCGCGTAAAGCAGTTTAACCACATTACAGCCTTAAATTATGAAGAGTGGAATATTTGCAAACCAGCTTGTGCTTGTGGTGAAAAATTAGATGTGCCAGTCTTTAAATTCTTGAAAGAACCATTAATACGTGCATTCGGGACTTCCTTTTATGACGAATTAGTTGCCATAGAGAAAGAAATACACTAGAAAGTAAATCGCATAAAAAAGCCCTGACAGAATCGTCAGGGCTTTTTTATGTATTAATGTTCTTCCTCGCCTTCGGCTAGCGGAATGTTTTGAGGGATAAAGTCAGTTTCAGACCCTGGCTTCGAGTAATCGTAAGGCCATCTGTGAACAACTGGTAAGGCTCCAGGCCAGTTACCATGCATATGCTCCACAGGAGTTGTCCACTCTAATGTATTTGAATTCCAAGGATTCATAGGAGCCTTCGGCCCTCTGAAAATACTGTAAAAGAAGTTAAACAAGAAGAAAACTTGTCCAAGCGCAGCGAAAATCGCGAAAATAGTAATAATGACGTTTAAGTCCAACATCATATCCGCTGAAGGTGCATCATTCACATTATATACAGTAATATCGTAGTATCGTCTTGGAGCTCCAGCTAATCCAACAAAGTGCATTGGAAAGAAAACTCCGTAAGCACCTATCAAGGTAATCCAAAAATGGACATAGCCCAATCGGGTATTCATCATCGTACCAAACATTTTCGGGAACCAATGGTAAACACCTGCAAACATTCCAAATACTGCTGACATTCCCATTACGATGTGGAAGTGAGCTACAACAAAATACGTGTCATGTAACGCGATATCCAATGCAGAATCTGCCAAGATAATTCCCGTTACACCGCCTGTAATAAATGTGGACACCAATCCAATGGCAAACAACATTCCTGGAGTTAAGACCAAAGATCCTTTCCAAAGTGTTGTGAGGTAATTAAAGATTTTAACTGCAGAAGGAATAGCGATTAACAAGGTCGTAAATACGAATACACTACCTAAGAATGGATTCATTCCAGTTACGAACATGTGGTGACCCCAAACGATAAAGGAAAGGAATCCAATTGCCAAAATCGAACCAATCATTGCTTTGTATCCAAAAATTGGTTTTCTCGAGTTCGTTGCGATAACTTCTGAAGAAAGACCTAGGGCTGGCAGTAATACGATGTATACTTCAGGGTGACCTAAGAACCAGAACAAGTGTTGGTACAATAATGGAGATCCACCATGGTTTGCTAACATTTCACCTCCAACGATGATGTCTGACAAATAGAATGAGGTTCCTGCTAACCTATCCATCACCAACAACAATGCAGCTGATAGTAAAACTGGGAAGGATAAAACGCCTAAGATTGCTGTTACAAAGAAGGCCCATATTGTTAATGGCATTCTTGTCATATTCATCCCTTGTGTACGTAAGTTAATTACAGTAACGATATAGTTCAATGAACCAATCAAGGAAGATGCGATGAAGATTGTCATGGAGAACAACCACAAGGTCATCCCTAATCCCGAACCTGAAACTGCTTGTGGCAGTGCAGAGAGCGGAGGATAGATTGTCCAGCCAGCCATTGCTGGTCCCGACTCTACGAATAAAGACACAAGCATCAACATGGAAGAAATGAAGAAGAACCAGTATGACAACATGTTTAAGAATCCAGATGCCATATCGCGTGCTCCTAATTGCAGAGGAATCAACATGTTCGAAAAGGTCCCAGATAGACCACCTGTTAACAGGAAGAAAACCATGATTGTACCGTGAATGGTTACTAAGCCTAAGTACATGTCTTCTTTTAAAACACCGCTTGGAGCCCATTTTTCACCTAAGAAAAAGGTTAAAAAATCTGAACTTTCTCCTGGCCATGCTAATTGAATCCGGAATAAGATAGACAACATCATTGCCACCAATCCCATGAAAATCGCAGTCATTAAAAACTGCTTTCCAATCATTTTATGATCTTGAGAGAATATGTATTTAGAAATAAAATTCTCTTCATGGTGATGCTGTTCACCGTGGTGATCATGTCCGTGTCCTTCGTGTGCTACTGAAGCCATTTTAGTCAATTTAAAATATTATACGAAACTTAATTTTTCATTGTTGTATCCACAACCATTGCTGCTGTTGTTGGAGCTGCTGCTGGAGCAGGAAAATATTTAGCTTTAAATGTTTCTTGCTTTTTAGAAGCCATCCAAGCATTGTACGCCGATTTTTCTTTAACCACAACAATCATATTCATTTTATAATGCGCCCCACCACAAATCTTGTTACACATCAATGTGTAGTTAAATGCTGGATTGTTTTTTGATTTTCGCATTTCTTCCGTTGTCATAGAAGGTGTGAATTTCATCCTTGTTGGCATGCCAGGCACTGCATTCATTTGAGCACGCATGTGAATAAAGAAAGCAGAGTGTATCACGTCTTTTGCTCTCAGTGCTATTTCATATTGAACACCTTTACATAAAACCAAGGTGTCTTTTTGAATGATATCATCCCATGCAGATGCATCCCATTTTTTATTGTGATTTGCTTTCATTTGAGAAACTAAGCGATACAATCGCTCTTTACGTGATAAATCACTTCGCATCTTGTTTGAAGTTGAGTCGTTGAAAATTGTATCCCTATTATTCAATAAATTTTGAATTTTACTTATGCCATTAGGACCATCCCACATCACTCTTAATGCGGTATCTATTGTATTACTAGTTAAAAGACCAAGTTCATTATTATCAGTTGTTAATTTGTAATCATACTTTCCAAGTGTGTTATCAACTCCTGAATATCGAGCTGTCCAATCAAATTGCTTTGCAAAAAGCTCAATTCGTATTGCTTCTTTGTTTGAAGGTGACACTAAATCGTTCCAAGTTTGAAGACCAAGAATAATTATTATTGCAAAAACGATTGCTGGAAATACTGTCCAAAGCATCTCTAATTTGTTGTTGTGCGGATAATAATATGCCTTTACACCAGGCTTTCTTACATATTTATAGGTAAAGAAAAATAACAAAAAGTTAGTAGCAAAGAAAATGATAATAACGAGTACAAAATTCAAATTCAATAACCAATCTGTTTCTTTTCCTTCAACTGATGCAGCAACTCCTCTACCTGTCCAGCCATATTTTGCCATTAAATAGATGAATCCAACAAACAGAAAAATCATGAAACCTAGCATCATTTTTGCATTGAGGTTATTATCTCTATTGCTGATTTCGTGTTCAGATGTCTTTCTTAATTTCGCGGATATTTCGTAAACTCGAACTAACTGTGCTATTGCAATGGCACCTAGAATGACAACGATAAGAATTATTAATTTATTTTCCATGATACTTTAACGATTATAAAAATTAAATTTCGTGGTGAATACTTTCATCCAAGAAAGGATGGTTAACTGGGGTTAAAGGTGATTTTGTTAAGTTTTTCAAAACCGTAAAGGCAAAGAAGCCTAACATTAACAAAGCCATTCCAATTTCTAATGCTCCGATGCGCGCGTTTGCTCCCAAAGTTCCTGCTGAAACCATGATGTATACATCTAACCAGTGTCCGGTTAGGATAACCATTCCAACAAATGTCAATATTCCTGCATTTCTCTTCGCGTCTCTCGACATTAAAATCAACATTGGAAAAGCAAAATTAATGATGAACATGGAGAAATACAACACTTTAAAGTTTGCGATACGCGTCATGTAGTATGCCACCTCTTCACCGATGTTTGCGTACCAGATCAACATGAATTGAGAGAACCAAAGGTATGACCACAAGAATGATGTAGCAAATGTCCATTTACCTAAATCGTGAATATGTGAATCATTCACTTTTTGTAAGTACCCTAATTTCTTTAAGTAAAGTGTTGTTAGAACGAGGACAACCATTGTAGAACACCACATACCTGCAAAGGTATACCATCCGTAAAGTGTAGAGAACCAGTGAACATCAATTGACATCAACCAATCCCAAGAGGATGTTGAACTAAACACCGCAAAGAATACAAGGAACATCGCTCCTTTTTTGTAATTCTGGAAATGTAAATCTGTTCCACCAATGCGATCTTCTTCAGCTGATCTTTTTTGAAATCCTCGAAGAAAGATCATGTACGTAGCAAAATAAACCAATGTTCTTATCCAAAAGAAAACCGGGTTTAAATACGCGGATTTATTTGCAATGATTTCGTCATGCTCCAATACTTTAGCATCCATCCAAATATAAATGTGTGCACCGTCGTTTAATGTTATTACTAACAATACCAATCCTAATACACCCATTCCGTATGGCAAGAATCCAGCAACTCCTTCGATCACTCTTTTAACGGAGGCATACCAACCAGTTTCGGTTGCGTATTGCAGTGACAAGAAGAATAAAGCTCCAAGTCCAAGGGCAAAGAAGAAGAATCCACTGATTAATCCACTACCTAGAAATCGAGTTAAGAAATGATGATCGTTCATGTTCATCAACACTCCAACGATGGTCAATAACAATCCAACTCCCATGAGTCCGAAAGTTACGTTTTTTGCTTTTTTGGTTATTTGAAATTCCATTTCTTGAGATCGTTTAAGGTTTAACAGCTGTTGTATCAGATACTGCTGCAGACATTACTGGCTTTCCTGTTGCATCAAATTTCCCATAATCTTTATTCTGGAACTGACGAACATAATGAACTAATGTCCAAATTTCCTTTTTAGAAAGGATTGAACCATGAGATCCCATCATTCCTTTACCGTAGTAAATGGAGTAGAACATTTGACCATCAGAAAGGTTTGCTAAATTCGCATAGTTAGGAACACCTACATATGCACCACTGATTACCATTGGTCCATTTCCATCACCTTTTTCACCATGACAATGTTGACACATAGCCGTAAACAATTCTTTGCCATTTGCCAATACTTTCACAGCGTTTAGGGCATTGATTCCTAATAAGTTTCTTTTATCAGCCGCTGCTAATGTGTATTCATCAGCTAGAGATACATCAAAGCCATATAATCCGTGAGATTCTCTGAATGCCACATTTGGTTTCCTAAAGTAAGGAAGCATCAACTTCACTTCCGCAGTATCTTTTCCATAGTATGGGATAGTGTTTCTTGCCGGAATTCGAGCAGACAATTTTACTTTTTTCGATTCATCTATGCGGCCTCTTACTTCACCATAATCCACATAAGGTTCTATTGAAGGCGTGCGATACATATCAGGTGCGTATTCTAAACCTGGACTGTCCGGGTCGGAAACACACGAGTTTAGCATCAATAATATCACCGAAGACGTACCTATGATTGTAAATAAATTTCTTTTCATCTTACGATCGTTTCTTAATTAATTTCCTTTTTATCTAATTCAAAGAAGCCTGTTTCCTTCAACATTTCGTCAAGTTCTGCCTCAGAAATTCCATGATTTTCGTTCAAACGGATTTCCATCACAAATTTATCATCTGTTGTACGAGGATCTGGGTTTTGCGCTGGCATTCCAGGCAAGGTTTTATTTTTCAATAAATAAGTGATCGCCATTCCATGTGCTGCACAAAGCACCGTAAACTCAAAGGTAATTGGAACGAAGGCCAACATATTGTCTAGGTAGGTAAAATTTGGTTTACCTCCAATATTCATTGGCCAATCTGAGACCATGAAATAACGCATTCCTAACGTTGCAACTGTCAAACCAGTTATACCATATAAGAAAGCCATGATTCCTAGACGTGTATTCTTAATACCAATAATCGGATCAATACCGTGAATTGGAAATGGAGAGAACACTTCAGAAATTTTGACGCCTTTAGAAACGAGTTTTTTTGCACTGTCTTTCAATGCCTCGTCGTCGTCATACATTACATAAATTACTTTATCTGACATACCCTAGGGATTAATGGTGTTTGTTATAATCTGGTGATTCTTTGTACGATTGTCCTGATCCTTTCAAGATCGTTTTTACCTCGTTCAAAGCCAATACTGGGAAGAAACGAGCAAACAACAAGAAGAAAACGAAGAATAATCCAATTGTTCCTATGTACACCCCGATGTCGATGTGACTTGGGAAGTGCATGCTCCATGCTGCAGGAATATAATCTCTGTGGATAGAGGTTACGATAATCACATAACGTTCGAACCACATACCAATATTTACAACAATAGAGATAAAGAAAGTAAACATCAAACTTCTTCTCAATTTTGGGATCCACATCAACTGAGGAGAAACAACATTACATGTCATCATCGAAAAATATGCCCACCAATATGGTCCAGTAGCACGGTTAATGAAGGCATACGATTCGTATTCAACACCAGAGTACCAAGAAATAAATAACTCCGTGATGTATGCAGTACCTACAATTGATCCTGTTACCATGATGACGATGTTCATATACTCTACGTGTTTTGTGTGAATATATGCTTCAAGTCCCATTGCTTTTCTCATAACCAATAACAAGGTTTGAACCATCGCAAATCCAGAGAATACCGCTCCCGCAACAAAGTACGGAGGGAAGATTGTTGTATGCCATCCAGGAATTACGGATGTAGCAAAGTCAAAGGATACAATCGAGTGAACCGAGAATACTAAGGGTGTTGCCAATCCTGCTAAGACAAGTGATACTAATTCAAAACGGTTCCAATGTTTTGCGCGTCCAGACCAACCAAATGACAAAATCGAGTACATTTTTTTCGATAGTGGTTTCTTAGCGCGGTCACGAATTGTTGCGAAATCTGGAATTAAACCAATATACCAGAATACTAATGAAACGGACAAATAAGTAGAGATCGCGAATACGTCCCAAAGTAATGGAGAGTTAAAGTTCACCCAAAGAGATCCGAATTGATTTGGCAATGGAAGTACCCAATAACCAACCCATAAACGCCCCATGTGAATTAACGGAAACAATCCAGCCATAAATACGGCGAAAATGGTCATTGCCTCAGCAGAACGGTTAATCGCCATTCTCCATTTTTGGCGGAATAATAAAAGTACAGCTGAGATCAAGGTTCCGGCGTGACCAATACCTACCCACCAAACGAAGTTGGTAATATCCCAAGCCCATCCAATGGTTTTATTCAATCCCCAAACTCCAATACCAGTTCCTAGTAAGTACAAGATACATCCTACACCATACAACCCGATGATCAGCGCAATCCCAAATAATGTATACCACATTTTAGGTGCTTTATCTTCGATTGGACGACAAACATCTTCTGTAATGTCATGGTAAGTCTTATGACCTAAAATGAGGGGTTCTCTGATTGCTGCTTCCTTTTGCATTTCAGTTATTTAAATTGATTAATGATGTTTTTTGTTTCCTCCGTGATGTGCGTCAACTTGTAATTTACTTAACAAGTCATTTCTCTCATTTCGCACTTTCACTTGGTACCAAACATTTGGTTTAACACCGACTTCTTCTAATGCTTGATAAGCACGTGTTGCCTCAGATTTTGTACGGATCACTGATTTCAAGTCGTTCCAGTCTCCAACGGTTATTGCGTTTGTTGGACAAGAATCAGAACATGCTGTAGCGAATTCACCATCAACAATTTCTCTCGCTTCTTTCTTCGCTACTAATTTTGTGGATTGAATGCGTTGAACACATAAGGAACATTTTTCCATCACCCCTCTTGTACGAACCGTCACGTCTGGGTTTAAAACCATACGTCCTAAATCGTCTTGAGCTGGATTGACTTCTGTCATCTTCTTATATGACGGGTAATTAAACCAGTTGAAGCGACGTACTTTATATGGACAGTTGTTTGCACAATATCTTGTACCAATACAACGGTTATATGTCATCTGGTTTAATCCTTCATTACTATGTGTTGTTGCTGCTACCGGACAAACTGTTTCACAAGGTGCGTGATTACAGTGGTGACACATCATAGGCATGTGCAATACTTTCGGATTTTCCGCAGCTATTTCTGCTTTGTCAAAAGAGAACGTTTCTTTGTCCTTTCTCGTACCTACAGCTGCTTCTTCGTCTGAAGCAAAATAACGGTCGATTCGCAACCAGTGCATCTCACGTCCTCTTCTTACTTCATCTTTACCTACTACTGGAACATTGTTTTCAGATTGACAAGCAATCAAACAAGTACCGCAACCTATACATGATGAAAGGTCAATACTCATTCCCCAACGGTGACCTACTTTTTCAATTGGGTGTGCATCCCACAAGTCAAACTCTGAAACTGGTGCTTCCACGTGATTCCCGTGTTCATCCAATTTCTGTAAAGTATGAGGCGGATTGAATGCGCTTCTATCGTTATTTTGGTAGATATCTAATGTTGTCTCGCGAACAATTGAATAGCGACCCATTACTGTGTGGTGAATTTGTGTTGCTGCAATTGGATACACACCTTCTGATGCGCCAACTGTTACAGCAGCAGCATATTCAAATGTCGCTCCGTTGGATACCATTGCATAAACATTTGCCCCGATCGGCTTGCGATTTCCAGCTTCGTTTAATTCATGTCCACCGTATTCTTTTGTTTGGAAAGCTGCTTTACCAATTTTTTCTCCGTTTGCCCCACGACCGTATCCTAATGCGATACCGATTGTTTTAAGCGCTTGTCCTGGCAATGGGTAAACTGGCAATGTTACACTTTTACCATTTACTTTAACAGTTGTTAAGTTTAATCCATGTTCCTGATCGAATGTGGTAACAAAACCTTTCGCTGTCATTTCAACAGGATTCATGGTAATGTAATTATCCCATGTTACTTTCGTGATTGGATCTGGCAACTCTTGTAACCAAGGGTTGTTTGCATGCGCTCCTGTTCCAATACCTGCTTTTTGATAGAAAGAAACTTCCCATTCTGCAGATTTTGGCAATGTTGCTATTTTCGCATCCGCATAAACCAAAGTACTTGGAACAAGCGCTTGAGGAATCACACTGTTGTGGATCGCCATAGCGAAGTCAGCTGTTGGGAATTTAGCTGCAAACGTTGCTTTTGTGTAATCATAAGCAACAGAAGAATCTTTTCCTCCGCGAACCGCTGTTCCATTCCAAACCAACAATGACTCTAGTGCAGAAGCAGTTGCTTCACCTAGAGGACGAATGGTTGGTTGAGACAATGCGTATTCGCTTCCTTTTGCTTCAAAGTCACCCCATGATTCCAAGGCGTGGAAACCAGGACAAACATACGAGCAAAGAGAAGCCGTTTCATCTGCAAATGCCGAAATAGCTACAGACGTTTTAATTTTTTTCAATCCTTTTGCAAATGCATCGCCATTAGGCAAGGTATAGGCAGGATTCACATCCATCATTAAAAGAACATCTGGACCCTTACCCGCTACCACGTCTTTTACCAATTTCGATACTTTCGCATCTTCTGATTGGAAGAGATTGATTGGATTAGCTAAATCGATTGTCGTTCCATAAGCTTGAAGCATGTTGTTCAACTTGTTAGTCAACTGTTGAACACCAATATTATTAGATCCAGAAACTACCAATGATTCATTTTTAGATTTTTTAAGCGCTTTGATGGCTTCATCAGCTATCGCTTTTGCCGAAGTATTTAGATCAGCTGACACGCCAGCGTTTCCACCTAAACCTTTAATGATATAAGCCAATACTGCAGCTTGTTCAGATGGTTTGATCATTCCGCGGTAATCTGCATTAGATCCTGTAACAGACAATACCGTTTCAAATTGAATGTGTTTCGACATCCAAGCTGCATCTGGATTGCGCGTTAATGCATATTGACCAGTATATTCTGTTGCTAGCAACCAAGTATTCAAAAAGTCTGCGTCAACAGAAACAATTGTTTTTGCTTTAGAGAAATCATAGCCAGGAATTATTCTAGCTCCGAAGTTCGATAAGTTTGCTTCACGCATACCAGCGTATGAAACTGCATCGTATTGGATGTGTTGGAATTTACTTCCATTTTCTCCGTTTAATGAAACAGACATTTCAGCAATAGCGCGCTTCACAGAAGGACTAATTACTGTGTTTGTCAATAAGGTTACAGATTTCGCTGATTTTAAAGCAGAAGAAATCGCTTTATCTATTGAAGACCATGAAGCAACCGTTCCACCTGCAGTCGGATGATTTAAACGCTCACTGTCGTACAAACCTAAAACAGACGCAACGATTTGTGCATTTACGCCTCCTTTTGTAAAACCGAAATCTTTGTTTCCTTTTACAAAAATCGGACGAGCCTCACGCGTTTTCACTAAAATACTCGCGAATGAATTTCCATCGTAATACGTGCTTGTATACCAAGTTGGCATACCTGGTGTCACATCTTCTGGTTTAATCACATAAGGAACAACCTTTGTAACTGGGGCTTCACAAGCTGCAAGTGTTGCCGCAGCAACTGAAAATCCTAAAAATTTAAGAAAATCTCTTCTTGCAGTAGAAGTTTCAGCTAATTTTTCGTCAGACAAGAATTCCTCAACTGATTGTTGATTCGGAAATTCTTGTTCTTTGTGCTTAATGAATTCAGGAGTCTCCTGTAATTCTTCAAGTCCTTTCCAATATTTTCTAGTCATTCCCATAGTCTTTTCTTCGACAAGAATATTATTAATTTATTAATAGTGGCATTTAGCACATTCCCAACCGCCTAGCTCGCTTACAGACACTTTACCATCTGTGTAATATTTTTTGTATAATTCTGGATTCTTTTTCAATCGGCTGTGAATTTCATCGTAGTACGCATTTTTACCATCTCCGATTTTGACGTCTTTTTTCCCGTGACACTCAATACACCATCCCATTGTTAACGTTGGCTTAGTTAACTGAATGTTACCTTCAATTTTATTTAACTCAGAAACTGGTTGAACTTTGGCTGCCTCACTCATCACCGTCATATCACCGTGACATTGTTTACAATCTACCCCTCCAACAACAACGTGTTGAGAGTGATTAAAGTAAACGTGATCAGGTAAAACGTGAACTTTATTCCAAACGATTGGTTTCGTTTTTCCGGTGTATTTTCCTGCTCCGGTTGAAGGATCCCATCCAGCTGCTGCATAAATTTTCTTGATTTCTCCTGCAAATGGTTTTCCTTCTCCGCTTATTTGTTTGTGACAGTTCATACAAACATTAACGGATGGAATTCCGGCGGATTTCGACTTAGCCACCGAATTGTGGCAGTATTTACAATCGATGCCGTTAATTCCAGCATGCTGGCTGTGAGGGAAAGCGATTGGCTGCGATGGTTGGTAATCTTCCATTATGTTAATTCTGTACAAACCTTGGAACAAAGTTACGATGACAGCAATTACTGTTACGAGGGACGCAAGTCCAACCCAAAGTCGGTACTTCCATGCAATGGTTCTTAATTCCTCCCCGTAAGTTAATTTCTCTTGGTGTTCAGGATTATCAGATGTTGCAATGCTCAATTGGCGTCGAACTCCACCTACCGCAAGTATAACAACGATAAAGATAACTCCCATTACAATCCATATCCATCCAACAGAACCTTCTTCTTCCATTGGATTTAACGTTGGATCGCCAGGAACCGTCGGTCCACCAGTTGTTGTGGCCATAGCCGGATCTGGTTGAGCATCAATCCAATCAAAAATGGAGATTATTTCCTCTGGTTTTAAATCTGGAAAAGCATTCATCGCGGTTGGAGACCATTTGGAAACTTCAGCAGCATACGGATCCGCAGCTACAGCATTTTGCCAATTGTTTACCCATTTGATGATGCTCCCTTCCTTCGCTCCACCCGCAGCCCATTTGTCACGAACTTGGAACAACTTAGGTCCAGTACTATTCTTGTGGGTTTGGTGACACGTAGCACATTTTGATTTGAAAAGTGCCTCTCCTTGAGCTTTTGAAAAGTTGGTCAAACCAACAAAGCCTAATGTTAACGTAACGAACGCTACAGATTTTAAACGATTAAGCAACTGAATTCTAGATATTTCCATGTATAAACTACTAATTCACTCTTAAAAATAGTGCGGTTAAAACCGCTTTTTATCGGGTGCAAAATTAGGAGAATCAAGGCATTATATGACACTTTCATGACAAAAAAAGAAAAAATAAAGCTAATTTAAAATGATTCTAAATAGAGGAAATTGGATGGTCAACGTAAATACCTAATTTTGAGGTATGAAAACAAGAAATTCAGTGTTCGTCATTTTCGTTTTTATTTGTTTGGTGACAGAACGAGTTAACGGACAAATCAGCATTCAAGCAGACGAAAGAATAGTGCAACAAATCGCAAATAAAGCGAGCAGACAAATGAATGGGTTTAGGCTTCAGATTTGCTTTGACTCAGACAAGGCTATCGTCGACGAGGCGAGAAACCGGTTCATCACGATGTATCCGAAGATTGATACCTATGTGACGTTTGAAGCCCCCAACTTCAATTTAATGGTGGGTGATTTTCGAACACTTTTGGAGGCGGAGAAAATACAAGAAGAGATTTCCGGGCAATTCACCATTGTTATTATCCACAAAACACTGATTCTTTTACCACGGGTCGATTGATTGCTAAAAATGTCTCCAGCCTTGCGCTTTCAAGGTAACAGCGGAACCGTTATTATCTACTAAATACGTTCCGTCTTCGGCGCTCGTGATATGACCAATGATGGAGAAGTTTGGGTTGGACTGCACTACCTCAAAATCATTTTGTTTAATGGTAAAGAGTAATTCGTAATCTTCCCCTCCATTTAGGGCGCAAGTGCTCGGGTCTAAATTAAAATCAATGGCTGCCATGGAGGTTTTTGTATCAATTGGTATTTTCTCATCATATACATGACAACCAACATTACTCGATTTGCAGAGGTGCAAGATTTCACTCGCCAATCCATCTGAGACATCAATCATGGAAGTTGGCTGAACACCTAATTCTTTCAAATAATTCACCACATCGACCCTTGCTTCTGGTTTTAGTTGGCGCTGCATGATATAATCATGTCCATCTAAATCTGGTTGAATTGCCGGATTTGATTTGAATACATCCTTTTCTCGTTCTAACAGTTGTAAGCCCATATAGGCACCCCCCAAATCACCTGATACAACAAGTAAGTCAAACTCTTTCGCACCAGATCGATAAACGATTTCTTCTTTTTTCACTCGGCCAATTGCCGTGATGGTAATCATTAATCCAGAAGTTGAGCTTGTTGTATCTCCACCGACTAAATCAACATGATATTCTGTACAAGCTAATTTAATTCCAGCATACAACTCTTCCAAGGCTTCTAGGCTGAAACGATTAGATACCGCAATCGCAACGGTAATCTGTTCCGCTTTTCCATTCATCGCACAAATATCGGAAACGTTTACAGCTACTGCTTTGTAGCCAAGGTGTTTCAATGGCATGTACATTAGGTTAAAGTGGATTCCTTCGACTAATGCATCCGTGGAAACAAGCAAATACTCTTCATTTCCCGCGTCAATTACCGCGGCATCATCCCCAACCCCTAAAATAGAGGAAGCGTTTTTCAATTCCACACCCTTGGTCAGTTGATCAATGATACCAAATTCACCTAATTCACTAATATCCGTGCGCGTTTCACTCATGCTTATATTTTTTGACAAAGATACATGATAATCATTGAATTGAATTTTACTGGATTTTCAATAACTGAAACGTTGTATTTCGTAACTTTGAAAAAAAAGAAATCGATGAAAAAAGTCCTGTTTTCCGTTTTGATTAGTTCATTCACTCTTTTATTCCCCTTATTGTCGAACGCGCAAGCTGGAATTTTCAAGGTGCGATTAATGGTGGACAAAGCGCTCACAAGCAGCGTGATGATCACTACAGCGAATCAAAGTGTCAATGCTTATTCAAATTTCCGGTTTCCCTCCAATCTTCAGGACTCCATTAAATTAGCCATTCAGAAAACCGCAAAAACACAGCTTTTCAAAGATGCAACATACATTTACGACCTCAAAGCAGATGGGGGTAAACGAGCAACTTTAGAAACGGGGACATATGCTGGTGGTTATCCAAAAATGACCAAAAAAAGAGCGGTTTTCGGATATGAAGAGGAGCTCTATGTAAAAGTAAAAATAAAAGTTCAAGGATATAAAGGGCCTGCTTTTGGCGCAATGGGAGTTCAATATTCTAACATACATCCAACTGTTAAAATTAAGATGAAAGCATTCGGCACGGATAAAAAGAAAATCTATTCTCGTAAAATCAGGCTTTGGGATTTCGATAAAATAAGTAGCGTTGTTTACACGAGTCAATTTGGATCCGTAACCAATACAAACGCTTTAAATGCGGAGCAAATCTATCAAATGATTAAGCACACCTTGCTGGTTTTCAATGAGGAAGAAGAACGAAATCGCTAAAAACAAAAAACCCTTGAAACGGAATGTCATCAAGGGTTTTATGATTTTTAATTGTTGGCCCACTAGGGCTCGAACCTAGACTCTTCGGTACCAAAAACCGACGTGTTGCCAGTTACACCATGGGCCATTCAACATTTTTTCAAATGCGATGCAAATTTAAGAACATTTTTTATTGTTTTCAACTAGATTGAAAAAATAATTTGATTGATCTTGCGTATTTGCGTGAAATGATTGAATTTTCAATGCGAATATTCTTAAATTCGCAGGACAAAAAAACGAACTAATTCGCATGCTCATGAATTATACTAAATGGAATACCCTACTTGGCTGGCTTGTTTTTATTATTGCTAGTACTGTGTATTTATTAACGATTGAATCCACAGCAAGTTTGTGGGATTGTGGTGAGTATATCACTGCAGCATACAAATTAGAAGTTGGTCACCCTCCTGGCGCTCCATTATTCATGGTTTTAGGTCGTTTGTTCAGTTTATTCGCAGCGCCGGAATCTGTTGCTGTGTGGATCAATGCGCTTTCAGCGATATCGAGTTCATTGACCATATTATTTATGTTTTGGTCCTTGACCTTATTGATTAAAAAAATCGTTCTTACGCAGCAAAAGGAACTGACATCCGGAAATCAAATCGCTATTTTTACTTCTTCAACTATTGGGTCTTTAGCTTACACTTTCTCTGACTCCTTCTGGTTCTCGGCTGTTGAAGGCGAGGTCTACGCCATGGCGTCCTTGTTTACTGCCGTCATTTTTTGGGCAATACTAAAATGGGATGAAGAAATGGGAATGTTCAAGTCGGGTGAAATCTCCGATGATTATCGTCCAAACAGATGGATTCTCTTGATTTTCTTTATGCTTGGTTTAGCAATTGGTGTCCACTTACTAGGAATCTTAGTTGTTCCAGCAATAGGCTATATGATTTACTTTCGAGTGAAAGAGGAAACCAATTTAAAAGGCATTCTATTAACCGGGATTATCTCCATCGTTACGCTCGGATTCATTCAAGAAGGAATTATCCCAGGTTCCATCGCAATGGCATCTAATTTTGAAGTCGCATTTGTGAATAATCTTGGTCTACCTTTCTTTTCTGGGACCATTTTCTTTTTCATTTTGCTGATTGCTGCGTGTGTATTTTTGGTTAGATGGGCAAGAAAAAAAGGCAATACATTGGTTTACAATGCCATGATGGGATTAGTCTTTTTACTCATCGGATATAGTTCATTTGCAGTGATCGTCATTCGTTCAAATGCGAATACACCGCTTGATGAAAACGATCCGGAAAACCTAGTTACGCTGCACTCTTATTTAAAACGCGAACAATATGGTTCCGCTCCAATCTTTATGGGTAATTATTGGAATTCCTTCCGTAACGGGGAGGAAATGACCGAAAATGGTGCGAGAATATTGAGTAATGATGCTTGGAAAGATTTGTCTCCTTATTACTTGCGTCGTTTTGTCATCACTGAAGGTGATGTCGAAGTTAAAGCATTTACGAAGGAAGCTGACGCAAACAAATGGGTCGGTGAACACAAAGGAGCTTATGCCATTGAAGAAAAATACTATGAAAGCAATTCTTCCATTCGACAAGGAGCTGTAGCAACCTATGCCCAATCAACTATTTTCCCAAGGATGTACTCGGGTGATAGCCCTGTTCATAAACAAGGGTATGTAAAATGGTCAGGTTACGATGAAAATGACGGAACAAATACGGAGATTGGTCGCGATGGAAAGCGTTTGCCAAGTTTCGGTGAAAACCTCACCTATTTCATGCGTTATCAAGTAAATTGGATGTACTTACGCTACTTCATGTGGAATTTTTCGGGACGCCAAAACGACATTCAAGGACACGGAGACAATCTGCACGGAAACTGGATTTCTGGGGTTTCTTTCTTGGATGAAGTCAGGCTGGGTAGCCAAGAATTCCAACCACATTATACCACGGAAAATCCAGCAAACAACAAGTTTTTTATGTTGCCGTTGATTTTGGCATTAATCGGACTTGTGTTCCACTACCGTAAATCGCCTAAAGATGCATTTGTGTTAACACTGGCCTTTGTATTTACTGGATTAGCGATTGTTGTTTATCTGAATCAAAAACCAATGGAGCCGAGAGAGCGTGACTATGCGTATGCTGGTTCATTCTATTTCTTTGCTATGTGGATTGGGGTTGGTGTTTATGCCATCTACAACTTTATCCAAAGCAAGATTACTTCTCAAGTAAACAGCGCAATGATTGCGAGTGCCTTGGGAGTAGTTGTGCCTGTCATTATGGGAGTTCAAGGATGGGATGATCACGATCGAAGTGGAAAAACTTCTGCGCGCGATTTAGCAACAAATTACTTACAGTCTTGCGGGAAAAACAGTATTATTTTCACAAATGGAGACAATGACACTTTTCCACTTTGGTACTTACAAGAGGTAGAAGGGAAACGTACAGATGTTCGTGTGTGTAACCTGTCTTTAATGGGAACGGACTGGTATACGAATCAGATGAAAATGAAGTCATATGATTCGGATCCACTTCCAATTAAGTTCCGCGAAGACCAAATTTTAATGTATGCCGGAAATACGGATCAAGTTTATTTCATGCCACTGCTTCAATTGTTTTCCATGAATGCAAGTGAAGAAATCTTAAACAAGGTGTTGAATATGCGCTTGAAAAACAATCCAAAGGAAGCAGTCACGGCAGCTCGTTATTTTGACCAGGAGGTTCAAAAGATATTTGCAAACGTGACCATTAGCAACCCAGAATTTGAAGCAACACGCGCAGCGATTTCAACAACAGACACGACAAAACTTATTGAAGCTACCATTCAAAAATACCTAGGTGTATTCCAATTATTTGAAGGAGCAAGAGCAGGGTCTGTCGAATTCAAAAATGGTTCAGCAGAACAATTGCAAGAATTGCTGGAGCGTTATGAAAACATTTGGTCCGCCGTTGATTTTACAGAGGCCATGGCTTTTGTTCGCGACGATAACAATATGTTAATTGATGAAGGGAAACGTTATAGCTTCTTCCCGTCAAATCGATTCACGTTGGATGTCAATAAATCAAATGCCTTGAAGGCGGGAACAATTACTCCACAAGAAAAAAACCGTTGTTTAGATAGGATTTCATTTGAATTTAGTACGGAAAGAGATCCAGCATTGGCGCGTGACGAAGTGATGATGATGGATGTAGTTGCGAACAATGATTGGAAAAGAGGGATTTTCTTCTCAAGTAGTCGAGGCTCATCTTTCTCAGTAGCCTTGCTTTCTAGTGGATTTATCAAACAAGTCGGAATGGCTTATGAATTAAGCCCGTTAAAAGAAGAACCGATGTTCTACAATGTATCTAAAATGTTGAAAAACATGATGGATGTATATGAATACGGCGACATGGCAAATCCGAATGTATTGACAGATTATTACGCACGTCGTCATACCGTTCAATATCGTTCAAATTTCTTATTGTTGGCAGAACAATTAATGAAGCGCAAGCAAAATGCTAAAGCGGTGAAAGTATTGGATTACTCCTTAAAATTAATGCCCGTTGATAGAGTGTTGGATTTCGGAGAAGTAAATTCATGTGATCCGTTTATGTCATTGAAGTATAATGAAGCAGATCAAGAGTACAATTATCAAGGACAGTCCCTGAGATCGAAATGCAGTGGTTCCTTGCACGAATATGTTCAATTGTATTACCTACTAGGACAAAAAGCAAAAGCCGAAGAACTAGGTCAAAAATTACTTAAAAACTTCCATAGTGTTTTTGCTTATTTCGACCATAGTAATGCATCATTTGCTGGAAACCCAGAAAATTCAGAGGATTTAATTGCCGCGATGGATGCTTGTTTCAAAATGAATGCCCTAGCGCAAGATCCTCGTTACGGTAATCCATCTTCCGCTTTTGCCAAATCTTTGAAAGCTGAAATTAATCATGTCTATAGAGCCATGTTGCCTCGCATTTACCGTGAACTAGAACAACTAGCCTTGGATAATGGGGAAAGTGTTGAAGCTTATACTGGTGCTTACACGGAGATGATTGGAAATCTTCAAACTTATATGGGTGCAATGGCAGAACATTATGGTTTTATTAAATCATCAAGAAATATGGCGGAGCCTGTTGCACCGAGTTCCTCAACGATTGACCCCAGTGCCTTAATGCAAGGAACAAGACCGAAGGAGACAATTGTTGGTGTAAACTAACATAGCAATTGGTTTTACACTGATTGCATAATATATGTTCGAATATTAGGCGATAGTACTTAAAGAACAAAGAACGTACAATAGGAAAAATTGATTCAAATCAGTTTTTCAAATGAAGAAAAACAACATATATTAATATCTAACGAAGATGATTGATTTACCAAAATTTGAATTGCCATTTTTTGCTGCGCTTCTTTTGTTGTTGGTTTTGGCGCGGTTCTTTGGCGAGATTTTTGAACGCATGAAACAACCTGCCATGATTGGAGAAATCATCGCAGGAATTATTTTAGGTCCCACATTATTGAATTTTATTCATCGTACTGAAGAATTAAAAGTGATTTCAGATTTAGGTGTCTTTTTATTAGTCATCTTGGCTGGACTAGAAATCAATTTTGACGATATACTAAAATCCATGAAGGGACGAAACATCGTTGTTTCTTTATTGGCTTTTCTTTTGCCCATTCTAAGTGGATTCATGATCGGTAAATTATTTGGTCAAAACGTGATGACTACTGTTTTTATTGGCTTGTGTGTTGCAATTACAGCATTACCTGTGAGTATCCGAATTCTAATGGACCTTGGAAAACTCAATACAGAAGTCGGGCAAAAAATCATTTCGGTAGCCATTTTCGACGATGTTCTTGCCTTAACCATTCTTGGTATTTTATTAGACTTAAATCACATCGATAAATCGTTTACCGCCATCACCACAGCAACCATCATTACAGCGGTCAAATTGCTCTGTTTTATACTTGTCATCTATGTTTCCTACCGTGTGATCAAACACTTTTCGCAAAAAGAAAATTTTGTTGAAAATCAAATTGATAAATTATTAGGTGTGTTAAAAGGAAAAGAGTCGTTGTTTGCTTTGCTTTTCATGTTCATCTTGCTCTTTGCCACCTTGACAGAAAGTATCGGGCTGCATTTTATCATTGGATCTTTCTTTGCTGCGATGCTCTTAAACAAAAAATTAATCGGAGAAAAAAACATTGATTTATTTCAGAAAACAACAAGTAGTATGGCCATGGGATTCTTAGCGCCTATTTTCTTTGCGGGAATTGGTTTAGAATTCAAATTTTCAGCTATTGAAAATTACAGTCTATTATTTGCCATCATTATCGTTTCATTCTTATCTAAAATGGTAGGTGGATATGTTGGTGGACGCTTTGCTCACCTTGGTCACCGTGAGTCCATCACATTAGCCTATGGGTTAAATGCGCGTGGAATTATGGAGCTTGTTATTGCAAATATTGCCTTCAGTAATGGATTCATTAATGTGGAGATTTTCTCCATGTTGGTCATCATGGGACTAGTGACAACATTATCCACTCCTTTCCTTTTAAAGCATTCGTTTCAACGCATTAAATCTTAGCAGTAAATCCTGATGAAAAAGCAAGCGAATTTTTTCCTAGTTATGCTCATCATTTATGTTTTTCTACAATTCATTTGGTGGGGAAATCTACTCATTCGTTTGAATATGCAAGTTGCTGACTCCAACAGTGATTTTCAGCGCCGCGTTTGGATGATTATCGGAGAAGGCTCTGTCTTCATGATTATCCTTTTACTTGGTTTCTGGAAAATCAGAAAAGTTATTTTAAAAGAAATCTCATTAACTCAACGACAATCTAATTTTCTATTGTCTGTCACACATGAACTGAAGACCCCTATTTCCTCCGTTAAACTATTTCTTCAAACGCTCGTGAAACATGAACTTCCCGAAGAGAAAAAAACCGATTTATTGAAAAAAGCGCTTGATGAAAATGAACGACTTAGCTTATTGATTGATAATATCCTTCATGCTTCGAAAGTCGAAAATAAATCACTCCAAGTTGTCAAGAGCGACATTGATTTCTCACACTTAATCCACTCCATTGTGGATCGTTTCCATAAAAGGCACTTACATGAATTTATTCGCTTGGAACTTGAAAAAGACATTCACTTTTTTGGCGATCCATTTATTTTAGAAATGATTGTGGTTAATCTTCTGGAAAACGCTTGTAAATATGCAGGAACGAAAGCAAACATCTGTTTTTACCTTAGAAAGTCAAGTTCAACATTAGTTTTTGGCGTTAAAGATGAAGGCCCTGGTGTTCCCGCTTCAGAAAGGGAGGCTATTTTTTATAAGTTTTATCGAATTGGCAACGAGGAAACTCGTCAAAAGCAAGGAAGTGGCTTGGGATTATTCATCGCCTCCGAGTTTGCCCAACTTCAAGGAGGAACAATTACGTGCAGAGAAAATAAGCCACAAGGAACGATATTTGAGGTAACTTTGTTATTATGACAAATCATTTCGGACTCATCATTTTGGATGGATGGGGAATTGGAGACAAATCTGCATCAGATGCCATTTCAGCGGCTCATGCGCCTTTTATGGGTTCTCTATGGAACACGTATCCTCATGCAACATTAAAAACAAGTGGGGAAGATGTTGGTTTGCCTGATGGACAAATGGGGAATTCAGAAGTTGGACATTTAAATATTGGTGCCGGACGAATTGTCTATCAAGAACTAACGCGGATCAATAAATCGATTCGAGATGGAGAATTTCAAAAAAACAAGGTCATTCTTTCCGCGTTTGATACCGCAAAAGAACGAAATTCCAAGCTTCACTTTATTGGACTGGTTTCAGAAGGGGGCGTTCATAGTTCTCAAGCTCACTTACATACACTTTGTGACATGGCAAAAATACATGGACTCGAAAAAGTGTTTGTTCATGCATTTACTGATGGCCGCGATTGCGACCCGAAAAGTGGACTCGGATGTATTCAAAAACTAGAAGAACAATTAACGTTAAGCACTGGTAAAATCGCTAGTATTATCGGGCGTTATTTTGCCATGGACCGCGACAAACGATGGGAACGTGTAGAAAAAGCGTATCAACTACTAACAAATGGTATCGGTGACAAAGCAGCGTCCGCTGCTGAAGCATTACTTCAATCCTATGAAAACGGGATTACTGACGAATTCATAGAAGGGCATTTAATTGATCCATCAGGACTGATAGAAAATGGAGATGTGGTTATTTGTTTTAATTTCCGGACGGATCGTCCAAGAGAAATTACAACAGTTCTCACGCAAGAAGCATTTCCAGCGTTTAAAATGTCTCCCCTTGATTTATTTTATTGCACCATGACGAGTTATGATGCCACCTATAAAGGATTACATATTGTTTTTGAAAAAGACAATTTACTAAATACCCTTGGTGAAGTAATTTCCAACATGGATCGCACACAAGTGCGTATTGCGGAGACAGAGAAATACCCACATGTTACCTTTTTCTTTAGTGGTGGACGAGAAACTGAATTCCCAGGAGAAAGCCGACTTTTGGTGAACTCCCCCAAGGTTGCCACCTATGATTTACAGCCGGAAATGAGCGCTCTTGAAGTGAGAGACCGCATTATTGACAGCATTCAATCTGAGAAACCGAATTTCATTTGTCTCAATTTTGCCAATCCAGATATGGTCGGTCATACGGGTGTGTTTTCTGCGATTGTAAAAGCGGTTGAAACAGTAGATAATTGTTTAAAAGCTGTCGTTGAGGCCGGTAGAGTAGAAGGATATGAATTTTTAATCATTGCCGATCATGGAAATGCAGATTACGCTGTAAATCCTGATGGCTCACCGAACACAGCGCACAGTTTGAATCCTGTGCCGGTTATCCTAGTAACGGATGACGAAGGCATCGAGTTGAATGATGGAATATTAGCTGATGTTGCCCCTACAATCCTCAATCGAATGCGTTTAGCAGCTCCTATTGAAATGACAGGCAAATCGCTTTTACGGACTAATTCCTAAGATGCTAAAATGACGCCTTTATAACCAAGAATGTCAATAAGTTTAAATGCTTCATCATTGATGCTTCCAGGAACAAAGATGAAACGTTTATCGTACATCACGTCATTTACCCAGAAACTCACCCAAAATTCATTGGTGAGGTCAAATAAGTCCGGCATGATGGGTTCAATTCGCGCAGCTTCATTGGGTAACATCAATTCAATTCCTTTTCGCAGGGTTGATGTTTTGACTTGTTCACCACTTTGTGGGTTTTCACCATATCCTGTAGATGCCACAATGATTCCTTCCATAATGTCATCACGAAAGTTCAGAAGGTAAACAATGTATTCCTTTTCATTGTTCTCTAGGGGTATTTCGACGATTGCCACGGACACATTTTCTACTTTTGGTCCTTTCAATTCTTCTCTCATTTCGTTTAATTATGTTGTCTTAAATCCAAAAACAGCTTCCATATGGATTAATAGTCGATGTTTCACTTCCTCCATAGAGACTTTTCTGCCTAATTCCTTTTCGAGAGAGGTAACTTCTTTATCATCTATTCCACACGGAACAATATTTGAAAAATAGCTTAAATCTGAATTGATATTAAATCCGATACCGTGCATGGTAATCCATCTAGAACATTTCACCCCCATTGCACAAATCTTCCGCGCAGAAGGCGTATTTGGTTCAATCCAGACGCCTGTTAATCCATCATATCGATCTGACTTGACGCCATAATCCTGCAAAGTTAAAATCACGGCATCCTCTAAAAACCTCAAATATTTGTGAATATCCGTGAAAAATTGCTCTAAATCAATAATGGGGTACATCACCAGTTGACCCGGGCCATGATACGTAATATCTCCACCCCTATTTATCTTGTAGTAACTAGCCGAAACTTGAGCCAACTGTTTGTAATCCAGCAATAAATGCTCAGGGTTTCCACTTTTTCCAAGTGTATAAACATGTGGATGCTCACAAAAAAGCAAGTGATTTATTGGGATTAATCCAGATTCATTGGAACGATTCGAAACTTTCAGGTCAACAGATTCCTTCAACAAGGACTCTTGTAAGTCCCATGCTTCTTTGTAATCAATTAATCCAAGGTCCTGAACCAGAATTTGCGGTGTTTCCATTAAAATTTATTCAATTCGCCTTTTAAGTAATCGATGATCTCCATATCATTGATATCTGCACCTTTCAAATGACACAAATAATAAGAAGCCCAATCTACAATATGAATTAAGTACAAAGAGCGCTCAATTAAAGTGCCGCCTTTTGTATGCAATGTGAATACTTTTCCGCATTTCTTTTCAACTGCAGCCATGGTAATTTCCAAGCGCTTTTGATTTCTTGGATGTAAATCTCCTGTATTGAAGAAAACGGGTGCAAAACGTGCATCTCCTCCACTCCATCCGACCAGTTCATTGTGATTCATTTCAGGAATGGTATGATGCCATCCTAAATATTTTGAATTCTCATTGAATTGTTGACGAGCACGAACAATCACTCCTTCATATTTCGTTTCAGCATAGTATACACCAACTTTTCCGAATAAATGTGCAGCTAATTCTTTTCCAATTGATTGAATTGCCTCAATTTCATTGGTAAGTACAGCAGCAGATTTATTCATTGAATCAACATGTGCCGCGGAAGTAAATCCTAATTCTGCTAAGATATGTAATAATTGAACTACAGAAAATGCCAATGCGCTACGTGGTGGATTCCCACCTGGAACAATCACACAATCATATCCATTTGTTTTACAGAAAGAAGCGAGATTTCCTCCACTTGTAATACCTATGATGTGACATCTTTTTGCGTGCGCCTCATTGATGCTCATTGTGGTCTCCTCTGTATTTCCAGAGTAAGATGAGGCGATTACCACGGTGTTTTTTCCTACAAATGCAGGAAGCACATACTCATTACTCAAAACAACTGGAACTTGAATCTCATCTTGGATCCAATTTGAAACGATTTTTGCACCGATTCCTGAACCACCTAAACCACAAATCACAATATTATGGATGTCATTTTTAGGTGTTTGAAATGTACTTGCTTTAGCAATTGCTGTTGCGTCAACGATATTCTGCGGAAATGCTTCTAATAACTTTTTCATTCATTTTTTCTCAAGGATAAAGTTACTAGAATGATTTAAACTATTCTTGTAAACTTCACTTACCTTAATACTGTTACGTGTCCTATTAATGTTTTTGCCTCCCCTAAATTATCCACATACCTGATCTTCCAAGTATAGGCTCCGAGTTGTACATCTTTGTTGTCTTTATATCTTCCGTTCCAGCCCTCTGCTATCTCATCGGTTGTAAATACGATTTGTCCCCAACGGTTGTAAATCC
>CAMAPI010000009.1 GCA_945860065.1 Chryseobacterium gleum | reverse complement strand
CAAGATTTCGGTCAATTGTGTATTCACATCGGAGACCTAAAAAACGCCAAACACTATTTGGAATTATCTCTAGAAAGTGACAAAGGCGTACATTCCATACGATTGATTGATCGCTATAAACTACTTTCTCAACTATCGATGAAAAATGGCGACCTACGAAATGCCTTGAACTTTCAAAATGCATACATCGAATTTTTAGAGTCGAATTCTATTAAGAGAAATGAAGCAAAAATTGGTGATTTGACCTCTGGAAACCTACGTGAGGAAAGGGAAAGACTCATTGAACTTCAGCAACGTAGAATCGAAAAGGAAAAGAAGGAACAAGAAATCTTAAAACTGGTAAGTGACCGTCAATTGTATATTTCATTGATTTTCATTTTTGCCATTGTCTTTAGTTTAGTCATCTTGATTTTGCGAATGAAACAAGTCCGCTCAAGACAGGAACAACGAGAAGCTGAACTTTCACAAACCTTATTGCGTGCTCAAATGAATCCGCATTTTGTTTTCAATGCAATGTCGGTGATTCAAAGTTATATTTATGAGAATAATCCGGAGAAATCATCTCAATTTTTAGTGAATTTCTCCCGATTAATGCGCTTGATTCTGGAAAATTCACCAAAAGAATTTATTTCAATTGAATTGGAACTAGAGATTTTGGATAAGTATTTGAGTACGCAAAAAATGCGTTTCGAAAACCGCTTTAGTTATGTACTCAATGTTTCGGAGGATTTATTGAACAACAAAGCGATGGTTCCACCCATGATCACCCAGCCATTTATTGAAAATGCGATTGAACACGGACAACTGCATTCCGTGAAGAATGGTCAAATTCATGTAGATATGATGGAACAAAATGGCAAATTAGAAATCACCATATCGGACAATGGAGTAGGCAGAAAAAAATCAGCACAAACGAAGAAAACACGCACGCATAAAAGCATGGCAATCGATATTACCAAAGAACGTATCGAAATATTAAATAAAAAGTATAAATTTAGTGGAAGTTTGACTTTCAGTGATTTAGATGAACGCAAAGAGTCCGGGACTCTTGTGAAAATTGTTCTTCCATTGAAATTCGATACCGAAAACTATTAAATTCAAATCATGACTAGAAAAGTACTCATTATCGATGATGAAAAACCTACACGGGAGTTCATTGGAAAAATGCTCGAATCATTTGATTTGAAATTGGATATTTATGCCGATGGTGAAAGTGTGCAGTCAGGAATTGAAGCGATTGAGCGCATTCAACCTGATATTGTGCTATTAGACATACAAATGCCGGATGGAAATGGTTTTGATGTGCTAAAAAGTGTTTCCAATAAATCGTTTGAAATCATTTTTATTACCGCTTTTCAAGAATTTGCTGTTCAAGCGATTAAATTCAGTGCGTTGGATTACATTTTGAAGCCAATTGATGCAGAGGAACTGCGCAACGCAGTGATGAATGCCATTCAAATGCATTCCCATAAAAAGGATGAAACTCAAATGAGTGTTCTAGAGAACAACATTCAACCTCACCTAAAACGCAAGCTTGTTTTAAAAACGCAAGAAAGTATTTTTGTGGTAGAAATTGATGATATCGTTCATTGCGAAGCGGATAAAAACTACACGTTCTTTTACCTAAATGATGGTAAGAAAATCTTGGTATCGAAAACATTGAAAGACTACGACACTTTGTTGTCCGGACTTCAGTTTTTCCGAGTGCATCAGTCGCACCTGATCAATTTAAATTGCGTGGAACGCTATGATAAGCACGATGGCGGATCTGTAATTCTAAAAGATGGCACCGCAATTCCACTTTCACCTGCGAAAAAGGAACAGTTCTTTAAAAGCTTAGATCAGTTGTAAATTAAGCGAGTGCTTGGGTCAAGTCTGCGATTAAATCCTCCGCATCTTCGACACCAACGCTCAAGCGAATCAAAGAATCTACCACACCACTTTGCTCTCGTACATCTTTAGGGATAGAAGCATGTGTCATGGTGGCAGGATGCCCAATTAATGATTCCACACCTCCTAATGATTCTGCTAAAGCGAAAATATCGACTTTCTTCACAATACTCAAAGCATCTTCCAGATGGTTTCCTTTTAACGTGAAAGATATCATTCCACCGAAGCCACGCATTTGCTTTTTCGCTACCTCGTGATTCGGATGTGTTTCAAATCCTGGCCAATATACTTTATCGATTTTTGGATGAGTTGCTAAGTAGCGAGCGACCTTTTCTCCATTTTCACAATGACGTTGAACACGTAAATGCAATGTTTTAATTCCACGTAACACTAAGAATGAATCCATTGGGGCAGTCACAGCTCCTGAGGAGTTCTGAATGCGGTACATTTCATCTGCAATTTTTTCATCAGAACAAACCAAGGCACCCATCACAACGTCTGAGTGTCCACCAAGGTATTTCGTAACCGAATGCATCACCATGTCAGCGCCTAAGTCTAAGGGATTTTGCAAGTACGGAGTAGCAAAGGTATTATCGACACAAAGCATCGCACCGGCTGCTTTAGAAATCTTAGCCATTGCTATGATGTCGATGATATTCATCATTGGATTAGTCGGTGTTTCCACCCAAATCATTTTGGTGTTTTCATTGACTAATGCGGCAACAGCAGCCACATCTTGCATATTGACAAAATGGAATTTAATCCCATATTTTTCAAATATCGTTCTAAAAATACGGTAGGACCCACCGTATAAATCGTTGGTAGAAATGACTTCATCACCTGGATTCAACATTTTTAACACACAGTCAATTGCTGCCAGTCCTGAACCAAAACAAGCGCCAAATTTCCCGTTTTCAATCGCTGCGATGTTCTTTTCTAGCGCATGACGCGTAGGGTTTTGTGTACGTGAATATTCGTAGCCTTTATGATTTCCAACGCCATCTTGAACATAGGTAGAAGTTTGGTAAATGGGCGTCATAATAGCACCTGTTGCGGGATCTGGATGAACACCAGCGTGAATAGCTTTTGTAGCGAATTTCATATCTTGAATTTTGTGCAAAATTAATAGAATCTTTAAGGTAATTTTAATTCTTGGGATGGATCCCAGAAGATTTTAGAAAAATGGACGATTTGATCCTCTTGAATGTGCACGCCTTCATGTTCCAGCGCTAATTGCATGGCGTTGGGTGAAGCAAAGTGCATCTTACCACTTAGTAATCCAATGCGATTCACGACACGATGTGCTGGGATTCCTGGGATTTGATGAGAAGCATTCATTGCCCATCCAACCATTCGCGCAGCTCTAGCAGCGCCTAAGTAGTTGGCTATAGCGCCGTAAGTTGTCACACGTCCAACAGGAATAAGTTTGACTACTTGGAATACTTGTTCAAAGAAATCCTTGTTTTTGGCATTCAGATTTTCAATCATGAAACAAAGATAGGAACGTATTCCATACGATTATGGTAGTTTATTTCATTAGAGAAACAAAAAAGCCACCTATTGAGGTGGCTTTCAGCATTTTATTGATCAGTGATTAGTGTTTGTCACAACATGCTTTTTTGTCATTCGCACATTTGTTAGCATCACCTAACCAACTACCGTCTTTTCCGTAATGAGCCATACAAATTGCTTTTTCTTCAGGAGAACATCCTTTAGCATCACACATTTTAGCACATTCGTCTTTCGTCATTTCTGCACATTTACTCATGTCACATTTCGTGTTCATTGTTTGTCCTTCATAACACATTTTATTATCGCCTGTACACATTTCGTTGGACATACAATTTCCATCACGCATTTCACAAGTTGAAGCTCCATTTTCGTTTGATTTTTCAGAGGCAGCTCCATTTCCTAAGATTGGTGCAATGACCAATCCGATTAAACACGTTAATTTGATTAAGATGTTCATCGAAGGACCAGAAGTATCTTTGAAAGGATCACCAACTGTATCTCCAGTTACTGCTGCTTTGTGAGCATCAGAACCTTTGTAAGTCATTTCACCATTAATCATAACACCTGCTTCGAAAGATTTCTTAGCATTATCCCAAGCGCCACCAGCATTGTTTTGGAAAACTGCCCAAAGTACACCAGAAACGGTAACACCAGCCATATAACCACCAAGCATTTCAGCAACTAATTTATAGTTTTCAGGATAAATCAAAACTCCTAATAATACAATTGCAATTGGAAACCCGATCGTTAAAACACCTGGCAACATCATTTCACGCAAAGCAGCTTTGGTAGAAATATCTACACATTTTGCATATTCTGGTTTACCAGTTCCTTCCATGATTCCTGGAATTTCTCTAAACTGACGTCGAACTTCGTGCACCATGTCCATGGCAGCTTTACCAACAGAATTCATTGCTAATGCAGAGAACACAACGGGAATCATTGCTCCAATAAATAACATTGCTAAAACGGGCGCTTTAAAGATGTTAATTCCGTCAATATCTGTAAACGTAACATAAGCAGCAAATAACGCAAGAGATGTCAATGCAGCAGAAGCGATAGCAAAACCTTTTCCTGTTGCAGCAGTTGTATTACCAACTGAATCTAAAATATCTGTACGTTCACGAACTTCTTTTGGCAATTCACTCATCTCGGCAATACCTCCAGCATTATCAGAAATAGGCCCGAACGCATCGATTGCTAATTGCATGGCAGTTGTCGCCATCATGGCAGAAGCAGCTAAAGCTACACCATAGAATCCAGCGAATGCATAAGAAGTCCAAATTGCTGCAGCAAATAATATGACTGTTGGGAACGTAGAAATCATCCCCGTTGCTAAACCAGCAATAATATTTGTTCCAGCTCCTGTACTTGATTTTTCAACTATTTTTAAAATTGGTTTTTTACCCAATCCAGTATAATACTCAGTAACTGAAGAAATAACTGCTCCAACAACCAAACCAACTAAAGTGGCGTAGAATACACGCATGGAAGAAATTTCTTTCAATCCTTCTCCATAGAAATTCATTTGCATTTTAGCAGGCAACATCCAGTTCACAAGAAATAAACAAGAAACAGCTACTAAAGCAATAGAAACCCAGTTTCCGATATTCAATGCTCTTTGAACTTGAGCTTCTTTCGCATTGTTATTAGAGATTTTCACTAAGAACGTTCCAATAATAGAAATTACAATACCGATTCCTGCGATTGACATTGGTAATAAGATTGGACCTATTCCACCAAAGGCATCAGCGATATTTCCACCCATGTCTTTGATAACATAGTTACCTAAAACCATGGCTGCTAATACAGTTGCTACATAAGAACCAAATAAATCTGCACCCATTCCGGCAACATCACCTACGTTATCACCTACGTTATCAGCAATTGTTGCAGGGTTACGTGGATCATCTTCTGGAATTCCAGCTTCAACTTTACCAACTAAATCAGCACCAACATCGGCAGCTTTCGTATAAATACCACCACCAACACGCGCAAACAAGGCAATTGACTCAGCTCCTAGAGAGAATCCAGCAAGAGTTTCCAAAACGATTGTCATTTTTTCAGTTCCATCAGGCCCCCAAGTTCCACCCATGAAATAATGGAAAAAGAAAATAAAGAAAGCTGTTAAACCTAAAACGGCCAAACCAGCAACTCCCAGTCCCATAACTGTTCCACCACCGAAAGACACTTTCAATGCTTGTGGTAAACTAGTACGAGCAGCTTGCGTTGTACGAACATTTGTTTTTGTAGCGATTTTCATTCCCATGTTCCCAGCTAAAGCCGAGAAAAATGCACCGAATATAAATGCTACTACTATTAATATATGTGTTGTTGGAACGAAGAATGAAATTCCTGCTAAAACGACACTTGCAATTAGCACGAAAATGGCTAAAAGTCGATACTCTGCTTTTAAAAATGCAAGCGCTCCTTCGTAGATGTAATCCGAAATTTCTTTCATTTTTCCATCTCCAGCGTCTTGTTTCAACACCCAAGCCCTCTTCATTGCCATAAATAGCAGTCCGATAATTGCCATTACAATAGGCACATAAATCATCATTGATTCCATACTAATTTCTTTAAAATATTTAACGTTGGCAAAAGTAAAGTTTTCCGCCTTGGTATGCAAATACGCAAGAAAAATAGAAGGGTTACGTTTTTTACAAAACTGCTTGGATTTTAGCCTTCAAAGTTGTCAATGGAAAAGCACCACTTTCACGCCAAAGCACTTCACTATTTTTAAATAGGATGAATGTTGGAACGCCTCTTACTTTGAATCGTGCGGCTACGTCTTGGTTTTTATCGACATCAATTTTGAGAATTCGAATTTTTGGACCCATTTGCTTTTTGAGTTCCTCTAAAATTGGACTCATTGTTTTACACGGCCCACACCATGTGGCGTAAAAGTCCACTAAAGTTGGAATATCTGATTTTACGATGTCATTGAATTTTCCCATGGTGCAAAGTTACGGAAGCGAAATTAACCGAACTGTAACATGTACGACAAAAAAAAGGCAGATTTTACATCTGCCTTTTCAAAGTCAAGTATATCAACTTATTGTTTTATATATGTTGCTGTGCATGTTCCAGCACCACCAATTAATGGCGCATTGTTGTCATACGTGTAGGTGATAATAATGATATTTCCTTGGTCATTCATTGTTCCTGTTCCAGAATAGGTAATTTGACCGATAGTTGCATCTACGGTTTGTTGTGGAATGTTAACAGATGAACCACTAATGGTTGCTGTTGCGGACCCGCCAATTAAGGTGAACATGTTGTCGATGTTTAATGAGGTAGCATTGCTTCCTGCTGTAATTGCTGGTGCGTTAGAAAGTGGGAAAGCAGTTGCGCCACAATTACTGGAAAGGGTCCATGACACTAACCAATTACTTTGTCCAATTACAACATTCACTGTGCGTTGTGCAGTACTTGTCCCGTTAGCATTTGTTGCAGTATACGTTACCGTGTAGGTTCCTTTATTAGCAGTGTTCACTGTGCTAGTTGTGGTAACGGTAACAGCTGAGCCATCTTTATTTGTTGCAGTTGCTCCGGCATCAGTGTATGTTGCGCCAACGTTTAAGCTAACTGTTGCATTACCATTCAAGGTAATGACTGGAGCATAAAGACACGTTCCATCGTCCTTTTTTGCTGCACTGTTAAAATTCGTTGCCGTATTATCAGTACAACCTTTCTTTTTACACCCGGTGTTCGTTGTCATTACAATCGATCCAAGGAGAAATAAGCCAATAATTTTTTTCATAGTAGTTGATTTTGTTTCGTTTCAAAAATAGTGAAATATTTTATCATAAAAAAACGGCACCCGAGGATGCCGTTTTCAACCAAACGATATGCACTTAGTCTTGCAACACCTCTTCTTTTGAAGCGGGTGAACCAAGAGCTTTTTTAATTTTCTCTTCTAATTCTTCTGCTAAAGCTGGATTATCCATTAAAATTGATTTAATCGAATCACGTCCTTGTCCAAGTTTGGTTTCGCCATATGAAAACCATGAACCGCTTTTCTTAAGGATATTTAAATCCACTCCAAGATCGATGATTTCACCAATTTTCGAAATCCCTTCGCCATACAAAATGTCGAACTCTGCTTTTCTAAATGGTGGGGCTACTTTGTTTTTTACCACTTTCACTTTGACACGGTTACCGATGATTTCTTCGCCTTCTTTTATTTGAGCAGCACGACGAATGTCAAGGCGTACAGAAGCATAAAACTTCAAGGCGTTTCCACCTGTTGTTGTTTCCGGATTACCGAACATCACACCTATTTTTTCACGTAATTGATTGATGAATATACAGCAGCAACCAGCTTTATTTATGGAGCCGGTTAGTTTACGTAGCGCTTTGGACATCAAACGAGCTTGTAATCCCATTTGAGAATCACCCATTTCACCTTCAATCTCTGCTTTTGGTGTTAAGGCAGCAACGGAGTCAATAACGACTAAGTCGATCGCACCCGAACGAATTAAATTGTCAGCGATTTCTAAGGCTTGCTCACCATTATCCGGCTGCGAAATCAATAAATTTGCGATGTCCACTCCTAGTTTTTGCGCGTAGAATTGATCGAACGCATGTTCCGCATCGATAAAGGCAGCAATTCCACCTTGCTTTTGCACTTCAGCAATCGCATGAATAGCTAGTGTTGTTTTCCCGGAGGACTCTGGACCATAAATTTCTACTACACGCCCTTTTGGATAACCATTAATCCCTAAAGCTAAATCCAAAGTAATGGAACCAGTTGGAATTACTTCCACTTTTTCCACTGGGGAATCCCCAAGTTTCATAACGGCTCCTTTACCAAAGGTTTTGTCTAATTTCTCCAGTGTTAATTGGAGTGCTTTTAATTTTTCTACGTTTTGTTCTTTTGACTTTGTCATATCGTTTGTTTTTTATTGAGTTGGTTGACTCGGTGATTAATTTCTACAAATGTAAGCGGGGATGTTCGTAAACTATTTACGATCTAAATCAGGAAGTATAAAATCCTAAAACTTCACTCCCATGGTTCTTTGTGTTTGGCTTCTCGATAACGGAGATTAAGGTACCTGACTCATCAAACAAAAAGCTGGTGCGGTGAATACCATCGTACGTTTTACCCATGAATTTCTTCTCTCCCCAAACACCGAATAAATTCAATATCACCTTATCCGTATCAGCGATTAATGGAAATGGTAAGTTGAACTTATCGCTAAATTTTTTGTGAGAGGAGACACTGTCCGCACTTACACCAAGAATAGCAATGTTGTTTTCCGTTAACAACGAATAATCGTCGCGGAGACTGCAAGCTTGTACTGTACATCCAGGCGTGTTATCCTTCGGGTAAAAATAAACAACTAAACACTTGCCATTGAAACTGTTCGCGTTCCATTCCTTTCCATTTTGATCGATTCCTGTAAATGCAGGAAGCTTTGATCCGATGCTGAGTTTATTCATAATGCTTAAATACTAATCGTTAAAAAGATTAAAAACTAATCAAAAGTAACAACTATTCTTAGATATCAAAACATAATTGCAAAAAATGTTTTGAAAAAGATTAATTTTTAATCAAATGAAATAAAAAGACGAGCCAGCTAATGATAGAAATTCCGCCTCCAATTGGCGTAATGGGTCCAATAATGGATGTTTGCCAATGAAGGGTTTTAAAGGCAACTAACAAATATATGGACACGCAAAAAAGTAACATGCCAATCATCATAGCTCCCAAAATCTTTGATAGAGGGAAGGAAAAGCGATCGGAATTCAAAGCGATAATCAAAATTCCCATCGAAAGAAATCCTTGGTACCTGACCGCCACTTCAAAGGAGTCGAATTGTGTAGGCGCTAAAATCTCTTTTAATGCATGTGCCCCCATGGCGCCTAGGACAATGGATAACATGATGAATAATCCGGAAAGGAAAACAAATTGTTTTTGCATATTGCGAAGTTCAGAAAAAATCTACTCATATCAAATATGTATCTTTGTAAAATGAATCAACTGAGATGTATTTTTCTATTGGCCGTAATCTTGTCTTCATTTTCACAATGTCAAGATGGAAAGGATAATTCAAAAGAAAAATTCGATTATTTCCAATTTCAGAAAGTGGATATGCGAAAATTCGACATTGAAGCAAGCATTATGATTCCTGATGCAACTGCCGGAATCGGCGCTTCATTTAAACCAAATGTTGATTACGATGAGGGTGGATACAAATGGACGATTTCCGTTGGACGTAATTTTCAATTGTTCATAGAGGATTATGGTGATAACCTTTACCGCTTTGAAGAGTTTAAAAAGGATCTGTTAAAAGACAATAAAAAAACAAATTACTTTCAGTTTACGATGTTGAAGGAAGAAAAAGACATATTAACCTATTGTCGCAAAGAGAAATCGGCATTTATTAAAGAGAAAAAACTCACTTACCACATTTATGCGGTCAAAAAAATTCATGGAATCTACTACGAAATCCGAAACGCTGAACGCGGAGACTCAAAAAAAGTCATCGATTTTATGTATCATTCAATCCAATCATTTCACCCTTAATTTTTTATGGAACCTACAAGAGAAAATGTTCTCAGTACCCTTGGCAAAATTGTTGAACCCGATTTGAAAAATGATTTGGTCAGTTTAAACTTGATCGAAGATTTAGAGATCTCCGAGGAAAAAATTACCCTTACGGTTCAAATCTCTAATCCTGCACTGCACGCTAGAAAACGCATGCAAGAAGCAATCGAATTTAATTTAAAGCGTGTTTTTGGTGAGCAAATCGCGTTATCCTGTGTGATTAAAGGAATGAGCACTGAAAATCGAAGCGCTCGTCGAAAAATCCTTCCGGATGTAAAGTATATTGTTGCCATCGCTTCTGGAAAAGGTGGGGTTGGGAAATCAACCATCACCGCCAACTTAGCTGGTGGACTTCAAAAACAAGGTTATAAAGTTGGAATCGTCGATGCGGATATTTATGGCCCTTCAATGCCAACAATGTTTGACCTCGTAGGTGAGCGTCCCAAAATGGTGGATATTGATGGAAAAGGACTCATTCAACCGGTTGATGCCAACGGCATCGGAATTCTTTCGATTGGGTTCTTCACCGATCAAGATAATGCGGTCGTTTGGCGTGGACCCATGGCTTCGAAAGCACTAACACAGTTGTTTACGGATGCACATTGGGGTGAATTGGACTTTTTATTAGTGGACCTTCCACCTGGAACTGGCGATATTCATTTGTCTTTGGTTCAAACTGTTCCATTAGATGGTGTCGTGATCGTTAGTACACCGCAAGAAGTTGCTCTTGCCGATGCCCGACGTGGAATTAATATGTTCCAAATGGATACGCTCAAAGTACCTGTCATTGGTGTCGTTGAAAACATGGCTTGGTTTACACCAGCGGAATTACCCAACAATAAATATTACATTTTCGGCCGCGATGGTGCGAAAAACCTTGCGCTTGGAATGAAGGTTCCATTTCTTGGAAGTATTCCTTTGGTTCAAAGTGTTTGTGAAGCAGGTGATTCGGGAAGACCTGCTGTTTATCAGGAAAATACACCAACAGCATTGGCCTTTGATGAATTAGTTCATACCTTTGTTGACGAGCTAACAAAACTGAAAGCTAAAATTTAATAGAAGTCATTTATGAATGAGCAATTAAAAGCATCACTTTCAGAAAAAGTAAACATAGCCTTGAATCAATTACGTCCATTCCTGCATGCGGATGGTGGTGACATGGAATTAGCAGAAATCACCGATGATTACATCGTTCGCGTTAAATTAATTGGCTCTTGCTCCGATTGTTCCATGAGTCAAATGACACTGAGAGGTGGGCTCGAAGAAGCGTTGAAGCAAGCCGCCCCTGAAATTAAAGGTGTCGAAGCGGTTCAAATGGCTTGATATGAAAATCAAATTTTTTGTTCTGGGTAAAACGGCTTTTCCGGATATAAAAGCAGGGGAGGACCGATACATTTCAAGACTACAGCATTACTGTTCCTTCGAACGAGTGGAAATCCTAGATGTAAAAAATCCAAAATCCCTCAGTCAAGATCAATTAAAGAAAAAAGAAGGCGAATTGATTCTCGCAAAAGTCATCCCAACAGATTACCTCATTCTTATGGATGAAAATGGCCTGCATCAAAGCTCCGTAGAGTTTGCTCAATGGTTGGACAAAAAACAAATGTCCGTAAACGGGAATTTACTCTTTGTGATTGGTGGTGCCTATGGATTTAGCGAAGAGGTATATCAACGAGCAAACGCAAAGTTGTCCCTATCGAAAATGACTTTTTCGCATCAAATGGTTCGCATGATTTTCCTAGAACAGCTATACCGTGCCTATACAATTTTGAAAGGCGAACCCTATCATCATTCCTAAGGCATGGAAATCGAAATAAAGAAACACCTGCTTCATTTTAAGAAACCAAGCGGTACAAGTCGGGGAATTTTATACGATAAACCATCATGGATTCTATCAAGCAATCTGCCAAATGGAAAAATCGCACAAGGAGAATGCAGCATAATTCCTGGTTTATCGCCTGATTTCATCAATGAACAACTCTATAAGGCTCAATTGAGCAAACTTATTCAACAGTTTTCTTCCTGGAAAATAGAGGATTTCATCGATGAAAAGCTGTTTCAAGGTGAAAAATGGAAACATTTTTTATCCGAATGGAGCGCTTTTCCGTCCCTCATTTTTGGCATGGAATCATTGGCACGAGAAATCCTACACCAAGGTTCAGGTATCTTGTTTGATTCAGCTTTCTCGCGCAAGGAACAGTCGATTCCCATTAACGGATTAATTTGGATGGGTGATGAATCCTTCATGCTCGATCAAATGGAAGAGAAATTGGCGAATGGATTTTCGACGATAAAAATGAAAGTCGGTGCCATTGAATGGATCAAAGAACGAGCGCTATTGGAACAACTTCGTCGTCGTTTTTCCAGCAAAGAGCTAACACTTCGGGTTGATGCGAACGGAGCCTTTACGCCAGAATCGGCAATCCCCATTTTAGCGCAATTAAGTGAATTAGAAGTGCATTCTATTGAGCAACCCATTCAGGCCGGACAATTAAGCGCTATGAGTGAATTATGTAAGCAATCCCCCATCGCAATTGCACTCGATGAAGAAATGATTGGTGTTTATGACTACTGCCATAAAGAGTCCTTGCTTCAAACAATCACACCTCAATTTATCGTCCTTAAACCTAGTTTGCACGGTGGATTCACGGGTTGTCAAGAGTGGATTAAATTAGCTGAAAGTTTTGGAATTGCTTGGTGGCTGACTTCAGCACTTGAATCGTCCATTGGATTAAATGCCATTGCTCAATTTACCGCAACATACCAAAACGATTTACCCCAAGGATTAGGAACGGGTGGCTTGTACACAAACAATTTTGAGTCGTCGCTTGTTGTTGCTAATGGACAATTAAGTATGATCTGATGAAAGACGAAAAAGAGTGGAATGAACTCAATCAAGACGAAAAAAGAATTATTCTCCACAAAGGAACGGAATACCCATTTACGGGTGAATACAATTCTTTTTATGAATCAGGAACTTTCGTTTGTCGACAATGTGAAAGTCCACTTTATCGCAGTGAAGCAAAATTTAATTCAGGATGTGGATGGCCAAGTTTCGATGATCAAATCGATCAGAATGTTACGCATGTATTAGATGCTGATGGACGTCGAACGGAAATTGTTTGCAGTCATTGCAAAGGTCACTTGGGACATGTTTTTATTGGTGAAAGATTCACCGAGAAAGACACGCGTCATTGTGTCAATTCCATTTCCATGAAATTTGTGAAAGATTAACGGGCACGACAATGCGTGATTTCTTCGCATTGTTGGTAGACCATTTCATGCAAAATTAACTGAGCGGCTAAAGCTAATTGTGTGTAATTCTGAGAATTATTTCCGAATCCACCGGCTGTATTTTGCCACATATCCAAAATCAATTGCTGTGAGCCAACCGTTGGTTGAATCTTATTCACCACAGCGGCAACATTCATGGATCCTGCGTGATACACATGCAGTACAAATAATCGAAACCACAAATCACTTTCGTTGTAGGTAAGTTGATGCCTATCTAGAATACGTTTGGCTTCTGGGATACATACCCTTCGAATTAAGCTAGCTGATCCATAAGCACAACGATCGAAATCTTTGCGTTCATCAATCGTACTATTGACAGTTAATCCTGCTGATCTCGCCACGTCTGGCATTAATTGAAATGATCCATAAGCTCCAGAAATAGACTTTTTCATTTGTCCGGGACATTCAATCAATAAAATCGCTTGCGCATACCATGGGTCAACACCGTAACGTTCAAATGCTGCAACGCCTTTAGAAAGTTGTGGATACACCTCATTGAATTTATAAAAGTCATTCTTCCCAGAAGTCACGAAAATACGTGTGCTTGGGTCAAGTTCAAAATTGGCGCGTAACTCCGCACGAGTACTATCTTTTTCGAGTTCGGATTGACGATTCCAATCCTTCAAAGACATCTTTTTCAATACTTGTCTGGTACTCGCAACGTTTACCAAACAGGAATCCGGAGCAAGCAACATGATTTGTTTCCAAAATTGAGGTTGAGCCAACATGTCCCATCTGTCCTCGAAAAGAGCCTCTGCATGCATCAGTGTACTCAGGTTATCAGATTTTTTCACTACAATTTTTTCAGCATCCCAATTGGCTAGGGGTTGTCCATAGGCGAGACTAAAATAAACGGTCAGAATGAAAAAGATAAGATGTTGCATGTGTTGTTTGATTGAGTTCCTAAAAGTAAGGATATAGTTCAAACAAGCTATTTTGTTACATCAAAGCTTTAAACAGGCTTTTGTTAAATAAGTGCGTAACTTTGAAAGATGAAATGGATGTACAAGCTTTTAGGCCTACCTTTTATTTTGATAGTTCGCATTTATCAGTGGATTATTTCGCCCATTTTCCCGCCCTCATGTCGGTATACACCGTCCTGTTCGAGTTACATGATAGAAGCCATCAAAATTTGGGGCCCTGTCAAAGGACTATGGCTAGGATCTAAGCGCATCGCTTCTTGTCATCCAAGAGGCGGATCTGGCTACGACCCTGTCCCGAAGAAGAAACAATCAAAAAACAATCCTTAAAGTAATCAAAATAAACTTAGTTTGCTTTGATTACTTTAATTGATTTTACTTGTCCATTTACATTCATTCGGATGAAATATGGTCCAAAAGCAAGCGAAGAAAGATCCATTTGATACGTTTCTAAGTCATTGATTTGAACGGATGAAATTAATTTACCTTCCAGCGATACTAATTCAATCCCACCTGATACCACTTGATTAAAGTCGAAGTGTAGTAAATCTTGTATTGGATTTGGATAAACCGAAACCTTCAAGCCATCTTGCTCTTCGATACCCGTACAATCAATTACCGTTACTAATACCGTGTCCGAATTGGAACATCCATTGATGTCAGAACCAGCTGCAATATAACTTTGAGTCGCGGTTGGAATAAATGAATTCCCATTAGTTACTCCATTATTCCATTGGTAATTGATTCCTCCTGTCGCGTTTAGTGTAACGAAAACTCCAGGACAAACCGTTTGATCTTCACCAGCACTAATTACAGGCAAGGAATTCACGGTAATTTGTACTTCATCCGAATTTGAACAGTTGTTTGCATCAGTTCCTGTTGCTAGGTAGGTTTGTGTGGACGATGGTGTAAAATACAAGCCATTGATTACCCCATTATTCCAAGACAGGGAATTTGCTCCTGAAGCATTTAAAACAACTGCTGTACCTATACACGTTGCTTGATCAATTCCTGCGTTAATGATTGGAAGTGGGTTGACAGTAATAACGATTTGGTCTGAATTTGAACAGTTATTAAGGTCAATACCTGAAACCGTATACGTCTGAGTTGTTATTGGTGAAAATGCCACTGAATTAGTCACACCATTGTTCCAAGTATAATTTGTTGCACCGGTTGCAAGCAAAATAATTGAATCTCCCTCACAGATAGATTGGTCTAATCCTGCATTGACAATTGGAAGAGTATTAACTACAACTGTTACTTGATTTGTGTTTTGACATCCATTAACATCGACACCAACACACGTATAGATTTGTGTAACTAAAGGAATAAACGCACTCGCATTCACGACTCCATTATTCCATGAATAGCTGTTAGCTCCATTCCCACTTAATGTCACACTTTCTCCTAAACAAACCGTTTGATTGATACCAAGATTGATAATTGGCACAGGAAGAACTGTGACAGTTACTTGGTCGGTATTTGAGCAGCCATTTGAACTCAAACCAGTTACAGTGTAAGATTGAGACGCATTTGCAGAAAATGGTGCTGAATTAGTTACCCCATTATTCCAAGTATATGTAGTTCCTCCAAAAGCAGTTAAGGTAACCATCGTTCCAAAACACACAGTTTGATCGTTTCCAGCATAAATATTTGGAAGCGCATTCACAGTTATAGATACCTGATCTGTATTTGAACACCCATTTGCATCGACACCGGTAACGGTGTAGGTTTGAGATACAGTTGGAATGTATGGAACAGCATTGAGCACACCATTGTTCCATGTATAGGTATTAGCCCCAGAACCATTTAAAATCACACTTGTTCCGGCACAAACCGTTTGATTAATCCCAGCATCAACCGTTGGAAGTGCATTTACAGTTACTTGAACTTGATCTGTATTTGAACAACCATTGGCATCAATTCCTGTAACTGTATATAGTTGTGAAGATGTAGGGACAAACGATGTTGCATTTGAAGCACCATTTGACCAGCTGTACGTAGTCGCGCCACTTGCTGTTAATGAGATACTTCCTCCTGTACAAACGGATTGATCAATTCCGGCATTCACTGTAGGAAGAGTGTAAGCAGTAATTGCTTTTACATTTGACGTATCTGTACATGCTAAAAGTGAGTTTGTAACCAATACTGCATAATTTCCACCTTGGGAAATACTGCAGGTAACACCAGTTGCTCCAGCGATTGGCGCGCCATTTAATAACCATTGATAAGAACTTCCAATAGCACCAGGAATACTCAAAGAAGCCGTAGAACCTTGACAAAATCCTGTTAATGCACTATTGATTTCTCCTCCTGCGATGGATGCACATGTATTTAATTGAAAAATAGATAAGGTACTACTTACTTCATTTGCAAGAATGACTAATGGATTTCCGTTTGGTGAATCTGTAGCAGAAATAAAGATGATTCCTTCTGCACCTAAGTCTGGTCCACTTGTTGTATTGGAACGATTATTATAGTACCCAACAAATATTGGTGCTGAAGGATTTTGAACATTAAAAATAAATACACCACCAAGGCGCTCGGAGGATACAAATGCATACATGGACCCATTGTATTCATGAACTGTGATTCCCTCAATTTCTGGACCTTTATCGTCGCTACGATTTTTAAGCGCTGGTACACCAACTGTATTCGACGCGTTGAAGATTGAACCAAAATAAGGGTGTTTTGAAGTAATTTGCTCCAAAAGGTCTTTGGAATCAAATACAAGCGCTCCGGTTGTCGCATTGCGAATACTGAATGAACGACCACTCATGACATGTAATTCATCATAATCACCATCACCATCGGTATCTCCAGAATATTTCAATGCACTAAGTCTACCTAAGAACTTATTGTTTTTAAGGATAGCCGCATCTGGGAATGCAACTGGATCTAAATTAGCAAATACGGATGATGAAATTCTGTTCGCATCAATGACAGACGCGATTTCTCTTGAATCTCCTTCGTTGGCTGTGAAAATGTATCCTTGTCCGCCAATGGTTGCATACGAAATCGCATCTGGCATATACGCTCCTTTAATAGGTAAATCACCAGTAATGAGCACTGCGCCACTTTGATCTGAAGCATCTAAGGCATTTCCAGAACCTGTGTTGTATTGACTATAACCTAAAGCGGATAGACTTACAATACTATTTGTCGTTAAATCAATGGTTAAAAGAGCATTCGCTTCTTGAATACTCACATATGCTTTTGTATTATCGTCAGAAATAGCAATGTATTCTGGCTCTAAATCTTGAGCAACTGTTGCGCTAGTAGAGAACAAACGAATTCCCTGTGCAATTAATGTGCTTGATTGCGTGTTGTATGCTGTTAAACCTAATGTGGTAACATTTGCTTGTGTCAATGCACTGATTCCTCCAGAAATGTCAATGATGGAAACCGTTCCTTCTGGATCGACAGTGTAAGTTGCATTTGGCTCACCTTCATTAGCCGTTAGAATTTTTGTGTAGTTCTTGTTGAATGTGATCATATCGGGCATTGCACCAACAGTTACTTGCTTCAAGAAGTTACCGTTGTAATCAAGGATCACTACTGATCCATTTAATTGCGGATTTGAATTCTCTACCGCTAAAGCAATAATACTGTCATGAGCAACAACAGAATTAATGTTTCCATAAGGTGCCATCGCAACGGAAGAAATTAAAATTGGATTTGACGGATTAGCGAAATTTACAATGTCTAATTTTGCGCCAATACTATTTGCAATATACATCCTGTCTACTTCCGGGTCAAATGTGACAATTTCTGCTGAATTTGTCCCCGTTGCACCATTTGAATAACTGGATAATAAAGTCATCGCTAATTCATTGCTTTGAACAGGCATTTGAGCGTCATTATCTGCAATAAAAATGATTCGATAATTATCCGTTGTTGAAATCAAGGAATTTGAACCACTATTTATCTTCACAATAATACGCTCAGCTTTTTCAGCTAAAACATCATCAACAATCGTAACTGTGTGGTTGTAAACACCATTTGTATTAGCCGGAATAGTTACAGTACTTGACATCGTGAAATCATCATTCAATGTTGCGTTGGAGTATGTAGAAAAACCTAGGTTTAATACAATCGGGTTAGCATTGGCATTTGAAACGGTAATTGGGACAACAACAGTTCCTACATTTTCATTTACTGAAATAAAATTATTTGCTGCAATAATGGAAACATTTGAACGGCCCCCAATGGAAACATTATCAAATCTCCATGTACCTGCGGTAGCGATAGATGTAGGAATTCCTGTTTGTCTAAATTCACCGGTCGTTTGGTAATGAGCTGCAAGAACCCTAACGGCAAAATTTGCATTGTTATTTGCTCCAGTAATCGCAGAAAAATTAACAGAAATTCTTCGGTAGTTATCTCCAACCGCACTATTTTGAAATCTTCCACCGTCTAAAACTCCATTGCAATAAGTAGTATTTAAATCGCTCATGACAAAATCTAGCCAAGTTGCTCCATCTAGGGTGTATTTCACACGCATCGTATTCACTGCGGTGTTGGAAGATCTTTGGTCCCACGTAAAGAAAATATTTTGAAACCCTACTGTTGAGACGTTGTATTGTACTCCGCTTGATTCATTTGTCGCACCCGGACTAGCAGTGAACGCCCACGCGCCTGGATTCACACCATTCTGTGTACCACAGCCATTGTTGATGATTGGATCCATTCCTGTTGCTGCCGCACCGACAACTAATGAACCAACGACGGAAGATGTTCCTGTCCCAAGATCTGCCACTGGAGCGGTTGGAGATCCTACAATCGCATTGTAATTCCACAAAGCAATGTGGGATTGGGCATTCAACGTAGTCGTTGAAAGTGCAGAAAGAATAACTAAAAGAATATTTGTAAATCTTTTCATGTCGAAATTTTTTACAAAGTTCTCTTCATCTACACGGAGAGGTGTTAATCAAAAATTAACAATCGAATAAATTAAGATTAAGCCAATATTAATAATTTGATTTCGAGACGAATAGGCTTATTCAATCTCCCAATTCCGCTGAATAAGAACGCGGTAGCGATTGATAAACGATAGGAAATTTATTTCTTCTCTCATTAAGGATTCAAAGGTGACGATCGAAGAATTTTGCTGTACGGACAATATACTTTGCTCCTCAATATACACGAACCAATCTTTCAGTCGTTGGACCCCTTCATTTTTAGAACTAGAAAAATCAGAACGCTCAACGCTTGTCACAAAATGAATGGATTTCCGAGCCCGACTGAAAAGAACGTTTAAACGTTTCTCTCCGTTTTTCAAGTTGATGGGTCCGAAGCGCATGTCGAATTTGCCTTCCTTATTTTTGCCATAACCGAATCCAACGATTAAGTGATCACACTCTTCTCCTTGCACTTGTTCCAATGCTTTAAAGAAGAAGTTGTCATTGTCAATGGCTTCCTCAAGTTGTTGCTGAGCTTTTGGTGAAAGTTGCGAATGAATCGCATTTAATTGTGCTTCTGAAAAAGCTACTACTCCACATTTCTCCGAACGCAAGAGTGCTTTTTCTACCAGCCGTGCCATTACTTTGGCTTCTGTTAAATTGACTCCGTCGGCGTATATTCCATCCGGAACATAACTTAACATCAAGTTCGTTTTTTCTTGTGTTTTCTCCGCAAAAATGCGCAATCTTCCTCCGTAGAAATAACGGTTAGAAAATTCAATTAATCGAGCATCTCTGCTGCGATAATGATGCGTCAACATGATGTTTGGTAAATAATATGCAGATTGATGTAAGACATCGATTACAACTTCTTCAGACTGTTTAAAATAACTGGAAGGACTCATTTGTTGGTGGTCTCCCGCAACGAGCACGCGCTTTGCACGCTGCAAGGCACCAAGTGCATAACTCATCGGTATTTGTCCTGCCTCATCAAAAATCACTAAATCAAATTGGTCTTTTTCCATCGGAAAAATAGAAGCGAGAGAACTTGGATTCGAAAGCTGAATCGGTTTCAATACATCCACCCAATATTTAGCTTCACTGCTTCTCAACTCGCGAATCGAAAGGTGATTACGTGTTTTAGCAAACTCCTTCACTAAAATCGATTTCCCCTTGCGTAATTCTGCCCGCAATGATTTTTCAGCTTCGCTCAATTTCGATAAGGGCACATTCAATAATCGTTGCAAATCTGTAAATTTACGTGCTTGATTTTCGATAAGGAATTCAGAAAGATCGACTCCTTCTTGTTGGATGTTTTTCAGTTCTTTTTTAATTTCATGTTTGAATTCGTTTAAATCAAAATCTATCATGTAAGGATGTTTGGATACAAACGTATTCCAATGATGTTGATGAACGAAAGCCGCTAATTCATCGTTGGATTTTCTTGTTTTTAAAAGATCAACTGTTTCATTAGAAAGTTCGTTCAAACGAGAAATATCTGCTTCTAAAGCATTCATTGATGCGGAAAGCTTGGTGAACACCCATTCGATGTCATCGCTAGCCTTCAGTGTGAAAAGTGATTTTAATCCATGTGTATAATCATTTAAAGACCTATTTGCTTGCGCCATCTCTGTGCGCGTTTCACGATTTAATGCTTGATACCATGTCCAATCCATCATCGAAATGTGTTGGATGAATTGTTCAATAACGGGCAGTTCAATCTCAATGGAGGTAATACCCAAAGAGTCAAATTTATGGCTTCGTTTTTTAACGTCAGAACGTAAGTTCAACTGATTTTCTTTAGAAGCAATCGAGGTAATTGGATTTAATTCCGGTGACCTTGTCCATTTGCTCCACAAACGTTTCCAACGCAAACTTGCCACCCATCCTTTTTCTTGTGAGGCGGATTTAAGGATTTCTAACTCTGCAATACTCGGCTCTTGTTTCCAATGATAGTTTTCTACATCAAGTAATTCCAAAGCTTGATTCAAGGCTTTCCATTTCTTGATTTCTCGCTTAATTCCGCTTAATTCTTTACCTAGGAGGTGCCCGTATTTTTCGTAAATCGATCCTTGGTACTGGTGGCAAATAATAGCCATTTTGACAGATTTCTGAACGGATTCCAAATGGGACAAGTCGAACACATTTTTATATGCGGATTGGCGTTCAATTAAGGTATGCAACGCATGTATATGTTCGTGAAAAGTGTTTAGGTCCAGCCATGTTTTACCGAGAAACGGCAATATTTCCAAGGTGCTAGGCGCCATTTCATTGAGTATTTTTTTATCATTCAACCAAGCTCTATGGGCAGGAGCAGGTAAATTCAGAAAGCCCGGATATTGTGCTTTTTTTACTCGTCTTTCCTGAAATTCATGGAAGGAATAACCAAGTTCTTTTTCTGCGTTTTTTAACGCTTGAAATTGTTTCGCTAACTGCCCCGATCTTTCGAATTGAACCCAGTGTTTTTCTTTCAAGAAAGAAACTTGGCTCAACCGTTCCCATGTCGTTTTTAAATCCTCGTAGAATGCGTGAGAATTGGCATGGAAGGACAAGTGCGTGCATAAAAAACCCAGGTTTCGTTCGGATAATTTTTGTTGAATAACTTGAAGTGCCGATTTTTTCTCAGACACGACAAGAACGTTTTTGTCTTGTTGTAAACAGGAACCAATGATGTTGCTGATCACTTGGGACTTACCCGTTCCTGGTGGACCCTGAACAGTAACGGAATCAAGGTTTAATTTCTCCACTACTTCCGCCTGATCTGGATCAAATTCAAATAAAAAAGGACCAGAAAGTGACCAAGTTGATAGTATTTGCTCCGTTTGCTCTGAATGTCCTAAAAGGCGCTTGATGGGCAGCGAGAATTGTTGACAAGACAATAAATCCTCCAGTTCTTTCAGTAATTCATAGCGCTGTGGATGAAAATTCCCATAAAACGTAAGCTCGGGTAAATAGGTAAACGTTCCGGACTCAAAAAAGGCAAGAAGCTCATGTCGATTTTCAAAACTAGGTGGGTCTTGGTTAAATGTGCTACGAAACCATCGTTCAAAATAGGGATTGATAAAATAGTCTTGATCGCTTTCCGTAATTTGAAAGGCCTTCATTTTTCGGTAGTCCACGTGGACATCCTTTAAATATACTACTGTTTCAATCGTTTTTTCTTGTTTTTTCCATTGAACGATTCCAAGACTCTGACAAAACGGATGTATACCAATTTCACGGAACGTTGTCAGTGAAACTTTGAGCATTCGTTGTGTTTTAGAATGCTCTATATCTTGGATTTCCTCGAGGGTTAAAATTTTATTGGGCTGAATATTCACAAGGATATCATCTGACTGAAAATGAGTCAATTCATCCTTATATTCGGTAAGTAGATCTTTGAAATCAGGCTCCATTGCTGTAAAGTTAAGTCCATTTTTAGAATGAACGATCACTTGTATGTATTGGATATTAAATTCCTTATATTTGTTTGACAAAATTCACTCGATGATTAAAAACACATTTTTCCTCTGCCTATTTTTGATTTTCAGCGCAAAAGCTACTGCTCAAATTTCACTTGCTGTGGCTGATTTCGCCAATGCGGGAGACACCGTTCGACTAAGTCAAATGCAATCTTCCAACCTAGATTTCGTGTCAACCGGAGCAAATTACACCTGGGATTTCAGCAGTTTAACTGCATCTACGCAAAGTTTAAAAGATTATACACCTATTGGCTTTGGTTCTTTCTTGATTTTGGCGACTTATGGCCCGTTTTCCGGCCCGTATTCAGCGACCTATTTCAATTTGACGACAGAACTTCCTATTGATCAGTTATCCGCATTTTTACCGATTCAAATCAGTGATTTGAGTCAGTACACGAAACGTGCAAATTCCGGGATTACGTCCATTGGATACTCGATAAATGTGCAAGGACAAGGTGTTCCATTCAAATCAGATACCATCGAAACGCGCTACAGTTTGCCCATGACCTTTGGCGATTCTCATCAATCTAGGGGATATACGTATGTTGATTTGAATCCAGCAGCCGATATTAAATATGTGCAGCATCGTCAACGAAATACAACGGTCGATGGTTGGGGAACGGTTACGACTCCTCTTGGGACGTTTTCAGCACTGCGTTTACGTCACGACATCAATGAAATTGACTCCATCTATCAAACGTTTTTTGGATCAGGAAATTGGATTGGTACTCCGCCAATTGAACGAACAGAATACGAATGGTGGACGAATGGAAAAGAAGAGTATTTGTTGAAAGTCGTGGTTTCGAATTTCAATGGAAACCAAAATATTAGTTCCATTGAATTTCAAGAACAATACCTTGGTTTGGATGCCGGATTAACAGAGTTGAGCAACGAATTGCTGCTTTATCCAAATCCGATGGAAGACATGTGTTTCTTTGAATCAAACCTAGCTGTGGATGAGGTGGTCTTCTATAACCAAATGGGCGCTAAAGTTTCGACTAGTTCATTTAATGGTGTGCAAAATGCCTACATCGACATTCAACATCTGAATCCGGGAGTTTATTTCTGCCACCTTCAAACCAATAAAGGGACAATCGTTCGGAAACTGACGAAACTTTGATACCTTTGAACAGGCAAATCAGTCTATCGCTTTTTTAAAGAGGAAAGTCCGGGCAGTACAGAGCGTCGTACTTCCTAACGGGAAGGTCTCGAGAAAGGAATTTTTCGGGAACAGAAAGTGCCGCAGAAAGGAAAACTACCTGAGCGCTTGCGCAAGGGAAAAGGTGAAAAGGTGAGGTAAGAGCTCACCGCTTTGACAGCGATGTGAAAGGCAAGGTAAACCTTACGAACTGAAAGACCAAATAAACCGAGGATTGCAGCAATGCATAAAGGGCTGCTCGTCTGATCTCGGAGGGTAGGTTGATGGATTCCAAGCGTGAGTTTGGAACAAGATAAATGATAGATAACTGCGTTGATTTTTCAACAAAGGATACAGAACCCGGCTTATGATTTGCCTTTTTTCTTTTTTTCATGAGTGCATACATCGATGATTTAAGCAAGCGCCTTGAGCTTGTTCGCGATCCTTCACGCGTCACAGCGATGGAGAATTACATGAAAAATAACTTTCCCTTTCTTGGGGTAATGAGTGGACCTAGAAAAGTAGTGATGCACGCATGGAAAGCAAGTTTGCCAATTTCGCTTTCAAGAGGTGAAACCTGGGATTTGGTCCATGAACTATGGCAAAAAGAAGAACGTGAATACCACCAATTGGCTTTAGATTGGATGTTAACATGGAACATCAAATCCTACGAAAAGTCCGATATAGAACACATCTATTTTATCTTAAGTAACCAAAGTTGGTGGGACACCATCGATGGCATTGCCGTACACATTGTTGGTAAATATGCAAAGAAATTCCCAGAAAAAATGCCTCAAATTATTTCAGAATGGATGAGTCACCGATCGTTCTGGCTGAATCGAACCTGCTTGCTGTATCAGTTGAAATACAAAGAACAAACGAATTTGGGATTGCAGCAATCCTATATTCATGCGCTAAAATGGAACAAGGAATTTTTCATTCAAAAGGCAATCGGCTGGAGTTTGCGCGAAGTTTCGAAATGGAATCCTGAATGGGTGAGGGCAGTTGTTCAACAAGAAGAATTGAAAGGATTGGCTTTTCGCGAAGCCATGAAATATGTTCCCTGAAATTCTCACGACTTTTTTGTAATTTCACCTTCTATGAAAAAAAGCATATTCTTCACCTTCTGTTTAACACTGCAACTTTATCCTGTTCTCGCTCAGTTTGGACCAGAAAATGGCGTTAAAAAATCCGAACCGAAATCTATTCTTATTCAAAATGCACGCATTTATGTCTCTCCAACTCAAGTGTTGGAAAAAGCAGACATGTTGGTCGTGGATGGAAAAATCAAGGAAATAGGTTCGTCGATAAAAGATAATAAAGCAGTTATTATTGATTATTCAGGGAAAACCATTCTTCCTTCATTTGTCGAATTGTATTCAAATGTTGGACAACCAAAAGCTACTTTTCGCGAAGGCGGATTTCGTTCACAGTCAAAAGTAGATAAAGAAGGAGCATACTATTGGAATGAAGCCATTCACCCAGAATTTAAAGCAGCCAGTTCATTTGCAATAGATGCAAAAGCGAATGAAACTTTGATGCAACAAGGATTCGGTTATGCTGTTTCTCACTTAATGGACGGGATGGTTCGAGGAACAGGGGCACTTGTTTCTTTAGGAAATGACCAAGTCAACAAACAAATGTTGATAGGGGATGCCGCGCAATTCTTGTCCTTTTCAAAAGGATCTTCTTCGGACGGATATCCTTCTTCACAAATGGGCTCCATCGCTTTAATGCGCCAAGCTTTATTTGATTTATCTTTCTACACCACTTCACCACAAACGGAATTTTCCATTTCCTTGGATACCTGGTCCAAAGAAATGAAATTACCCATGTTCTTCAAAACGGAGGACAAATGGGAGATTTTGCGTGCAGAAAAAATAGCAAAGGAACACAACTTAAACTTTTGTTACATTGGTTCGGGTAACGAATATGCGGCCATCGATGCGCTGAAAAATATCCACAGAACCATTGTTATTCCGATTAATTTTCCCGAACCCTTTGAATTAAGAGATCCATATATCGCGCGTCAAATCCCATTAAGTGATTTGAAGCACTGGGAATTGGCACCTTCTAATCCGTTGTATTTATATCAACAAGGAATCCCGTTTTGCATGACCACACATGGACTGAAATCCGCTGAGCAATTTTGGAAAAATCTCAGATTGGCTATTTCCAGAGGATTGCCTGTGGATGCGGCATTGGCGGCCTTGACCGTGAATCCGGCAAAGGAATTAGGTGTAGGAAATGAACTTGGAACATTGGAAACAGGAAAATTCGCCAATTTTTCGGTCTATTCTTCCGATCCGTTTACAACAGAATCACAGCTCTTGGATGCTTGGATTCAAGGCGAAAAATCGCAAATCAAAGTACTCGCTGGACCAAGTATTGTTGGGAAGTACAACCTCTTGATCAATGAGGAGAAATACGATCTAGAAATTGAGGGAACGAACGAGCGTCCAAGTGGGAAAGTGAAATTAGCGGGGAAGGTAAATGCCGCGTTGATGGACACTACCACGAAAAAAGCGTCGGTTCAGTTGGTGGAAAATGACATCACTCTTCAGTTTTCGTCCTTTGAAAAAGCGAAACCAGGAATCATTCAGCTCCATGGAAAAACGAGCAGAAACGCCGCGATTTTTGAAGGTGATGGAACAAATGCGCAGGGTCTTTGGTTGGCATGGTCAGGAATTCGAACGGATAAAGCTTCTGATCCTGTGAAACTTGTAGAGATCAAAAAGGATACTTCATACATTGCTTCACCTTGGTTGCCAAATATGGCATTTGGAATGGAGACATCACCGAAAAGTCAAACGATTTTGATTAAAAACGCCACTGTTTGGACCAACGAAAAAGACGGTGTGCTTCAAACGGCATCCGTTCTTATTCAGGACGGGAAAATTGTCAAAATAGCGAATAATGGTTCCTTGTCACACTCGGAATCAAGCACCGTAATCGATGGAAAAGGAATGCACTTAACCGCGGGAATCATCGATGAACATTCGCATATAGCCATTTCAAAAGGCGTGAACGAAGGTGGACAAGCAGTTACTGCTGAAGTAAGTATTGCAGATGTGGTAAATCCGGATGACATTAATATTTATCGTCAATTAGCTGGTGGAGTTACAGCCGCTCAATTACTCCATGGTTCAGCTAATCCGATTGGTGGCTGTTCCGCATTAATCAAATTGAAATGGGGCTCCTCTCCTGAAGAAATGCTTATTCCAAATGCGCCGAAATTCATAAAATGTGCTTTGGGCGAAAATGTCAAACAATCCAATTGGGGCGACTACAGCACCTCTCGTTTTCCACAAACGCGCATGGGAGTGGAACAAGTTTTCTACGATGCGTTCTACCGCGCGCGCTCATACAAATCAGAATGGGAAGCCTATAATAGCCATCAAACAGTAGTTCCTCCGCGACGCGACTTGGAATTAGATGTCCTAATGGAAATCATGGATAGTCAGCGTTTCGTTACGTGTCATTCTTATGTGCAATCGGAAATTAATATGCTGATGCATATGGCGGATTCCATGGGCTTTCACATCAATACGTTTACGCACATTTTAGAAGGATACAAAGTGGCGGACAAAATGAAAAAACATGGTGTAGGCGGCTCGACATTCTCCGATTGGTGGGCGTATAAATTTGAAGTAAATGAGGCCATTCCGTACAATGCGAAATTGATGACAGACCAAGGGGTGATTGTCAGTATAAATTCGGACGATGCGGAAATGGGTCGTCGCTTAAATCAGGAAGCTGCAAAAAGCATTAAATATGGTGGAATGAGCGAAGAAGAGGCGCTAAAGATGGTGACTTTGAATCCAGCGAAATTGCTTCATTTGGACGATCGCATGGGAAGTATAAAGGTTGGAAAAGATGCGGATGTTGTGCTTTGGTCCGATAATCCATTAAGCATTAAAGCGAAAGTACAATTTACCATTGTTGATGGTGTGATTTTGTACGATGCGTCGAAAGACCAGTCACGTAATGAACGCAACGAATTGGAACGCGCACGAATCATCGCCAAAATGTTGAACGCGAACGAAAACGGTGAAAAAACGACGCCATTTGTCAAAAAACCGAGAAAACACTATCACTGTGATACTTTGGGTGAAGAAGGTGAAACGGGAGAAAATACGCATTGATTATGAAAAATATAGCCATATTATTAACCATCCTCGCATGGATTCCATTAGCAAATGCTCAGCGCATTTTGGTGATTAACGGAACAGCTCACATCGGTAACGGAGAAGTAGTTGAAACAGCAGCAATTGGCATTGCCGATGGTAAAATTCTGTTTGTCAAGAATTCACTCACACATGCCATTCAGCGAAAAGAATGGGACACCATCATTGACGCAGAAAATCAACATGTGTATCCAGGATTCGTTGCAGCAAACTCCACCTTAGGACTGACGGAAATTGACGCTGTTCGTGCGACCAGAGATTTTAACGACGTAGGAGAATTAAATCCGCATGTTCGCGCTCAGGTAGCTTTCAATGTGGAATCGAGAGTCATCGAAACGGTGAGAACAAATGGAGTGATGTTGACACAATCTACTCCAAGAGGGGGAACGATTTCTGGCACATCAGCCGTGATGTTTTTGTCCGGATGGAATTGGGAAGATGCCACCGTTTTAGCGGATGATGGCATTCACGTGAATTGGCCGGCAAGTACTCAAGGCGGTGGATGGTGGGCCGAACCAGCTCCAAAATCGAGAAATACGAACTATCAAAAGGAGAAACAGGACATCATGGATTTCTTTACGCTAGCGGAGGTATATGCCAAAGGATCAAAAACCATTGAAGACATTCGTCTAGAAGCAATGAAGGACTGTTTTGACGGAACAAAACGCGTTTATTTTCACGCGGACGGAATGCAACAAATTTTAGACATTATTGAGTTTGTGGAAAAATACAAGCTAAAATACCCAGTCATTGTTGGTGGATATGAAGCACATATGGTGGGACAACGATTGAAAGATTCAAAAATCCCCATTATGTTGAATCGGATTCATAGCCTCCCAGAGCGCGAAGAGGACGATGTGAACTTACCGTATGTGTTGCCAGCTCTGCTTCAAAAACAAGGGATATTGTTTTGCATTCAAAATGCTGGAGATATGGAAGCGATGAACACCCGAAATCTGCCGTTTCAAGCAGGAACAGCCATGGCTTACGGACTAAGTGAAGAAGAAGCATTGCAAGCTATTTCCTTGAATCCGTGTAAAATCTTAGGGATTCAAAAGGAATTTGGTTCCATCGAAGTAGGGAAATCAGCAACATTGTTCATTTCTAAAGGCCCAGCATTGGACATGAAATCAAATCAAGTAACTTGTTTGATTTTTCATGGTCAAATTGAATCCACTGAAAATTTCCAATACAAATTGTATCAGAAGTACAAGAAAAAATACCAAGGGAAATAATCTGAAAATCAGCTTGTAACTTTTAAAGGATGAAGACGTCTTATCTCCGGTGTTATGACGGTAAGTGAGTATAATCAAAGTGTAAAAGACTTTGCGGATCGATTGTATCGATTTGCGCTGAAGAATGTCAACGACCCAGATTTAGCAAAGGATTTTGTCCAGGATGCGTATGAAAAATTGTGGATGAAAATCGACCAAGTTGATGCGCAGAAAGTCAAGTCCTATTTATTTCGCACCGTGGTAAATGCACAAATTGACCGATCGCGTAGAGCAAAATTGCAGCAAAATCATTTGGCTTCGATTAACGTCCATCAGACAGAAGAACAAACGCCATTTGATGTGCAAGAGAAAATCGACGAAGGCGTGAGCCGATTGACAGAAATTCAACGCACGGTTTTGACGTTGAGAGATTACGAAGGATACACCTATCACGAAATTGCAGAAATGACTGGACTTAGTGAAGATCAAGTGAAAGTGTATATTTTTAGAGCGAGAAGGTTTTTGAAAGCATTTATTGGACAAATAGAAGTACTGATATGAATTGGTCGAAAGAACATTTGGAAGCACGTATGCTGGATGCAATCGAAGGGAGACTTTCGGATGATCAACTGATTCAGTTGCGGCAACTTTTACAGGAGAATCATGAATTTGGAGACCTAGATGATGCCATGATTTTTGTACAACAAGATGAGTCAATCGAATTTGACTATTCAGCATTACTAAAAAAGGAATCCTTCAATCCAGAGGCATATGTAAGCGAAGAAGGCACGGACAAAGAAAAAATGTCCATTGCCATGATGGAAGGAATCTTATCTAATCAGGAAGAAAAAGCGTTTGAACACCTGCTTAAGGTGAATCCAGAATTAAAACAACAGTGGCAACTTGTTCTACAAACCAAGTTGACCGCTAACGAACAGATTCATTTTCCATCCATTGAAACACTGACAAAAGAGAAAGGCAAAGTCATTCCTTTCCGTCTTTATTTTTCCTACGCAGCAGCGGCAAGTATTATTTTCCTCTTGTTCTTGAATTGGCCAAGTCCAGGAACACAATTGAAATTAGCTAGAAAGTCAACCAGAAAACCAACAAAAGTTGAGCAAAAAGCCACGAAATCTCCAGTTGCGGAGTCGAATAACACCATTTATAATTTATCAGGTCAGTCCAACAATATTAACGCTGAACATGTGGATCCAGAAGCAAATGACGCGCGAGATTGTCTTGTCCAAGAGGTTTATCCAGAAGTAGAACAAAGCCCTATTGCGCAGTCGAATCACCTGACTCCACCTATGACAGATCCGATAGAATTAGCAGCAGTAAATGCAAAATCAACACAGTCAAGGACAGCCAGCGTCACAAAAAATAGTGAGCCAATTGGAATTCGGGATTTTGTCATTCAAAAAGGAAATGAAAAACTGTTCGGGACAGCGAAACCTAGTACAGCTGAAAAATACACATCCATTACCAATTACCTCGCTCAATCAGTGAATATCCCAATTTCTTACCATGAAAAAGAAGATGAAGAAGTGAAGACGACATTTTTCAAACTAGGATTCATTACGGTGGAACGAAAACAAACAAAGAAATAAAGGGATTGTAACAATCGATGTGATCACACGTCAAAGGACTAACAAAAACAAAAACATGAAACACTTATTACTTTTTGGAATCTTGAGTTTATCTCAAATTATGTTTGCTCAAAAAGGACAAGCAAAACGCATTGTTCAAATTAAGGGAAATGATACAACGGTCATTATCATCAATGGACAAATGGATGAAATGGATTCCATTCTCACGGAAGAAATGAAAATGATTTACAATTCTGACTCCATGTTCACACGCGTAGATGTATTTATGGATTCCTCTTTCATTTTAGAAGATGATCAATTGCACATGGATTCCATTAAAGTGAAAATCGGAAACATGAAGATTGTCATTTTAGATGATGGCAATGGAGGAGTGAAAAGAGAAAAACGTATGATCATAGATGAACGCGTGATTATTCAAGAAGATGAAGAAGATGAAACGTTTGATATGGTTAATGATGACGGCAGCTCGAAATCAAACAATCCTGTTTGGTCCGGATTTGGACTGACAGCGAATGGATTTTTAAATGCTCAAAATCAATTCGCTACAGGCAGCGAGTTAGGTTTCTTAGAATTAGACCCTGCACGCAGCATTGGTGTTCAGCTCAATGTAGTGGAAAAAAGTTTTCCAATCATTAAAGGATACCTTGGTGTAACAACTGGATTAGGAATACAATGGAATCGCTATGCATTGAAAGGAAATTATGACATAAACGCAACGAATGATACAATCTTTGGTGTTGAAAACACGGCTGTTAATTACTCAAAAAATGTATTGAGTTCTACATACCTTCAAGCGCCATTATTGTTGCAAATAAACACGAATAAAAATCCAAGTGAATCATGGACAATTGCTGCGGGAATTGTAGGTGGAATTAGAGTGGGTGGTTTGCACAAAACCAAATGGGAAATCGATGGAAATGAAAGTAAAGACAAAACGAAAGATGACTTTAACTTCCGTCCTTTCTCCGCCTCTTTTATGGCCCTAGTTGGTTACGGAGATTGGAACTTATACATGACATATAATTTGACAGACGTCTTTAACGAAGGATCCGCTCTGTCATTGCGTGGTGTGAACGCAGGAATTTTACTCTCGTTTTAACAAATACCTCTTATCACCGCCATCAATGAAGCGACGGCGCAAAGTTTACTTTGCGCCGTTTCTTTTTCGTGAATTTCCGTTTATTCCTTCGGATGGATTCGTGCCATTCAGTGTTGATTTGTATATTTGCCACACTGAAAATCAAAACTAAAAGAACCATGAGTTCATTTGACCATAAAAACACTTCTTGGGAAGCATTTCGACTGATGTGCACCGCCAAAACAATGGCGGAGAAATTCGAGCAAAACAAAGAGATTACTGCAAAATATGTTCACGCAACTTCACGTGGACACGAAGCGATTCAATTGGCAGTTGGATTGCAATTGAAACCGCAAGATTGGGTTTCGCCATACTACCGCGATGACAGTATTCTGCTTGGAATAGGAATGAAACCATACGAACTCATGCTGCAAGTTTTTGCTAAAAAAGACGATCCTTTTTCCGGTGGCAGAACGTACTATTGTCATCCATCTTTAAATCGAGAAGGATTTCCAAGGATTCCTCATCAATCTTCGGCAACAGGAATGCAAGCCATTCCAACTACCGGAATCGCCATGGGAATCCAATACAAAGAGAAAACAGGAATCGCCGAATGGGATTTGAATGATGCTCCGTTAGTTGTATGTTCTTTGGGTGATGCTTCATGTACGGAAGGAGAAGTGTCTGAAGCCTTTCAAATGGCCGCACTCAAGCAATTTCCAATCGTCTATTTAGTCCAAGATAATGAATGGGACATATCCGCAAACGCCAAAGAAACACGCGCTCAAGATATTTCGGAATACGCGAAAGGATTTCATGGATTAGAAGTGCGAACAATCGATGGTAGTGATTTTATAAAAAGTTTTGAAACCGTTCAAGAGGTTTTCGATATCGTACGTAAAGAACGTCGCCCATTTATCATTCACGCAAAAGTTCCTTTGCTCGGACACCACACATCCGGAGTGCGAAAAGAATGGTACCGCGATGATTTAGAAGAAGCAGCGAAAAGTGATCCATATCCAAAATTGAAACAAGCTGTTCAAGATTTGGGACACAGTTTGGCTGAAGTGATTAACATGGAATCCGCAGTGCGTAAAGAAATCGATGAAGCCTACGATCAAGCATTGAATGCCGAGGATCCAAGCTTGGATAGTGTGACCGATTTTATTTTCGCACCAACGCCCGTTACAGAAGAAGTAGGAGAGCGCGAACCAAGCGGAAAGAAAAAAACCGTTATGGTAGATTCAGCGCTTTTTGCCATGCGCGAAATCATGTCGAAACATCCGGAAGCCTTGCTTTATGGTCAGGATGTTGGAGGACGTCTCGGAGGCGTTTTCCGTGAAGCAGCGACACTTGCTCAAACTTTTGGTGACGACCGCGTGTTTAATACGCCGATTCAAGAAGCATTTATTATCGGTTCAACTGTAGGAATGTCCGCAGTAGGACTAAAACCATTCGTGGAAGTTCAATTCGCCGATTACATTTGGCCAGGATTAAATCAATTATTTACCGAAGTTTCCCGATCTTATTATTTATCTAACGGGAAGTGGCCGGTAAGCGCAGTAATCCGTGTGCCCATTGGAGCATATGGCTCCGGTGGACCCTACCACTCATCTAGTGTAGAATCAGTTTTGGCAAATATCCGTGGAATTAAAGTCGTTTATCCATCAACTGGAGCAGACTTAAAAGGACTGTTAAAAGCGGCGTTTTACGACCCAAATCCAGTCGTTATTTTAGAACACAAAGGATTGTACTGGTCAAAAATTCCAGGAACCGAAGGAGCAATGTCGATTGAGCCAAGTGAAGACTACATGATTCCAATCGGAAAAGCCCGCATTGTTCAAACAGCATCAGATGAAAAACGTTCGGCAGGTGAATCGATAGGTATCATTACCTACGGAAGAGGAGTTTATTGGAGTATAGAAGCAGCAGGTTCTTTTGAAGGACAAGTAGAAATCTTAGACCTTCGTAGCATAAATCCACTTGACATGGAGGCCATGGGAGAATTGTGTGAACGCCATGGAAAAATACTACTTGTGACCGAAGAATCCATCGAATGTACCTTCACACAGGGATTAGCAGGAAGAATCCAACGCTCACATTTTACACATTTAGATGCGCCAATTGAAATCATTGCATCCATTGACACCCCAGCCATTCCGCTTAATTCAGCGCTTGAGGCAGAACTATTGCCAAATGCGGAGAAAGTAGCTGATGGAATTCGAAAATTATTGAACTATTAAAATAGCTAAAATGAAATTTAACGAAATAATAAGCGCAGTTGAAACGTTTCATGATTCATTTGGAATTCAAAATCATTATGAATTAAAAGCGAATCTTACGGATAAAGAAGTGCAATTACGCTTTGATTTAATGAAAGAAGAAAACGAAGAATACCTAGAGGCAGCTAAGAATAGTGACATCGTGGAGATTGCTGATGCGTTGGGTGATCAATTATATATTTTATGTGGAACAATCCTTAGACACGGCTTGCAAGATAAAATAGTAGAAGTGTTTGAAGAGATCCAACGATCCAATATGAGTAAACTAGATGCCGACGGAAAACCTATTTACCGCGAAGATGGAAAAGTGCTGAAGTCAGACCGCTATTTCAAACCGGATATTGCCTCAATATTATCAAAATAGAGTTTTACACGTATTCGTTTTCATTTCTTTTTAATAACGACCATTCTTTGATGTAATGGATGTTTAGCTTTGTTATTTAAAGACAACTAAATGACAGATATCTCCATTTATTTCCAAGCGGTTTCAGATTCTGGTAATTGGAAAGGACAACAACTCGGCGCACATGTTTCGAAACACCTAAGCGATTTCCCTGAATTACAGAAAAATAGTTGCGCACTTTTTTATGTGCCAGAATGTAGAGGAAGTGGTGTTGAAAACACAAAGTCATCCACTAAGTTTCGTGAATCATTTTACCGCTTACACCATGAACGAGACTGGAAAATACCGATTTATGACTTAGGTGACATCCTCCCGGGAAATACTTTAGAGGACACCTATTTCGCTGTTACAAAAGTTGTTTCGGAATTAGTGAAAAATAACATTATTCCAATTCTTATCGGAGGCAGTCAAGATTTAACCGTAGCCATGTATAATGGATACGAGAAACTGGAACAATTGGTCAATATTTGCTCTATTGATCATTCGCTTGATCTCGGAACTCCCGATGAAGAAATAAATGCAAACGGTTACTTGAGTCAAATTCTCCTGAAACGTCCATGCTACCTTTTCAATCATGCAAATATTGGACTGCAAATCCCGTATGCCAGCGCAAAGGAATTTGACTTGTTTGAAAAATTATATTTCGACATTTGTAGGCTTGGGGAGTTTAATCAAGATTTTACCAAAGCAGAGCCCCATATTCGCAATGCAGATATCATAAATATCGATTTTCAGTCAGTGAAAGCATCCGAAACAATGAATGTAGACGGCATCCCAAATGGATTTTACGCCGAACAAATTTGTCAGATTTCGCGCTATGCAGGAATTTCCGATAAAGTAACTTCCTTCGGTGTGTTCAATTATGAATCCATCAATAAACTGTCAGATCATCTCCTTGCTGAAATTATCTGGTACTTTATTCAAGGAATGATGTCCCGTAAAGGAGATTTCCCAATTGGAAGCAAATCAGATTATACCAGATTTACTGTTTTTTTAGATGGGCCGGGACGAGAAATAGTTTTTTTCAAAAGCAATAAGTCAGCCCGCTGGTGGATGGAAGTACCATACCCACCTCAAAGTGGAACCAAATATGAACGACACCACATGGTTCCATGCAACAAATTGGATTATGATAATGCAATGAATAATGAAATGCCAGATCTCTGGTGGAAAACCTATCAAAAACTCGGTTAATGGCTGCATTAATTTTGACTTTCGTTTTACATTTACATTTAAATTTCTTATTTTAGCAACTTAAAATAGTATTTCTCTGATGAGATATGCTACTTTATAATTGTTAAATAAACCATATGCTATTGAAAACCAAGCTATTAACTATCTTGTTAGTTGCAGTAATTGGATCTATCCAAGCGCAACAAGATAAGCTCGTTACTCACTTTATTTTTGATAAAATGAGTATCAATCCGGGCAAAACAGGTCTTGACTTGTACAATGGAATTTGTGCGACGTCGATTTACAGAAATCAGTGGGACAAAGTAAATGGTGCGCCTAACTCGGCAATTCTAAACATTGAGTCGAATTTATCTCGATTCTTGCCAGGTGGTATTGGAATTAATTTCTACCACGATGCAATTGGTTTCTCTCGTCAAAACAATCTGCTTCTTAACTATTCTTATCCTGTCCAAATTGGACGCGCTGGAGTTCTCGGTGTGGGCGTTGGAATTGGAATCATGAATTACGGAATGGATCCAAATTGGGTGCCGCCAACGTCAGCTATTGATCCAACTTTACCTGTTGGATTTGCAGCAACAGGTATTGATGCGAATTTTGGTTTGTATTTTCAAGCCAAAAACTACTATGTAGGACTCTCCTCAACTCACCTTACCGAATCTGAATTAACAAAGGCTGTAGCAACTGTTACCCAAAGCTATCAGACAGCTCGTCACTATTATTTAATGGGTGGATATAAGTTTAAGGATGTAGCCAATGGAACAATCGATGCACAAATGTTGGTCCGTACCGATTTAATTAAGTTCTCTGCAGATTTGAATGCGCGTTACCTGTTTAAAATGGATGGTAAAGATGCTTATGGTGGTCTATCGTTTAGAACATCAGATGCAGTAGCAGTGATGCTTGGATATTCTCCAATGCCGAAATTACAAGTGGGATATTCGTATGATATCACGATAAATAAATTAGCAAGTGTTTCTCGTGGATCTCACGAGATGATGGTGAAATATTGTTATTTCATACCACCACCTCCGAAGACAAAAGCGAGACACCCACGTATGTTGTAGTAGACGTGCAAAATATAATGTAACCATTTTTACAGTTCTTACGTTATACCCCAAGTTAAAGAATCCTGTAGCAAGGTAATTTGGATAATGGCAGAACCAAAAACAAAAGAATGAAAAAATTAATTAGCTTTTTATTTGTACTAACTTTCTTATACTCCTGTAGTGATATAGAGGGAAATTTAGTGGGTGTGAGCGGTAGAGATACCTGGTATCCAGACGTTTTAGGGCCTGGGAAAATGCCGCTAGGAATGGTTTACGTTCCTTCTGGTGCTTTTCAGTCAGGTGAAGACGATGAAGACATCATGGGAATGCACACCGCACGCAAAAAAACAGTTTCTGTTCCAGCATTTTACATGGACGCAACGGAAATCTCTAACAACGAGTACCGTCAATTCGTTCATTGGGTGCGTGATTCTATTGCACGAGAAAAATTGTATAGAAGAAGTTTCGATGAAGAAGCTGAACGTTGGATGAATGTACCAGACAATTTCTTCAAAGAGCCTTACCGTACACTCATGAATATGGGTTCTGATATTCAAGGAGGAAACACTTCTTTCCAATTATTTATGGATTCAACCAACAACGCAAATGCGGATCAAACGTATTTGACGATGATGGGGACATACGATAAAGGAAAAGGAAAAGGGAAGAAATTAATGAATGGATTCCAATATGATCAGAAAAAATACGGCATTACTTCTTCTCCAGATCAAAAAATTGACGTGGTGATGTCAGATGACGATTTGAGAGGTATTTTCCAAATGTATAGTGGAGCAGGAAAGAAAAATGCACCGGACAAACAAGCGAAAGGTGGAACAGCGAAAACAACCTATAACCAAGGTGGACGCGTTGAAAACAGTAAATTCTTTACTTTAATCTGGGCTGAGCCAATTGATTACGAAGATCCAGAGATTGCTTTCTTGTTGTCTGATATGTATTATAGTGCAGACGAAAGCTTCTACAAAAGAAGAGAAATAGATACGCGTTTGTTGTTCTTTGATTATTTCTGGATTGATTACAAAGAAGCTGCTCGTCGTGGGAAGGTGATTACAAAAGCAATCGATGCACGTAAATCCTTCGCTTACGATAGCTTAAATGGAGATGCTGCAAATAGCATCTACAGAAGAGATCGTCGTGAACCACTTGGTAAAGATTATAAATCAAATGACCAACACCGTTCAACGTTATATACTGTTGACCAAAACACTAACAAAGTGTGGGTGGATACTACACTTTATGTCGATCAATGGGCTGAAGGTGTAACTAAAATAAATGATACGAATTCATTGAAAGGTTCAATCCTTGCAAATCCAGGTCAAGATTTGGATTTAGGGTTCACAAACAGCAAAGGTAGCCACAATGCCATTCGTGGGCATACAGACAGAAGCCGTTTCATCATTAAAGAACGAATCAATATTTATCCAGATACACTTTGTTGGGTAAGAGACTTTACGTATGCAAATCATACGCCAATGGCTCAAAACTACTTCTGGAATACAGCATATGACAACTATCCAGTAGTTGGTGTGACATGGCCTCAAGCAAAAGCATTCTCGGTTTGGAGAACTCAGGTTTTCCATTCATGGTTGCAGTCAAATGGCGACTTGTTTGTAAATGATTTCCGTTTACCAACAGAAAGTGAGTGGGAAAGAGCAGCGCGTGGCGATTTGGACATGGCGCAATATCCTTGGGGAGGCCCTTACATCAGAAACGCAAGTGGCTGTTTCTTAGCCAACTTTAAACCAATGAGAGGTCGTTACTTTGAAGACGGTGGATTCTATACAGTGAAAGTTTATTCTTATAATCCAAATGGATTTGGACTTTATTGTATGGCTGGTAACGTGGCAGAGTGGTGTTCAACTGCTTATGATCCTTCCGCATATGAATTCGAAACGGACATGAGTGCTGACTACGAATACGATTCAAAAGATGGAGATCATCCAGCTAAAAAACGCAAAGTAACGCGCGGTGGTTCGTGGAAGGATATTGGATTCTATTTAATGAACAGTACACGTTCATTTGAATACCAAGATACAGCTAAGTCTTATATTGGATTTAGAAACACAATGACTCACTTGGGTCGCGGTGGTAAAAATATCGAAGCGGAGAACGGAGAAGAAATCCAAAGCGATATCACAATTAAGTAATCAATGTTAATCTATAGTTTAATTTAAAACAAAAAGTTATGAGTGGTAATGGTGGTTTTTTTGCTTCAAAAAAGTATAAGTTATTTGTAAAATACGTTTCTGGATTTGGAGCATCAGTGGTAATTGTTGGTGCGTTATTTAAAATTATGCACTGGCCTGGTTGTGATCAGATGTTGATATTAGGGTTGTTGACAGAGGCGGGGATTTTTGCATTCATTGCACTTGAACCCCTGCACGATGAGCCAGATTGGACACGTGTTTTCCCTGAGTTAGCCGTTCAAGAAAATAATGAAGAAAATCGTCTTTTACCTTTATTGAAAAAAGGTGTAGGTGGCGGTGGCGCTGCTGACGGTCTTGCAAAAGAATTGGACAAAGCAGGTATCGATCAAGCGTTGTTATCACGTTTGAAAGATGGTATGTCAAATTTAGCCGACAATGCAAAGTCTCTTGGAGCAGTGGCGACAGCTACTGGAGCAACAGATACTTACGTGAAAAGTTTGGAAACAGCTTCTGCTGGATTGTCTAAATTAACTGACCAATATGCTGCATCTGCACAAGCAATCGCAGGTATTGCAGGTGAAGGACTAGGAAACTTCGGTTCTGAAATGCATAAATTAGGTCAAAACCTTGGCGCATTGAACAATGTGTACGAATTACAATTGAAATCTTCTCAAGACTACTTGGACACATTAGGTCAAATGAGTGATCTCCAAGTGAATATCAACAACATCATGACGGATCTTGCTGCTTCAGCATCGGATACGGCTGCTTACCGTGAAAACATGTCATTGTTGGCTCAAAACTTAACTGATTTGAACAACGTATATGGTAACATGTTGAAAGCTATGAAAGCTTAATTTTAGTAGGTACTAATTTTATTTAATTACAAACAAACTAAAAGCTAGAAATTATGGCAGGTGGTAAGGAAACCCCAAGACAGAAGATGATTGGTATGATGTACCTCGTTTTGACTGCTCTTCTTGCATTGAACGTTTCCAAACAAATTTTGGATGCATTCGTAGCAATTGAAGAGAACATTCAAAGAGGAAGCATTACACAATTAGAGCGCGGTAACGCTGCAAAAAGTGCTTTGATCGAAGAAATAAGCTCAACGGCAAAAGACGAATCTGGTAGGGCTAAAATCATAAAAATCAAAAAATACTTAGGTATGATTGAGAAAATTGACAAAGAAGCTGGATTATTAATCAAATACATCGACGACATCAAAATTGAAATAATGGAGAAGTCTAATGAAGATGTGAAAACGGTCAGGAACGAAGATGAAAAGGTGATTGTGTGGAGAAAATACAATCCTAAATTCCCGCTACTACCAACGCGTTTGAACTTAATAGCTGTTGAAGCGAAGGATCAATTTGATGTTCCAATGCATGAGATCGTAGGCTCTGAGATTACGAAACTAGACCCAACAAAACACGGTTTAAAATTATGGAAACAATATAATGATTTCCGTAAATTTATGGTGGAAACAACTGGAACTTATCGTGAAGGCGAGAAGAATAATTGGAAAGTTAAAGTCACAAACATTAACGATAACATTCCAAATATGAAGTTGCAGGATAAGATTGCGGCAATGATCAATTCAAAATCCAATAAAGTGAATCCTGAAGACGAGGAAGTATTACTTGGACTCTATCAAGAATTGACTAAAATTGAATTTGCAGATCACCATGAGCAAAAAAATATCCATTGGATGGGTCGTACATTTGATCACGCTCCACTAGTAGGTGCTTTGGCTTCGCTATCTTCTCTTCAAAATGAAATATTAAGTGCACGTGCGAAAGCCGTAAATTTATTGAAAAGTAAAGTAACCGTTGGAGAATTTTCTTTCAATAAAATTCAAGAATTAGTTTCTGGTCCCGGTGTGGCTACAGAAGGTGAAGATATTGAATTGAAAGTTACCATGGCAGCTTACGATTCAGATAATAATCCAGAAGTTACTGGTCCTGGTTCAGTTGTTGTAACTGATGGAATTGGAACGGTAAAAACAAGAGCTTCAGGTTCTGGTGAAATGAATTTAAGTGGTACGGTGATGATTCGAAACAAGTCAGGTGTTGAATACCGACGTCCTTGGTCTTGGAAAGTAGCAATCGCAAAACCACAAGGTTCTATTTCTTTACCAGAAATGAGTGTCCTTTACAAAGGATGGAATAACAAAGTTGTTCCGGTTGTAGCTGGAATGGTTAGTTCTGACATCACTGTTAATGGTGGTTCGAAAACAAAAGCTTCTTGGACTGATTCAGATGGTAATAAGTACAATGGATTCTATGTAAATATCACTGGACCTTCTAAATTTGTAACAATTACGTTAACAGGTAAGGATAAAGATGGAAAATCGAAAGGCTTTGGAACATTCAAATATAAAGTGAAACCGTTTCCAAGTGCTCAATTGCAAGGTTCGACAATTTCAAAAACAATTGGATTTAAAGCAACGGTAAGTTTAGGTCCAGATAGTCCATTTACGGGTGTTGGATTTACGGTAATCGGTGGTGAAGTTTCTATTGGAAATGAAACGATTCCTTTCTCTGGTGACCGTGTTCCATCAAGTGTGGTTGCGAAAATCAAAGCAGGTAAAAAAATCGCGATTGATGTAACGTACAAAAGAACAGGTACGGCAACTCCATCAATTGCTTCAGGAGTACTTAAGGTTGTTCCTTAATAGTGTAAATTAAAAGAAATGCATATGAAAAATGTATTGTTGGTTGTCGGATGTTTGCTTACTGCTGTAAGCTATAGCCAAGATCGTCCTCAAAGAGGGCCCTATAATACATTGCCCAATGGGGTAAAGGATGGGGTCGTAATTAAGGAAGAAGTTCCAGTTAGACAGGCAGTTCAGCCAGAATATGTTCGCGAAGCGGACTTAGTATGGTCGAAACGTGTGTTTTCTCGAATCGATTCACGTGAAAAGATCAATCATGATATCTTTTTACCATACGACTATTTTGATGGTGATTTAGCTTCTGGCTCGTCTTACCGTCCGTCTTCACCTAACGACATCGATGATCCAACTTGGAACAAAGATCAACGTCGTTGGTCCCTTTGGACAATCATGTTGCGTCACCTTATGTTAGGAGACTTGACGATGTATCGCGTTTCTAGTGAATTTTATCCTGATGTGGAAGATGGATTCAGTTTCAAATATCCAATTGCTCATCAAGGTCAAAACGACTATTTCGAAGTCAAAAAATACCGTAATGAAATCAATGGTGTGGTAACTTCAGGTGGTATCGGACCGAAACTTCGCATCTATCGCTCAGTTTCTGAAGATACATTAGACATCGTGAAAACAGATCAATCCTTAACGGTATATTTAGATTCATTGCGTTCTGATGCAGATTACGAAGATTTATATGGCATTGAAATCACGAAATTACAAGAATGGTGGGACTTTGCTTCGGTGAATTCTCCAGTTCGTAAAGATGGTATTACCATGTACATTCCTTCTAATAATATCGTGGCTTATAATATTAAAGAAGATTGGTTCTTTGATAAAGAACGTTCATTGTTGGATCGTCGCATCATCGGTATTGCACCTGTTGCACGCTATACGTATGAAGAACCAGGAGAAGGTGAATTACCTACACGTGGTGACTTGGTGGTTTACGATCAAACCGGTAAACCATTTTTGTTCAGTTCGATTGCCAATACGTTTGAAGAATATGAAGGACGTGTAGAAGAACGCGAAATGTTCTGGATCTATTTTGAAGAGTTGCGAAACGTAATCATTAACTATTACGTGTACAACGACAAAAACGACGCACAATGGATGTCAATGGATGATTTATTCTGGAAACGTAAGTTCAATTCAACAATTTACAAAGTGTCTGATAAATTTGATCGCGAGATTCAAGAATACAAATATGGTGTAGATGCATTGTATGAAGCAGAAAGAATTAAAGAAGATATCCGTAAGTGGGAACATGACTTATGGCATTTCTAAAATAATCGAATATCTTAAAGCCCCATTGTGAAATGGGGCTTTTTTATTTTAATTTTGTAAGGTGAAGTGGATAGGAAATAGAATCAGTTTCGTTGATCAACGAAATAAAACAACGATTGTCATCGATCCGGAAAAAAATGGCTGGATCAATGCCATCATGGGCTCTTGGTTGGCGATGTGGTATGTCATTGGTGGAACAGTTTTCTGGGCATTGAATGTCATGCCGCTAAAAGAACAAGAAGTGATTATCTTATGGGTGTTTGTTGTCTTTTGGTGCTACTACGCATTTCGTGTGACAAAGTCCTTTCTGTGGATTCTTTTTGGACAAGAATTCATTAAAATTGACGACCGTGCCTTTCATTTGAAGAAGAGCATTCTTTCCTATGGGAAATCTCATCCATATTATTTCGATAACATGAAGAACTTCAATTACGAAATTCCAGAACAAGGCTCAATCCAGTCCATTTGGGAATCGTCGCCTTGGATTAATGGCGGTGAACGATTTTTCTTTCACTATTTTCAAAAGAAAATAACATTTGGAAGAAAACTCAACGATAAAGAGGCGAAATTACTCTCGCAGTTACTGACAAAGAAAATACAAGAACGCGCAAAACTGTAATATGTACGGATCAATCAAACAATTTTTATCTCAAGAATTAACATCCATTGAAGAAAATGGGTTAATGAAAAAGGAACGCATCATTACTGGTCCACAAGGCGCTAAAGTGAACATTTCAACTGGTGAAGAAGTGATTGTGATGTGCGCAAACAATTATTTGGGTTTATCCTCTCATCCAGAAGTGGTATCTGCTGCTAAGAATGCCTTGGATACGCATGGATTTGGAATGTCATCCGTTCGCTTTATATGCGGAACTCAGGACATCCATAAGGAATTAGAGGCGAAAATTGCACAATTTTACAGAACGGAAGATACCATTTTGTATGCAGCAGCTTTCGACGCAAACGGCGGTGTTTTTGAGCCATTATTTACAGAGGAAGACGCGATTATTTCAGATGAATTGAATCATGCTTCCATCATTGACGGTGTGCGCTTGTGTAAGGCCGCGCGCTACCGTTATAAGCATTCAGATATGAATGACTTAGAAGAACAATTGATCAAAGCGCAAGATCAGCGTTTTAGAGTGATTGTTACGGATGGAGTATTTTCCATGGATGGTGATATCGCCAAAATGGATTTAATATGCGATTTAGCTGATAAATACGATGCCCTCGTTATGACTGATGAATGTCACTCGGCAGGATTTATCGGTAAAACGGGAAGAGGAGTGCCTGAACATTGTGGCGTAATGGACAGAGTTGACATCATTACTGGAACACTGGGCAAAGCCTTAGGCGGAGCAATGGGTGGATACACTACTGGTAAAAAAGAAATCATCGACATGTTACGTCAGCGCTCACGTCCATATTTGTTTTCGAATTCCTTGGCACCAGCAATTGTTGGAGCATCGATTAAGGTGTTCGAAATCTTGAGTTCTACTACCGAACTAAGAGACCGTCTCGAAGAAAATACGCGCTATTTTAAAAAGCAGATTATTGAAGCAGGTTTTGACATAAAACCTGGTGACTCTCCTATCGTTCCGATCATGCTATACGATGCAGCGCTTTCTCAAAAATTTGCCAATCAATTACTCGAGGAAGGGATCTATGCGATTGGATTCTTTTATCCTGTTGTTGCGAAAGGACAGGCTCGAATTCGAACGCAGATTTCTGCCGCTCACACGATAGCGGATTTGGATAAGGCAATTGCGGCATTTATTAAAGTCGGTAAGAATTTAGGGGTCATTTAATCGGCTGAAAACAATATGAGAAACACATTGAAATCGAAAAAGTTGTCTAGGTTTTTTTTACTGGTATTTGTCGGCCAATTATTCCTATTGACAGTGGTTTCGTTTTCCATGGACTCTAGTATTGCTTCATTCGATACAGAATTAACATCAAATGCAGATTTTTCGGATGAATTAGATGCTGAAGAAGGTGATTTACCCCTATTATTTGAGGAAGAACTCGAAAAAGAATATTGCTCACGTTCAGAATGTTTTCTGTTATTAGCAAAGAAAAAGAATGGATTTTTCACGTATTTTCCATTACAATCACTCCTGTTTCATTTTAAAAACCCCCAACCTCCAGAAGTTGTTAGTTAAAAACACTTTATTTCTTTAATTAATTAACTCTTTTTTATGAATGCTTTAAATAAATTTATCGGGAAGGACCTTCTCGCTGGATTAGTCGTTTTTTTAGTGGCTTTGCCACTTTGTCTCGGGATTGGTTTGGCTTCCACAAATGTGGAAAATATCCCTTCATTACCGAGTTTGTTCCCAGGACTTTTGGCTGGAGTCGTTGGTGGGATTATTGTTGGTTTAATTAGCGGTTCACGCGTAGGTGTATCCGGGCCAGCGGCTGGACTCATCACCATCATTATATCATCCATCACTCTTTTGGGGAGCTATGAAGCCTTTTTGGTTTCTGTCATTTTAGCCGGAATAATTCAATTGATATTTGGCTTTTTTAAATTAGGAATCATCGCAAAGTACGTCCCTACTTCCGTAATTAAAGGAATGTTGGCGGCAATCGGGATTACCTTAATCCTGAAAGAATTCCCTCATCTACTTGGATACGACAAAGACTTTTTCGGTGACGAATCTTTTTGGCAGTTAGATGGCCATAATACGTTTTCTGAATTAGCTTACTCTTTGAATGCCTTTCAGGAAGGATCAGTTATTATCGGTGTCCTTTCGATTTTAGCCATCATCCTTTTGGATAAACCCTTCTTCAAACGAAATCGCTTGCTTAAATTAATCCCGAGCGCTTTAATCGTCGTTCTAATTGGCGTTGCTATTCAGTTGCTATTTAAAGGTTCATTCCTTGAGGTAAGTTCGAAACACTTGGTGCAACTTCCCATCTTATCGAGTATGGGAGAAATTTCAAAGGTTCTTTTCTTTCCGGATTTCAGTGCATTGGGGAATTGGCAAGTCTATACAGTTGCCATTACCATTGCCCTCGTGGCAAGCTTAGAAACCTTGCTGAGTGTGGAAGCAATAGATAAGCTGGACCCTGAAAAATACACAACTCCAACGAGTCGGGAGTTAACAGCTCAAGGAATTGGGAACATCTTTTCAGGTTTAATCGGAGGTCTACCCATTACACAGGTTGTTGTTAGAAGTTCGGCGAATATTGGCGCTGGAGTGAAAACGAAAATGGCCACAGTATTTCACGGGATTTTGTTAGTTTTTGCTATCCTTCTGTTACCTGCGGTATTGAATCAAATCCCTTTGGCTTCTTTAGCTGCTATTTTAATTATGATTGGATATAAGTTGACAAAAGCAGGCCTATTTAAGGAGATGTTTTATAAAGGAATGGATCAGTTTATTCCATTTGTTCTAACCATTGTTGGGGTCTTATTTACTGATTTGTTAAAGGGAATCGGCATCGGACTCATTGTTTCTATTTACTACATTTTACGCAGAAATTTTCAAAATCATTTCACTAAGTCAGAGGTGGATGGTGTCTTACGCATCAAATTATCAGAGGAAGTTACCTTTTTAAATAAGGTGGGGATTCATACAACGTTGGAAAACGCTGCCCCTCACTCGAAAATAATCATTGATGCAAGCAATTGTAAAAGTATTGACCAGGACATACTCGAATTATTAGAAGAATTTAAAAAATATGGATCAGTTCACAAGGAAATTGATTTCCAACTGATTAACTTTCAACATTTAAAAAAATAATCCTCATGGAAACATTTTATAATCAACTGCTCATAAACAACAAAAAATGGGTTGCAGGTAAACTGGAAAACGATCCGGAATATTTTAAGAAATTATCACTTGGACAAACTCCTCCCGTTCTATGGATAGGCTGTGCCGATAGCCGTGTTCCTGCCAACGAAATTATTGGCGCAGAGCCAGGAGAAGTTTTCGTTCATCGGAATATTGCAAACATGGTGGTGCATTCTGATATGAATATGCTTTCTGTCTTAGATTACGCAGTGAATGTCTTAAAAGTGAAACACATCATCGTTTGTGGGCATTACGGCTGTGGTGGTGTTCAAGCTGCTATGACAAACAAACATATCGGCCTAATCGATAATTGGATTCGTCACATTAAAGACGTTTACCGTTTTCACCAAGATGAATTAAATGCCATCGAGAATGAGAAGGATCGTTTTAACCGCTTTGTCGAACTAAACGTTGTAGAGCAGGTTTTAGATTTAGCGAAAACGTCTATCGTTCAAACCGCTTGGGAAAATGGCCAAGTGGTGCATGTGCATGGTTGGGTATACGACATACATGATGGAATAATTAAGGATTTGGAAATAAACCTTGGAGATAATAAAACGCTATCAAAAGTGTATCAATTAGACATCTAACCAGTATAGAAAGGACAAAGAAATTTGCCCTTTTTTATTCTACGAGTTTTTTCAATTTCAAATGATCGATTTCAAAATAGATATTTGTTGAATTTCCGATTAAGAAACAATGGTATTCACAAGGGAACCTTTGTGTCTTGAAGCTTATGTTGACATGAATTGATTTTTTTGATATTCCAGGAAAAGAACAGATACTCCTGTTATAAAACCATGTAATTGCTTTCGTTTCTGGGTGAACGAATTCTAGGTAACAAACATTAGCAATGGGTTTGCTCCAATCTGGGTAATAGTCATAGGATAAGTCATACCATTTTTCTGGTTCAGTTTGAGTAGAATCGAGGATTAAAATGGTATTGTAATTTTCTATCAAGCCATGAAAACGTCCATTTTTCACCATGGATCCCCAGCGTTTTTTGTCCTCAAAATCATCCTTTGCTATAACTTTATATGTATTCGCATCCTTCCATTTTCGGTTTTGTTTTTCAAGGAGATGAAGTTCGACATGACCATTGTTATATAAGGATTTGCTTTCATCATAGAGCAATTGTTCATCTTCAGCATAAAGTCCATTTTCAAGGGGATGAACAAGTAATAAGGAATTTTCAACGTTTAATCGATTGGTCTCCTTCAAATTAAAAAACTGAAAATAACGCAAGGTTTGTTCTTTGGAAGTTCTTCCCATCATGACCGCATTGATTGGAATCCCAGTATGTGCAGAAATTAAAAAAGTATGCATAAGGACCTCGTTCGTTGCCGCCTTACCAAAGGTCTCTGATCCAATATGAAACCATGGCATTGGAAGAATTGCTTGGTATTTCCCCTTTTCCTTTTTACTGAATTGAATGAGTTGTTTTTGTTCTTTACTCAGGTTTTTCAGTTGAAATAAGTTTGTGCTAAACGATTCAGGAATAGTGAGCAGGTTCCAAGCTTCAACGATTTGTAGACCGATTAAAAGAGAAACAACAGCAGCTGAAAGGTATGAAGAGCTTTTATTTTTTTGTGATTGACTACGATATAGATGGGACAACAAAACAATCCCCACTATTCCAGAAACATAGTAAAATGGCCAGGAGAATCTACCGAGCGCCCTGAATTGTTTTAGGAATGGAACGAATTCTAACCAGTTTGGATTGCCATTAAATGGAAAACCAAAAGAGAGGATTAACAGAATGCTTGCTCCAATAAAAGGAAAGAGTAAAGATCGGTGAAAGGCATTCAACGACCGAAAACGATTGCGAACATGAGGGACCAACTTAATCAATCCCACTACAAGCATAAGAATAGTTAAATAACCAAGGTATGTTTGTCCTTCCCAACCAACATCGATGAAATTAATAAATGATTGCAGCCAACGGTGTATTGAACCTGTAGGAGGTAGGAAGATACTTTTCCAATGAGCTTGGTATTCAAAAAAACCATAAGGATTAACTGGTCGGTCCTTGATGTGATCTGTCAACTTCAGGAAAAGTTGCATAAAAATCACCGGTGTTACAACCGGAACAAAGTCTAATAATCGTTTCTTCCAAGATACTTTTTGAACTTGTTGAAACAACCAATCAAGTCCATAAAACAGAGTAATGATGAATCCTAAATAGGGGTGCATGAAATACCAAAACAACTGGTTCGTCATCGATAAAAAGAGCCATTTTAAGTTTGATGAATCTTCTTTGTAACGTATCAGGATATACCATGAAAGTGGAAAAAAAAGCGAATAAGCCAAGCTAAGGTGACTGAATAAACGAGGGAATTGTGGTTGAAGGAGAAAAAGGGAAAAGGCTCCTAAAAGAGCAATCCACGTTTCCGTTTTAAATTTTTTGAGAATCAGATAGATGAAAAGTGGCGTGAGCCATAAACTCAGGACTAAACTCAAGTGAATCAGTGCGATTCCATATGGTTTTAAGAAAGGGAGTATTTGTACTAACCAGGTAATTAAAGGAAATCCATCGGTAAACATGTAATGCTCCCCATGTGGATAGTTCATGCCGGTAAAATGAAGCAGTGAATCATCGTAATGAATGTGGTAATAAAAGCAAAAATAACTTTTCAATCCATCGCCACCTCCCGATAAAAGAATGTCATTTGGATGAAAAATCAAGTCAGGAAGTTGCCAAATTAAAAAACAAGCAGTAACGAACAATAGCAATGCTTTGGCGCGATTTCGAATAAAATAAAAATACACTTGTTTCAAATGGACTTGTTTTGGTAAAAATAGATTAATCGATGGATTTGATGTTGTTCATGGCCAAAGAATTATTCATTCCATGGATCTGTTCTAAATGGGATCAGCGGTAATCCAGCACTGTTTTTAAGGTTTCCTACTTGATAGTTTTTAAAACAATATCGAAGCGAATGAAAGCTAGATCCCTTTTCAAGTGGAAGAATAATGGTGTTCTTCTCTGGTCCAAGTTGAGCAAAAACGGGATGGAATTCATGCATGGTATCTCCAAGTTCGAATCCGATAATCACACCGTCATGCTGAAGTCCTTCGTAAGTATTTTCAAAAAACAAGATCACTGAATCCTTATGTATTTCGAGTCGATTAAAACTGGGTGAATGCGCTTGAATGGTATCGCAGTCATACGTTTCCAATAAGGATAAATTCCCCAATCTTTCACCGATTGCTTGCTTATTCGATGGGTGAATACAGGTCGATTCGGATATTGGAACTAAATCATTTGTTGATACGATTCCCGCATGTTCTAAGGTGTGAGCAGCAATAAATTGTGCTTCGCGAATTTTTGCTGGCTCACTGATGCCATCGTACGTATACGGCGCAATTTCTACTACGTAAAAGGGCAATGCTGGATTTTCAAACGTGAATCGCCATAGGTAAGCAAGGTCTTGTAGTTTTTGTGAATATGTTGACGAGCGTCCAACATTTCCTTCGCCTTGATACCAGACAAATCCTTTGATTTGATAATTTCGATACGGGCGAACCATACCCTGAAACATGACACATGGCCTAAGATGACTTAAAGAATCAGGGATATTCGTATTCAATGGATAGTCAGCATATTTCTGAACCGTACTCGGATTTAACCATCCTTCCACCGTAGATCCACCGTAACTACTGTTGATAATTCCGATGGGAACATTCAGCGTTTTTTGGATGTGCAAAGCGTAAAAATAACCTGCTGCACTAAACGCAGCTATGTTTTTCGAATT
>CAMAPI010000008.1 GCA_945860065.1 Chryseobacterium gleum | reverse complement strand
AAAGTCATAGGCAGTAAGCATCGATATTTTTTGTCCGGCACTCTTCATTTCATGAAGGGTATGCGTCGTTACTTTTTTTACGTTTGAATGAACTGACATAGTTTCGTTTATCCAGCCGATGGAATCCAAAAGGATCGCACAATCAGCTTCTTTTAAGTAAAATTAAGGCTTAATCTTTGAATCTACTAATTCGTAAATGTTGTGATCTATTTACAAGGAATTCAAATAAGAATCTACGTTTGATTGAATGCGACGCGTAATATCAGCAGTTTCTGATTTCACAAATGCATTTCCAGTGATTTTCTCGTAAAGTTCAATGTAACGATCTGTGATTGTTTGAACAAATTCATCCGGCATAAATGGCATTTGTTGTCCGTCTAATCCTTGAAAATCGTTTTCAATCAACCACTGACGAACGAATTCTTTCGACAATTGCTTTTGAGCTTCGCCATTCGCTTGTCTCTCCTCGTACCCATCTTTGTAAAAATACCGTGATGAATCAGGTGTGTGAATTTCGTCTATCAAGATTACTTCCCCATTGCGAATTCCGAATTCGTATTTTGTATCTACTAAAATCAATCCACGTGCTGCAGCCATTTCTGTTCCTCGCTGAAACAAGGCACGTGTATACACTTCCATTTTTTCATAAATCGCTTGCGGAACGATTCCTTTCGCTAAAATATCTTCTCTGGAAATATCTTCGTCGTGTCCTTCTTCCGCTTTCGTTGCCGGCGTAATGATCGGCTCTGGGAATCGATCGTTTTCCTTCATTCCTTCCGGAAGAACTACACCGCACAACATGCGTTTGCCCAATTTATACTCGCGTGCTGAATGTCCAGCTAGGTATCCGCGTATCACCATTTCAACACGTACCGGTTCACAAGCCAAACCAACGGCTACACTTGGATCAGGAGTGGCAACGAGCCAGTTTGGTACGATGTCTCTTGTTGCTTCTAAAAACATCGTCGCTACTTGATTGAGCACTTGTCCTTTGAACGGAATTCCTTTCGGTAAAATATGATCAAATGCAGAAATTCGATCTGAAGCAACCATGACTAACAACCCATTATCCAAGGTATACACATCACGTACTTTGCCGTGATATACATTCGTTTGTCCCTTGAAATTAAAATTTGACTCTGTTATTGCGTTCATGCTTGTTTCTCTTTTAGTTCTTTTTGTGTCTTTGCTTCTGTTTCTGCTTTATCGAATGCTTCGATAATTTTCTTTACTAATCGGTGTCTAATGATATCACTTTGTCCCAAACGAATCACGCTAATTTCATCCACATCCTTCAACACATCCAAAGCGTATGCTAGTCCGGAACGCTGTTTACTTGGTAAATCAACTTGGGTCATGTCACCAGTTATGATGAATTTCGCTGTCATTCCCATACGTGTCAAAAACATTTTCATTTGCATTTGTGTTGTGTTTTGAGCTTCATCCAAAATGACAAATGCTTTATCCAATGTTCGTCCACGCATGAACGCAAGAGGTGCAATTTCGATCACACCAAATTCAATCATGTCTGCCAATTTCTCTGCGGGAATCATATCCCGTAAAGCATCGTACAGCGGCATTAAATATGGGTCGAGCTTCTCTTTTAAGTCCCCAGGAAGAAAACCAAGATTCTCACCTGCTTCGACAGCTGGCCTCGTTAAAATGATGCGTTTGACTTCTTTCGCTTTAAGGGCTCGCACAGCCAATGCAACAGCGGTATATGTTTTTCCAGTACCTGCGGGTCCGACAGCAAAAACCATATCGTCTTTATCAACCGCTTGAACCATTTTCTTTTGGTTCACCGTGCGCGCCTTGATTTTTGCTCCACCGTTACCATGCACTAAAATCTCGGATCCATCGTCTGTAGACAGCATTTTTGAACCATCATCGAGCATCAAATTATCGATGTTGTTCTCCGTTAAATGATTAAATATTTGATAATGTTGAATGAGTAAGTTGAATTTACGTTCAAACTCATCCATCACTTCTTCGTCACCATTAAGGGATATCATATTTCCCCGAGCGGTAATTTTAAGTTTCGGGAAGAATGTTTTGATGTGACGCAGGTTTACATCATTTACTCCAAAGATCTCCGCCGGATTCAATCCGCTAATTTCAATATGTCGATTTGCTGTGTTCAATTTATTTTAATGTATGTTCAAGGGTGATATTCTTATTTAGATTACTTTTGGTAAAATTATAAATTTCTGCGGACACTGATTTCTGTTTGACATGCAAATCGTAACTCTTACTTCAGATACTGGACTTCAAGACTACTATGTGGCCGCGATGAAGGGTGCCGTTTTAAATCAAATGCAGCAACCGACGATTATCGACATCTCACACAATATTCGTCCGTTTGATGTAGCTAACGCCGCTTTTCAACTGCGTTGTTGTTACCAAGACTTTCCAAAAGGAACGATTCACATCATCGGCGTGGATAGCGAACCCATCTTAACAGGAGAAAAAGTAAGTTTTCCTACCATCATGTTATTCAGAGGACAATTTTTTATTTCGAATGACAATGGATTTTTCGGTTGTTTTTTAGATGAGGAGCATCCAGATGAGTTATATCAGTTCACGGACATTTTGAACCATCCAGAAATGGTCAAGTTTCCAACAAAAAATTGCTTTATTCCACTTGCGAAAAGGATTGCCGCAGGAGAGTCGATAGGTAGTTTCGCGAATCCAACAACTGGATACAAGCGTGCTTTCATGCAAAAACCAGTTATTGAACATTTAATCATCCGTGGAAATGTTATTCATATTGATGGATATGGAAATTTAATCACGAACATCAGTAAATCAGATTTCGATCGTTTTGGCGAAAAAACGCCATTCACGATTAAATATTTGAACAAAGAATATTACATCGACGAAATCAATGAAACCTATAACAACGTCACCATGGGTGAACGTGTGGCCTTGTTCAATAGTAGTGAACTGCTAGAAATCGCTATAAACAGAGGAGCAAATGGCAGTACTGGTGGAGCAAATAGACTTTTTGGCATGAGGCAAGGTGATCCTGTTCATGTGGAATTTACACCAAAAGGCTCTAAGGAGGACATTGAATCACTATTTGATTAGTTCAATGATTACACGAATTGTTAAGCTCGAATTTCAAGAAGATCATCTCCAAGCATTCTTAAATCACTTTGAAGAAGTCAAATGGTCTGTGGCTTCGTTTCCAGGTTGTAAAGGAATGAAATTGATGCAGGACATTAAAAATCCTTGTGTAATCATGACTTACAGTCACTGGGAAAATGAAGAAGCACTAGAAAATTACCGTCTATCTCCCCTATTTCAATCCATCTGGCCAACAATTAAACCATGGTTCTCAGAAAAACCCGAAGCATGGAGTTTAAGGGAATACTTCGATGGATTTCAATGACTTAAATACACTGAAAGGCAAAATAATTCACTTTTTTTTGGATAATCAGTAATTAAGTCTACCTTTACCCAAAATTAATTTATTACAAAATGAGTAGAGGAACAGTAAAGTTCTTTAATGAATCTAAAGGATTTGGATTTATTATCGAAGACGACACGAACAAAGAGTATTTTGTTCATGTAACAGGATTAATCGACAAAGTCAAAGAAAACGACGAAGTTGAGTACGATTTACAAGAAGGTCGTAAAGGTTTGAATGCAATCAATGTAAAAAAAGCATAGTAGTACATTCTCATCATTAAAATCCCGCCTCTCGCGGGATTTTTTTTTGAATAAACTTTTCAAAAGATCAAGGTTGAAAGGAAAATTTGCCCCTGTTCATCGTACGTGGAAAATCCTTATTTTTGAAGACTGAAAAATTCATATGCGCGCACTCTTTTTTAAAGAAATCAATAGTTTTCTTAGTTCCGTAATTGGATACGTATTTATCCTCATTTATTTGATAGCATCTGGATTATTCCACTGGGTCCTGACATATAATACAAATCTATTAGAAGGAACAGAAGCGGATATGATTCCCTTCTTCAATTTATCCCCCGTTATCTTCTTTATCCTTATACCAGCAATAACCATGCGCTCGATTGCCGAAGAAAGACGGACTGGAACCATAGAACTTTTATTAACGCGTCCCATTTCGGACTTCAAACTCATCTTTGCGAAATATTTAGCTGGAGTTGCATTGCTGGTAATCGCTATTATTCCAACCATTATTTATTTCATTTCCATGTATTACTTGGGGAAACCATCAGGAAATATCGATACTGGCGCCACCATCACTTCTTATGTTGGACTGATTTTGCTCGGTGCAGTGTTCGTTTCCATTGGAATTTTTGCTTCGTCACTCACCAACAGTCAAATTGTTGCGTTTATACTAGCGATGTTCATGTGCTGGGTATTCTATGATGGATTTAATTTATTGGGGAATTTTAGTCAATTCGGTGAACTTGATTACTTTATTAAATATATTGGTATTGCCTTCCATTATGATTCCATCAAAAAAGGTGTGATCGACTCTGGTGATATCATCTACTTTGTCTCTTTAAATTTGTTGTTCTTATTTGCCTCACTCACGGTGATTAAAACATTGAAAAAATAACATGAAGAAGAATCTCACAAAAGGACTTTTCAACTGGACGGTTCTCGCACTTGTCGCTGTGGCGATTGTTTTAGTGAACATCATTGGCTCCCTCATCTATTACAAAATAGATATGACCAAAGACCAACGTTATTCTTTGGCAAATAGCACCGAGCTTTTCTTATCGAACAAGGATAATTTTGAAAATAGAATTAGTATCCAAATCTATTTAGAAGGCAATATGCCTTCGGAAATCAAGCACTTTCAAACCGCATTAAAAGATAAACTACAAGATTTTAAACGCATCGCTGGAAACCGCATTGAATATTTGTTCACGGATATCAACGTTGGGTCAGAAGAAGAAGTCAATGCCATGCGCGCGCAATTGTACGATAAAGGAAAAGGGATTATGCCCTTGGAGATAACGTACATGAAAGACGGAACGCAAAGTAAAGTGATGTTGTTTCCGGGTGCAATCATGAGTTACACTGTGAATGGCATCACCAAAGAAAACATGGTGCAATTTCTACCTGGAACACAACCCGGACATCCAAATAGTTTGGAGGATATGGCGGAAATTATCGAGACCTCTTTAAATAACTTGGAGTATAATTTGGTTTCAAGTATGCGCCGTTTAACGCAAGTCAATAAACCCAGAATTGCATTCATACAAGGACATGGGGAATTGACGTATCAGCAAACCATGCGAGCTCGAGCTTTGCTTGCTCCTTATTTTACGCTTTCGGATGTCAATTTAACAGATTCCATCGCCGCTTTAAATGACATTGATGGTGTCATTATCGCAAATCCACGTATTCCCTATTCAGATAGCAGTTTATACATACTTGACCAATTCGTTATGAGGGGAGGAAAATTAATGGTGTGTATGAATACCCTTGGTCACGATGAAGATACACTTATGGCACGTGGAATGACTCATTCCATGCGAAGGAACCTTAAATTAGACCGACTATTATTTGATTATGGTATCAAAATTCATGAAAACTACATGATGGATGTCCAATGCGCACCCAAAATTGTCCCCTTCGCTGAATCGACTTTTATTCCTTGGTTTTTCCACGTGATGGCCACTCCTTCCAAACATCCGATTACGCGTAACGTGGATCCAATTTTACTGAAATATGCCAACGAAGTAAGTTTTGTGGATTTACCAAACCTGAAACAAACAAGTTTGATTACCTCATCACCTAATTCGGTTCCTTCTGGATTACAACCATTCGTAAACCTCGGATTACCTTTGAATTACGGAAAATCGCCTAAATTGGTCGATAATCCTGAGGATCCCATTAATAAACTATGTTTAGGTGGAATGGTGGAAGGATATTTTAATTCCCATTATAATAATCGACTTCCGCCAGAATTCGTGAAAAATTTACCAAAAAAATACGCTTTCCAAGCGAAAAGCCAGAAGGAAGGCAAGATTTTGGTCATTGGAAATGGCACTTTCTTTGCAAATACATATGATTCCATGCCCAATCCAAAAGGTTTGAATTACTTATACCGTCCGAATGGATTTAATGAGTTAAAAATGGATTACGACTTATACCAACGTCGGATTTCGCTCTACTACGGGAATCAAGAATTTTTCCAAAATATGGTTGATTACATGATGGGGGACAATTCCGTACTGGACATTCGTAGTCGTCAAATTGACATCAAAGAAATTGACAAAGAAAAAGTGAAGAAATTTGCTGGTTTCTACAAAACCATAAACATGTTATTGCCACTGGGAATCGTCATCCTATTAAGCATTCTCATGAATTTCATTCGAACAAGACGCTACGCTAGAAAATAAGAAACCATGAAAAAAATAATCATTCTACTTTCGTTAGTTGTTGTGCTTGTCATTCTTGGATGGTTTGCTGTAGATTTAACCCGTAAAGATGGTGTTTCAGACTCAGAATACATTGAGTTTGCGGTAACAGACACCAATTCCGTTTCCAAAATCATTATTTCGGATGCCTTTTCTAACACCTTCACCCTCGTGAGAAATGAAAATGAATGGACTGACAAAAATGGCGGATGTATTATGCAATCCAGTGCGCATTACATTTTGGAAGCCCTTGGCAATATCTCCTTGAAAGGATACTTATCGGAAAAAAGTCACAAACAATTTATCAAATTGATGTCGGCGAGTCATACGAAAGTGGAGATTTTTCAGGATGGTGAATGGACAAAAACATGGTACATTGGTCCCTCATCACAAGATCACAATGGGCAAATCATGTTATTGGAAACTGCGGAAAATGGAAAAAGTTCCAATCCCGTCATGATGCAAATCAAAGGAATGAATGGCATCATTGAACCACGTTTTTTTGCGGATCCTAGAAAATGGGCTTGTACAAATATTTTTGAATTGGAAATGGATCAAATTGCCAGTGTGGACATCCAATATCCAAAAGAAGCCTACCGTAATTTCAATATTGCCGCTAAAGGAAATCGTTTTAGTTTAACACAAAACGGCAAGAAAATTCCTTCTGTTGACACCCTAAACATTTACCGCTATTTACAAGGCTACAAGAAAATTCACTTCGAATTAGCGAATTACGAACTCACTACAAAACAAGTGGACAGCCTCAAACATAACGTCCCTTTCTGTGTGCTTTCTGTCAAAGAAAAACAAGGAAAAGCGATGAAATTACGCATGTTTAAAATCGCCTCTAAGGAGGGTCAGCGAAACGAATTTGGCCAAATGGAAAACATGGACATGAATAAATTTTGGTGTCAATTGCCAAATGGCGAAATCGTAAAATGTCAGTATTTTGTATTCAATCCCCTCATTATGGGACATGTTTTCTTCCCAGGAATGGAGTTGGTTTTTCCTAAAGAATTAAAATCCGCTAGCTAATCGATTTAAGATATAGAAAAGGATATCTATGATGTAATGATGAGTTCAAGAATTTTGCCTACCATTTCCATGCAACTTTTTTCGTGCTTCCAATGCTAATAAGCAACTAAAACGTGCTGTTTTGCGTTAATACACTACCTAAACTGACGAGTAACGCTCATGCGCTTTTTTATCACGGTATTTATCCTTGTGTTTGCATTTCTTTCTAAGGCGCAAACACCTACCGCAAACTTTACTGCTACTCCGTTAGTGGTCTGCGTTGGAGTGCCAGTTAACTTTACAAATACCTCTTCACCAAATGGTATAAATGCCATTGTTGCCAATGCCTGGGATTTCGGTGATGGGGCATTATCTGCGCTCACGAGTCCTTCGCATGCATTTAGTACGGCTGGCACATTTACCATCACATTGGTTGTAACAAATTCTGTTGGAACAGTAGATGCCGAAATCAAAACAGCATATATCACCGTAAATCCTTTACCAATCGTAGCGTTCTCCGTAAATGGACTAGGTTGTACGGTTCCTTTAACAATCTCCTTCACCAATAGCTCTTCAAGCGGGGCAAATTTCAGCAATGCTTGGAATTTTGGCAATAGTCAAAATTCAACTGCCGCGAATCCACCAAATATCACCTACAATACAGCAGGGAATTACACCATCACCTTGAATGTAACGAACACAAGCACCTCGTGTGTTGCGTCAAGTTCTCAAAGCATTCAAGTGTCAAATTTCCAAGCTGGAATTACCGCTCCTACTTTTGGCTGTGTTGGACAAGCCATCTCTTTTCAAGATAATTCTACGGCTGGAGCCAACTCCTGGAGCTGGAATTTCGGTGGACAAGGAACAAGTTCCGTAGAAAACCCTTCTTTTGTTTTCAATGCTCCCGGAACGTATACCGTTCAATTAACTTCGCAGAATACGAACTCTGGATGTACTTCGACCATCACTAAGCCCATAAATATTCAGGCAAATACAAATCCGATTTTTAGTGCGAATCCAACTTCAAATTGTGCGCCCGGATCCATCCAATTTACGAGTAGCACAACCATTCCGGGAACGTATGTTTGGTCCTTCGGAGACGGTCAAACCTACACCGGATTAACACCGCCAACTCATGTTTATACTCAAAGCGGCTTGTACGATGTTACGCTTAGTTTAACAACTGCAGCAGGATGTACTGGTTCCACTACGCTAAATGATTACATCAATATGACCAATGTCCAGGCTGGATTCTTTGCGTTAGATACTGCAGGATGTGATCCGCTTATTGTGCAGTTTGTTGACACTTCTTTCACGCCCTCTAATCCGATTGTATCCTGGCAATGGAACTTTGGAAATGGACAATCATTCAACGGACATTTTCCACCATCACAAACCTATCAAGTGGGTGTTTATGATGTTACCTTAATCATCACTACACAATCTGGCTGTACAGATACGATCAATAAAAATGATTATGTCACTGTCGGACACATTGACTCTGTTCATTTTACCTACACCCCATTGATAGCCTGCTCAAACGATGATGTAATTTTCACTAGTTCAACGTACATCTCCGTCCCACACAACGCCAATGAAGTCACGTATTTCTGGGATTTTGGTGATGGAACTTCCATTGATGAGAATCCAACACACCAATTCGAATCGGACACAGGGTATTTCGACGTAACATTTATTGCTGACTTTAGGGGTTGTAAGGACACCTTTACAGTGGAAGATGCTGTTTATATTCTGGCGCCAATTGCCCTATTTACTCCGAGTGCATTTTTATTTTGTAATCCGAGCTCCTTTCCAGTAAACGTGACGATTGATGACAATTCTATTCACGGAGTGCTTACTGATAATGTCGACATGCATTATGAGTTCTTTGACAATACGCCAAATGTGAATTTCACAAATGCACAACTCGATGTACCCAATGGCGGAAATACCAGCCATTCTTACCCAACTTATGGAACGTACAACATTGAACAGGTCATACACAATTACACCACAGGCTGTTCCGACAGCATCACATCCACCATTACCATATCTCAGCTCGCTAGTCAGTTCACCATGTCGAACGACACTGTTTGTAACGGGACAGCGATTAATTTAACGGATATCAGTACTTCTTGGTCGAATGGGACAACTTCCCATCCTGTCAATGATTGGTATTACAACATGGGGAATGGACTAATGATCCACAATGGTCCGAATCAAAGTTATACGTATCCGGCACCCGGAAATTATACCATCTCATTAATGGTATTGAATAGCGTTGGCTGTACATCAACTATTTCACACACGGTAAAAGTCGTCAATAAACCAATCGCTGGAATTTTTGCGGATAGTTACAATGGCTGTTCACCATTTACAGTTCCCTTTACCAATACGTCATTTAGCTTATCGAATGGCCTTCCACTTAGTTCATTTAGTACGAGTTTCTCTGATGATAATTCTATATTGATCACCAATAATGTGAATCAAGTAATCATTCATACGTTCAATGGCGTTGGTACATATTCCGCTACCATTGTCGCAACAGATATTTTTGGATGTGCTTCTCAACCAACTGGAGTAAGCATCACAATTACAAAACCGATTGCGGACTTTGATATTGACAGTATATTCTGCGATTTGGATACGAATCAAACACTCAATACATCATCAGGAAATGGCACACTGAGTTACGAATGGTTTTTAAATGGGAACAGCATTAGCTCAAATTCGAATACCGGAGTTACCTTGACGAATCCAAACAATGGACAATTATCCAATTCACATCTGTTATCATTGGTTACTTCAGACGGAAACGGTTGTAAGGATACCCTTAACCAGACCTTGGTTATGTCCACACCATTAGCCATACCGAATTTCTACTTTACTGGTGCAGTTCCAAATGCAAATGGAGCGTATGATTGTCCACCAATCTTTTGCAATTTTCAAGATTCCTCTTTCTCTTATGGAACGATTACGGGATGGAATTGGTCCTTTGGGAATGGGAATAACTCTATTCTTGAGAATCCATCGAATACATTGGTAACGAATGGAACGTTTGACTTAAACTTCATTGTAACAGATCAATATGGCTGTACAGATGATTCCACCGTACTAGACTACATTTCGATTGGCGGTCCGATGGGAACACCAAATTGGCTACAAGATGCCACGATTTGCTCACAGGGAGCATTGTTTTACTTGACGAATGTATCCAACATCGATAGTTTAGTTTGGAATCTCGGCGATGGTACTAGCTACTCTGATTCTGTGAATTTTAATTACTTCTACGCAACACCGGGAACGTATCAGCCAAGCATCACCATTTTTGACTCCGTTGGATGTCAGATTCTTTTGCCTTTGAATCCAATCACTGTCAATGACGACGATTTGGAAGCCTTTTTCGTTCCGAATCCAGTGTATGCGGACATAAACGGTATTATTAATTTTAATGACCAATCGACCTTTACGAATGCGCCGATTGTCAGTTGGACATGGAATTTAGGCACAGACTCCACCTTTACATGGAATTCGAACACAGCGCCAACCACGACCTTTTCACAAGGAGGCCCATATGTCATCACTCTAACTGTTGTGGATCAATTAGGCTGTGTTTCCTCGTACGAAACGACTGTTTACGTCAGTGATCCAGATATTTGGGTTCCAAACGTATTTACGCCAAACGGTGATGGCGTCAATGACTTCGTGGTACTGCCTTATCCAGCTTTCAAATCGTATGACATCATGATTTTCAATCGTTGGGGGAATATGGTCAGCATTCTAGAAGATCAAACAGGTGTAGCGGCATGGGATGGGCTCTCCACCGATGGAAAACCACATACTGACGGTGTCTATTTCTACCTATTGACAGGAGTAATGCTCGGCGGGACAGAAGTGAAGAAGCAAGGATTTATTACGTTGGTTCGTTAATTGTCCCCGTAACGCTTAGATGTACTGCTGTGGACTTCGCTGTAGTTGCACTGCTGCGAAACCACTGCTGCGAAACCATCTATATTTTTTTAAAAGTTTTGTTTGACACCTTGTTGCATAGATTTAAGACAAGAAATAATCTTGTCTTAAACAGTGATTGTTTTGAAAATTGTTCCGCAGCAGTGCAACTGAAGCGGAACGGTGTATACAATACATAAACAAAATCCATATCAAAAAAAAGTCCTGACGTTTCCGTCAGGACTTTGGCTAGTGGTGCCTCCAGGAATCGAACCAGGGACACAAGGATTTTCAGTCCTTTGCTCTACCAACTGAGCTAAGGCACCAGCTATTGGTGGGGCAAATTTAATACTTTTTTTCATTTCTATTCAAAAACTCATCTAATTTTCTTTGAAAGGTGCTTAACTTTGTCCGATGAAAGACGAAGTAACATCCTATTTACTAGATGCTGGAAATACACAAGTGAAGCTTGGATATGTGAAAAACGGCGTAATTGCTCAGGTTAAACGCTTCGACATGAGCTCTTTTCCTTGGGGAACACTTCAAGGTAACATTCCAGTGTTGATTTCGTCTGTGATCACAGATGAATGGAAATGTTCATTGGAAGATTTCTTTCAAAACTTGGTTTATATTTCTGTTCATATGAAACTCCCTTTTCAACTGGCTTATCAAACTCCTGAAACCTTGGGGATTGATCGTCTGTGCAACGTCGGTGGCATTGCTTTGAAAAATCAAGGAGTTCCCCGCTTGATTATTGACCTTGGAACCTGCATTAAATTCGACTTTTTAGGAGCAAATCAAGTGTATGAGGGTGGATCCATTTCACCCGGATTGAATATGCGTGCCAAGGCATTAAATGCGTTCACCGCCAAATTGCCGCTTGTTCCACTTTCTGTTTCGACAAAATTAACGGGGAAAAGCACCCAGGAATCGATTGAAAGTGGTGTCTTTCATGGTTGGAAAGCCGAAATCACCCAAATGATCCAGTATTACCTTACACAATTCCCTGACCTAGTCGTTTACCTCACAGGAGGAGACGCCCAATATTTTGATTTCGACCAAAAAAGTAACATCTTTGTACTCGAACATTTAACCCTAGAAGGAATTCTAGAAATTTACCGTCTGAATGAAGATTCTCTTTAATTTCCTTGTCCTTTTTGCATGCTTTCAAACTTGGTCGCAATCAAGCACCAATCAACCTGCCTCCTTCTATGGACTAGGTGAAAGTGCGGCACAAAATCATGGGATTTTCGATGCGCTTGGAAAGAACACCATCAATGTTTTCGATTCAACCATCCTGAACTTTTACAATCCTGCAACCTACAATACGATGAGTACAGGAAATACCCTCTATTCGTATGGGATTCAAACGAGAATTTCGAATTATTCCGAGCAAACGAAAACGCAAATCGGATTTGCGGGTATGGTAGATCACATCGCCATCGGATTGAAAATAAAAAAAAATATGGGGATGGCTTTCGGACTAAAACCATATTCGTCCAGAGGATATCAAATCACCGACAAAATATTTACAGGAGTTGACTCTTTGGAATACACCTACAAAGGAAGCGGAGCGATTCAAGACTTATTTCTTGGGTATTCATATGGACTAGTCTACCGCCCAAAAACAAAACTTTCCATCGGTGCAAATGCATCATACCTATTTGGGACAGTGACCAACGAACGTCAAGCGAAATTAATCGCGTCCGGATCCAATCAAGGTGGTCTCAACAAAAACTCCATGATCATCCGTTCATTTCACTACGAATTAGGAGCGTATTTTCAGCAACAAATAGGAAAAAAACAATTGCTTAGCTTAAGCGTTGTGTACATTCCTTATCAAACCATAAAAGGTGAGTACCAAGATGAATTTTATACCGCTTCCAATATAAATTCGAGTGCGACCTACGATACCATTGCATTTAGCAGAAGTCCTATTCATTTGTTGAATTCATCCACGCTTCAACTTGGACTAAACTATAGTATTTTATTGCCTAATATGAAACGTCAGACAAGGGAATTACATCCAAAGTTAAGTTTGATGGCATCCTTTAGTCAATTCGGCGCGCTGGGGCATAATGCTCCGGATTTAATTCCTGATTTTGGAATGACAAATTTTCAACGCCTTTCCTTTGGTGCTCAATTCAATCCGGAATCTCGTTTAATGGAGAATATTTCCACCTTGAAAGGACTGGAGAAAATGACCTATCGATTTGGCTATTATACACAATCACTGCCATACACAACCAATAATATTCAGTACCAAGAGTCTGCAGTGAGTTTCGGTTTGGGACTTCCTATTATGGCTCAAATGTCCGCATCCTCGGTGAACTTCAGTGTGAACTTAGGTACACGTTCAAGCAATCAAAGTTCCGGGATACAAGAAAAATTTGTTTCCGTAAATCTAGGTTTCATCCTCGCACCTTCCAATTTTGACAAGTGGTTCAGACAACGAAAATTGGATTAATCAGTTTACTGAGTCTTTTTCTCGTAGGAATCTATTCCTGTGAAAATGATTTAGACGCCATCGAGCGCATCAGTTTTGACGCGCATTCTCCTGACGAAACAACCAAAAATCTCAAGATGATTTACGCTGACGAAGGATATGCTCGCGTAGAGATTTTTGCTGCATTAGCAGAAACGTTTCGAGGAAAAGAGGAAATCACGAAGATAAAGGACAGTTTAAAAGTTCATTTCTTTAATGAAAAAGGTGAAATCGTCTCCAAATTGACCGCTTTGTATGGCGAAATTAATAACACCAAAGGAACCCTCATGGTGAAAGACTCTGTTCGACTATATAATTATGAAAAGAAGCAGACTCTGGAAACAGAGGCCTTGTTTTGGAATCAAAAGGATAGTTCAATTTACACCAAATCTTCGGTGATTGTTCGTTCTCCAAAAGGAACACTATTTGGAGAGGGTATTAGAACAAAGCAGGACTTTAGCAAATATGAATTAATTAAACCCGTTGGAAAGTTCCAATTGGAAAATGAATTAGACTTTAAATAACATGAAATTATACAACACCATCATGAGCTACTTCTGGTTAGCAGTAGCAAGCGTTTCTTTCGTAACAGTCACTTACTTATGTTTTACAGAGGGATTTGAAAAATATGCATCCAATTATGTTTTCTCGATCATTGCACTAGCAACTTTCTTCGTAAAACGCTGGATGATGAAACGCGTGGGAAGTCACCAACAATTCTTAAAGGATAAGTCAAACGAAAAAGAAGCGTAATTCAAGATTTTCGTGTAACAAAATTGGACAAAACAAGTCTTAGTACTGTATGAAATTACTTTTTTTCACCTTATTCCTTCTCCTAACTAATGGACTATTCGCTCAGAATTTTGTTCGTGGAAGTGTGGTGGACGAAAGAAAATCACCTATCCCATTTGCGAAGATTTATGTTAAAAACACAGCGGACCAGCGTACGGTAGCAAGCGTAGAAGGATCCTTTGAGCTTTCACTCATGCCTGGTGAGTATTTCTTAGTGATTTCCGCGTTAGGCTATCAAGATCGAGAAACGTATATTTCAATTACGAGCACTGACCTTCAACGTGATGTTCAATTATTCCCCGAAAAAGAACAGGACTACAAGGAAATCGTAGTAAACACAAAAAAAGGAAATATCGGCCGAGAAATCATGCTAGAAGTCGTAAAGCGAAGGGAGCAAATGAATCCCTGGAATTATGCACATGCGGTAGATGTTTATATCAAAGCAAGTGAGCAAAAGGACATCAAGGTAAGAGAACAAAAAAAGAAAAAAGAAAACAACGACGAGCCAGAGGACGCAACGATTGCAGCAGACCCACTAGAGTCTAGCCTACCGAAAGCCCCGGCTTGGGTGGACAACATGAACTTATTGGAAGTACAGTTGAAACGAAATTATGCGCCGGGAAATAAGGTCAAAGAAATCCGTAACGCGTATACTTTGCATGGCTCGGACCATTCCTTGTATTACACCACAACGGTGAAATCCAATTTTAACTTCTTTGAAAACCTTCTGCACTTAGATGATTTACATCAAACGCCGGTAAGTTCACCTATTTCTGTTCCTGGAATTCTTTCGTATAAATACCGGCTAGAAGAAACATACATTGAAAATGGACGCACCATTTGTAAAATTAAAATCATCCCGAGAAATACCGCAACCACCACATTGGAAGGCTACATCTACGTGATTGATTCCTTGTTTCTCGTTCAGAAACTTCAGTTAACAATGAACAAGGGAAACCTGCTGATTTATGATCATTTTGAAATAGACCAAACATTCTCCAACATCGGTGATACGATGTGCGTTCTGGACAAACAAGTATTAAGCTATGGTGTCAAATACAAAAACGAAACTTCTGCTTGTCAAACAACTGCGCTCTTTTCCAATTACAATTTCGATCCAGAATTCAGTAAAAAATTCTTTAACACCGAATTAGCAGTTACGACAAAAGAGGCGTATGAACGCGATACAAATTATTGGTCAAACAACCGTCAAACGAGCCTTAGTCCGGAGGAACAACGATTTATCATCATAAAGGACAGCATTCGTGATTTCTACAACCGCAAAGAATACCTTGATTCTATTGACAACGTATTCAATAAAATTACAGCTCTCAAGATACTTTGGTTCGGCGTTGATCACCGTAATCGCGAACAAAAGATACAATGGTCACTAGGTTCGGTGGCAACACTGATTCAACCATTTGGCTTAGGTGGACCTCGATTGAATCCAAGTTTCGATTATTTTAAAAAGTGGAAGGACGAACGTACTTTGGAAACCTACTCACGCATTTCTTATGGTTTTTTAAATAAAGACGTGAAAGGTGATACCTGGTGGCGATATCGTTTTGATCCATTTCATTTTGGCTTTATCCGCTTCGCCATCAACCACGATTTTGATGTGATTCGAGGTTACGACGCGATTACGCAAATTTATAAACGCGATAATTTCATCGAAGCGACAAAAATGACCTTGTCGGCAGACTATGAACTTTTTAATGGCTTCTACGCCTACTCCTCCTTAGGCTTTTCTGAACGAAGAAGTCTTTCTGACTTTGAATTCCTCAATACCATTGACAATATTATTCCGAATAACGACCCAACTGAATTTAAACCTTATCAGACGTTAATTGGCTACTTAGGATTCAGTTATACGCCCAAACAAAAGTACATGCGCGAACCCTACAGAAAAGTGGTCTTAGGATCCGCTTGGCCGACATTTAGTGTGAATTACGAGCGAGGTATTCCGAAACTATTTGGTAGCGATGTGGATCATGAGTATTTGCAAATCGATGCGATGCAATCTTTCAAAATTTCAACCTTGGGAACCATGAATTACCGCATTTCTGTTGGTAAATTCCTCAGTGCCCGTCAATTATACAATCCAGATTACAAATACCAACGCAGAAGTGATCCAATTTGGTTCTCAAATCCACTTTATTCCTTTCAAGGACTAGATACCACCCTGCCGACAATAGACTACGTATTTCAAGCACACGTCGTACACCATGACAATGGCGCAATTTTAAATAAAATTCCATACTTCAAGAAAACACGCATAGGTTTAGTTGCTGGAGCTGGAGCCATGTACGTCAAAGAATACGATTGGCAACATTACGAAGTGCTTGGCGGACTTGAGCGGAACTTCAAAATGTCGAGAAGAAGGCTTAGAATAGGTATTTATGGGGTGATTTCTGACGGGAATCAGATCAAACCAACCTTTGACTGGAAGGTGTCATTTGCCATTTTAGATGACCGTAACATGAAGTGGAATTTCTAATCTTGGGATTCTTCTACTTCCTTTTTCTTCGGGAAATACACTCTTTGTCTGATTAAAATCAAAATAACCCCCGAAGAAATACTCGCATCTGCTACGTTCCATATTGCTGGAAAGATTTGTTCGCCTCCAAGAAAAGGAAACCATTTTGGCCAATTCACATTGAACTGGAACATGTCCACAACACTCCCAAGCATGAATCCTTGATGCCTAAGCTCGACCGGATAATTAAATCCGTAGTCCGTGCAAACTCCCTTTATCCCTGAGCCAGAAACATGATTAAACGAATCACATGGATTTAAGGTAAAGAAATAGTCATAAAACATGGAATCAAGCAGATTACCCGTTGCTCCAGCTAGAATTAAACCGAATACAAGTAAGAACTCCAACGAAGCACCTTTTTTGGCTTGCTTAAATAAATAGTAAATGATAAAACAGATGGCAATAAATCGGAAAATACTCAAGGATAGCTTAGGCAAAAGACCTGATCCAAAGGTAGTCCCAAAGGCCATACCTGGATTTTCAATGTAATGCAAAACGAACCAGTCACCGAATAAAGCTTGTGTTTGTCCAGGTTCAAAACTCAATTTAATATAAATCTTGGTGATTTGGTCGATGAGCAAGAGAACAGCAACCAACAAGAAAACGTAAACAAGTTTTTTGCTCACTATTTTTGTGCGTTTTTCGCATCAATACTCATAGTGGCATGTGGCACTAATCGGAGTCTTTCCTTTGGAATCAAGGTGCCTTTTACACGACAAATCCCATAGGTTTTGTTTTCAATGCGAACCAATGCAGCCTGCAAACTTTGGATGAATTTCTCTTGACGAGCAGCTAACTGAGCAACTTCCTCTCTGGAAAGTGTTTCAGAACCATCCTCCATCATATTAAACGTTCTTCCCGTGTCATCCGTTCCATGGTCGTCATTGTGTGACAATGAACCGACCAACAAGGTGTAATCCACGTGAGCTTCTTTTAATTTATGCAGAATCAACTCTTTGAACTCCTCGAGTTCAGTATCTGAAAACTTCATTCTTTCTTTACTCATGCCTGTAGTCTTTCTAAGTATCTCCCTTTTTTTCGTGGGAAAGCAAATATATCATTTTTAGTCAAATTCAAAAACCAATTAGGAATTAATTTATCGTTAATTCAGTCATTTTGAACAAATATGCCGAGTTATTCACAATAGTATAACATGCCCGCTAGAAAAAAGTACCTTCGTTCTATGATTCGACTGTTTCTAGACAACCGAACAGCGGTTTTATTCATATTGCCTTTCCTTATTGGCCTTTACATCCTTGGAGGTGTTTTAGGAATGGAACCTTTAATTGCGAATCGTGTTGACGGACTCTTCTTCAGTCAAACCTCCACAAATGAGTTTTGGAGTTACTTTATTCAATCATTTCTCCTTTTGTTAAATGCAGTATTTTTAAACGCTGTATTCAATAGTCATGAATTTCTAGATAAAAACACCTACATCATCAGCCTCATTTATGTGGTGCTCACACCTATGTTTGTTCCCTTAAATCAATTCTCACCGGTACTAATCGCCCATTTCTTTGTCATAGCAACCCTCAGTGTCCTTTTTCATCTAAAACCAAATTCAGACGGAAAGATCACCATTTTTAATGCGGGCGTTTTAATGAGTATAGCACTTATTTTACTTCCCTATTTGACAGCACTTATCCCAATTATGTTGGTGATGATTGTCATCATACGTCCATTCAACTGGAGAGAATTATTTATCTGTTTGGCCGGATTAAGTGTTCCATTAATTTACTATTTCAGTTACTTATTTTTAAACAATCAGCTTGAATTCACTTGGGAATTTCCTGCATGGCAAATGCATGATTATCAAAACTCACTTCACCTATATCCAGTAGTAATTATTTACCTCATCCTGTTATTTATTAGCCTGTTGAGCCTAAGTGCCCGGCTTTTAAAATCATCATTGCGACTTAAAAAGCAAATCCAGATGCTTGGATTGTTTTTATCCTTCCTCATTATACTCGGTTTTGTCGATTTTTACTTTTCTGGTTCTTTATACTATTTGTCCCTGGCAATTATCCCCCTAAGCTATTTTCTGGCGTATGCCTTTTTAAGTAAACGATCGGGAATTCTTGCCAATATATTTTTTTATATAGCGCTGCTCTATTCTTTTGTGAAATTTTTCCTAATCTTCACACAGTGATAAGCGGTTTAATTGATTAATTTTGAACGATAATTTAAGATAAAATGAAATTTGGAGTTGTAACGTTTCCCGGGTCCAATTGCGATCAAGACATGATTAATGTTTTGAGTGACTTACTCGGTCAACAAGTTGAACATTTGTGGCACAAGGACACCGATTTAAAAAAGGTAGATATGGTCATTATTCCCGGCGGATTCTCGTATGGTGACTACCTGCGTTCAGGAGCCATAGCGAAATTCTCACCAATCATGTCCGAGGTCATTCAACATGCTAATCGCGGTGGTTATGTTATGGGGATTTGTAATGGGTTTCAAATTCTAACCGAAGCAGGATTATTGGAGGGCGCCTTGTTACACAACAATACGCAGAAATTTATTTGTAAAAATGTATTTTTAAAACCGGCAAGTTCAACAGCGGCTCCAAGTATGGACTTAACAAAAAATCAAGCATATAAAATTCCAATCGCACATGGTGAAGGGCGTTTCTTTGCAAGTGATGATGTGCTTAAGTCTATTCAAGACAATGACCAAGTTTTGTTCCATTACTGTGACGAAAACGCTACTGTTTCGGAAGATGCTAACCCTAATGGTTCCCTTCATTCCATCGCCGGAATTACCAATAAAAGTAAAAATGTATTTGGAATGATGCCCCACCCAGAAAGAGCAGCAGATGCACATCTTGGTAATAAAGATGGATTAGCACTGTTTGAATCGATATTAAATCACTGTTCATGAAAGTACTCTTAATAGGGTCCGGTGGACGCGAACATGCCTTGGCGTGGAAAATTGCACAAAGTTCTATTCTCGATGAACTATTTATTGCACCAGGTAATGCAGGAACTAAAAAACATGGCAAAAATGTAGATTTATCTCCTACCGATTTCGAAAGCATAAAAGAGTTTGTCATCGCTCAACAAATTGACATGGTCATTGTTGGACCAGAAGAGCCTCTCGTAAATGGAATTTACGACTACTTTCAAGCGGATGACCAGTTACGTAAAGTTGCCATCATAGGTCCAAGTAAATTCGGGGCTCAACTCGAAGGAAGTAAAGATTTCGCGAAAGCGTTTATGTCAAGACATGCCATTCCAACGGCTAAATACGGCACCTTCACCGCTGAAACCATCACTCAAGGATTGGCTTTCTTAACGTCCATGAAAGGACCATATGTACTAAAGGCTGATGGACTAGCAGCAGGTAAAGGCGTTTTAATTCTTTCTGATCTTGACGAAGCCAAAAGCGAACTCAAAAGCATGTTGATAGATGAAAAATTTGGTGCCGCAAGTAGCAAAGTTGTCATTGAACAATTTCTTGATGGTATCGAACTCTCTGTTTTTGTCTTAACAGATGGCGAATCATTTAAATTATTACCAGAAGCGAAAGATTATAAACGCATTGGGGAAGGTGATACCGGACTAAATACCGGAGGAATGGGAGCCATTTCACCCGTTCCATTCGCCGATGCAAGCTTCATGGACAAAGTACATAACCGAATTATTGTCCCGACAATCAAAGGATTGAAATCAGAGAAAATTACCTACAAAGGATTTGTGTTCTTTGGATTAATTAGTGTCAAAGGTGATCCATATGTCATTGAATATAATTGCCGAATGGGTGACCCAGAGACAGAAGTAGTTATTCCTAGATTGAAGTCAGATATTCTTGATTTATTTGAAGGAGTGGCAAGCAATACACTTTCTGAAAGAGATATTCAATTCATCGACAAAAGCGCAGCGACCGTTATGATGGTTTCTGGTGGTTATCCGGGAGACTATGAAAAAGGAAAGTCTATCTTCGGACTGAATAGCATCGTAGATAGCATCGTGTTTCACGCAGGAACAAGTGCGGATGGACCATCCGTTCTGACTGCTGGTGGACGTGTGTTAGCGGTTACCTCATATGGTAAAAACCTCACGGTAGCTTTAGAAAAATCGTACGATTCTATTTCGAAAATAACGTATGATGGAGCTTACTATCGAAAGGATATCGGACAAGATGTACTTTAAGACAAGGATATTATTCCCCCAAATATGAATGTAGATCTAATCATCATTCTCTTTTCGATTCTCGCCTCTGCTTTCTTTTCAGCAATGGAGTTAGCGTTCCTCTCTTCAAACCGTTTACGGATTGAAGTAATGAAGAAAAATCGCTCGCTAAAAAGTCGTGTTATCGGGTTGTTCTTTCACCGCGAATCAACCATGATTGCCTCCCTGCTAATGGGAAATAACATTGCATTGGTGATGTACGGAATTGCTGCAGCACGCGTATTAAATAAATTCTTCATCGGATTTGGGATTTCTGATGAAGTGCTATTGTTAATTCTTCAAACGGTTGCTTCAACGGTTCTCGTTCTCGTTACTGCAGAGTTTTTACCAAAGGCACTCGTTCAAATTAATCCGAATCGATTTTTAGATGTAACCCTCGCACCTATGCTGGTGCTCTACATCATTTTATACTTACCCACACAATTTGTATTGTTCTTTAGTTACATCATTTTAAAGATGTTTGGTTCCAATCAAGAACAATCGGCCCGCGTATTTTCAAAAGTCGACCTAGAACATTATGTGGATGAACTGAGTGCGCGCATTAATGATGAAGAAGGATTTAGCAATGAAATGCTCATTCTTCGAAATGCACTTGATTTTTCGAATATTAAAGCACGTGACTGCATGATTCCTCGAACAGAAATTATCGGTGTTGAAATTGATGATGACATAGAAGATGCAAAGGAATTACTCATCAACAAAGGACTCTCGAAACTAATTGTATACCGAGATGATATTGACAACATTATCGGATACCTTCACTCCTTCGATTTATTCTCCCAACCAAAATCCATAAAAGAAATTTTAAAACCAATTAGTTTCGTGCCTACCGTCATTTCTGGAAAAGAACTGCTAGAGAAATTCACGAAACAAGCAGGTAATCTCGCGGTTGTGACAGATGAATATGGCGGGACCGCTGGAATCATCACCCTAGAAGATGTAATTGAAGAAATTTTTGGCGAAATTGAAGATGAACACGATAAGGAAAACTGGCTGGAAGAAAAAATAAATGCTACTGAATATTTATTTTCTGCTCGAATCGATATCGACTATTTGAATGAAACCTTTAAACTTTCCTTGGATGAATCTGAGGATTATGACACATTGGCTGGGCTTGTCATTTACCACATTGAATCAATTCCCGCCCAAGGCGACAGTGTTCAATTAGATAAATATAGACTTGTTGTGGAGGAGGTTAGTGACCGTAAAATTGAAACTGTTCGACTTTTTATTGAATCGTAATGAGGCACTTACTTGGACTTCTTTCACTCTTTTTAAGTTCAATAGTCTTTTCACAAACTGACTTCATCCTAACATCTGAACTATCTGAAATTTCGGGTTTAGAAAAATTAACAGATTCTCTCCTCATCGCCATAAATGATGGAGGTAATGAACCCCTTATTTATGTGCTTGATTTTACTGGAAAAATAATCGCAAAAAAGGCGGTGACCAATGCTACAAATATCGATTGGGAAGCATTGGCAATCGATCAAAAATATGTGTACATCGGTGATTTCGGGAATAACCTCAATGAACGTAAAGATCTTTGTATTTACCGGATTTCGCGAAACAGTATCTTAAATGAAGAACAACTCATCGCTGAAAAAATGTTCTTGCGCTATAGAGAACAAACCCAATTTCCACCCGAACAAACCAGTAGATACTTCGACGCAGAAGCAATGACATTTTTTGAGGGACAACTTTGGATTTTTACAAAAAACAGCACCAAACCATTTGATGGGATTTCTTATATCTATGCCGTTCAGTTTGAATCAAATCAATCAAAAACACTTTCGATAACAGCTGAATTGAAATTAAATAAAACTTCTTACTTAAAAGATGCCATTACAAGTGCGTGTACGGTTGGTACGACGATCGTACTCACTACGTATAATCGAATGATTGAACTAAGTTTTCCAAAACAAGGACTAACTAAATCAAACCTATTTTTCTATCCACACATTCAACAAGTTGAGGCATGTGTGTCCATTGGTCAAGATACTTACTTCATCTCCAATGAGAAAAACAAATTTCTTGGTCCCGCTAAATTCTCTAAAATTCACCTGCCATGATTGACCTATCTGATTTCGAAGCTGTAATTTTTGATATGGATGGGGTTTTAATTGACTCCGAGCCACTTTGGAAAATCGCAATGGAAGAAGTTTTTCATTCCTTAGGCTCCAAACTGACCAAAGCTGATTTTCAGAAAACAGTCGGACTCCGTATTGATGAGGTTGTCCACTTTTGGAATCACCATGAAAATTGGGGTGTAGAAAATGAACAAGAAGTTGAAGAATCCATCATTTTGAAAATGATTGAACTCATTTCTGAAAATGCACAGCCGCTTGAAGGAGTAATCGAAACCTTGGCTTTTCTAAAAAGAAAGGGGATGAAAATTGGATTGGGAACATCATCATCAAGTAGACTTATTCACGTCGTTTTAACGGAATTGAATATCGCACACTATTTTGACTTTACCCATTCAGCAGAAACAGAACATTTTGGCAAACCACATCCCGCTGTTTACCTTGCAGTTGCTGAACAATTGAACGCAAATCCAAACAAATGCTTGGTCATTGAAGATTCATTTAATGGTGTAATTGCAGGACTTGCAGCGAAGATGAAAGTAGTCTGTATACCGGAAAAAACGCATTTTCCAAACCCGCGATTAGCTGTTGCTGATTTTCATTTTGGTACAATGACTGAATTCTTGTTGGAAATACAGAAATAGAACTGAGCTCCGTTTGGAATGCTTTTGTATTTTTGTAACTAGATGGAAGATTCTTTTGATTACAGAGACGAAACAGAACAAAATGGTGAACAGGAAATTGATAAAGTCCTGCGTCCCAAAACGTTTAGTGATTTCGCTGGACAACCTCCAGTCGTAGAAAACCTTGAAGTCTTCGTTCGAGCAGCACAACTAAGAAATGAACCACTTGATCACGTGTTACTGCATGGACCTCCAGGACTTGGAAAAACAACCCTAGCAAACATTATTGCGAATGAGTTAGGAGTTGGATTTAAAGTGACCTCTGGACCTGTGCTTGATAAAGCCGGAGATTTAGCAGGACTATTAACTAATCTTGGAGTTGGTGATGTATTATTCATCGATGAAATCCATCGCTTGAGCTCTGTCATTGAGGAATACTTGTACTCTGCAATGGAAGATTACGTGATTGACATCATGTTAGATTCAGGAGCGAATGCACGAAGTATTCAAATCAACTTAAATCCATTTACCTTAATCGGAGCAACAACACGTTCTGGACTCCTCACCTCTCCCCTTCGAGCTCGTTTTGGTATTAATTTACGCTTAGAATATTACGATTCGAAAACACTTACTTCCATTGTTGAACGCTCTGCTAATTTGCTGAACATCGAAATAAATGAAAGCGCTGCCTTTAAAATTGCTAGTAGAAGCCGCGGAACTCCCAGAATTGCCAATGCTCTGCTCAGACGTGTGCGCGATTTTGCGCAAATCAAAGGAAGTGGAAAAATTGACGAAGAAATCACGGAATTTGCCCTAAAAGCATTAAATGTGGATGAAAATGGACTAGATGAAATGGACATACGCATACTAAAAGTGATCATTGATAAATTCAGTGGTGGTCCGGTCGGACTTACGACAATAGCTACCGCTATTGGAGAAAATGCGGGAACCTTAGAAGAAGTCTATGAACCATTCTTAATCCAAGAAGGATTCTTAATGCGCACGCCACGTGGACGAAAAGCAACCGAAAAAACATACCGTCATTTAGGTAAAGATATCGGGTGGACCCAAGGTGGACTTTTCTAAGTAACATGTCAAAGCTTCCAGTAAAACAATTGATTACACAAAAAGCCCGAGATTTAGGCTTTTTTCACATTGGATTTTCAAAGGCGGAATTTTTAGAAGAGGAAGCGCCTCGCCTAGAACAATGGCTTTCCAAAAATTACCATGGTGAGATGTCCTACATGGCCAATCATTTCGACAAACGCCTAGATCCTAGACTACTAGTGGATGATGCGAAAACGGTCATTTCCCTACTCTTCAATTATTACACCGATCAAAAACAGAAAGACCCCGAAGCGCCGAAAATATCACAATACGCTTACGGAGAAGATTACCACCATGTCATTAAAGATAAACTCAAGGAATTAATCGCTTTTATACAAGAGGAAATCGGTGAGGTAAATGGACGTGGATTCGTAGACTCAGCACCTGTTATGGATAAAGCATGGGCTAAAAAAGCGGGACTCGGTTGGATTGGAAAAAATGCCAATTTAATTACACGTGAACAAGGTAGCTTTTTCTTTATTGCCGATTTAATCATTGATTTAGTAATAGAAGCAGATGGACCCATTACTGATTTTTGCGGAACCTGTACGCGTTGCATTGACGCTTGTCCAACAGATGCCATTATTCAACCATATGTAGTTGACGGATCCAAATGTATTTCTTACCTCACAATCGAACTAAAAGACGAATTGCTCCCAAAGGAATTTGCTGGAAAAATGGATAATTGGATGTTCGGTTGCGATATTTGTCAAGACGTTTGTCCATGGAATCGTTTTTCCGTTCTGCACAACGAAGAACGCTTTCAACCCACTCCTCAACTATTAGATTTGAGTAAAAATGATTGGAACAACTTACAAGAAGAAGGATTTCAAGTTCTTTTTCAGCGCAGCGCAGTAAAACGAACCAAATTTCAAGGTTTAAAACGCAACATCACCTATTTAAAAGGAAAATAGTTTTCCGATTTTACCTGTTAAAAATTCTAGGCCTTTTGGTCGATTCATACAACTTAGTTTTTAACTTTGCTTACTGTCAAACGAGACGATTCACTATTAGCACTACCTTAATTAGCAAGAAATGGAACAAAAAAAAGAAGTCGTCATTATTGGAGCAGGATTAGTTGGATCACTTTGGGCAGTTTATATGTCCAAAGCTGGATATAACGTCACCATTTATGAGCGTCGTTCAGATATTCGCAAAGCGGAAATAAGCGCAGGGAAATCCATTAATCTTGCATTGTCCGTTCGTGGTTGGACAGCCTTAGACGCGGTAGGTGTGGGAGATGAAATCCGTAAAATCGGTATTCCAATGTATGGAAGAATGATGCATGACCTGCAAGGGAACTTGAGTTATCAACCATACGGCAAAGAAGGACAAGCCATTTATTCTATTTCAAGAGGGAAGACAAATGCCGTCATGATGGATATGGCAGAAACACTCGGAAACGCAACCATTCATTACAACCATGATTGCAAAAAAGTGGATTTAACAGAAGGGATCGTCACGCTAACAAATACCTTGACGAATGAGGATATCAGCGTAAAAGCGGATTTGGTATTTGGCGTGGACGGCGCATTTTCAGCCGTTCGCTACAATTCCTTTCAAAAGTTAAATCGTTTTAATTACAGTCAGAATTACATTGCAGATGGTTACCGTGAAATCTTATTGCCAGCCAACCCAGATGGTTCCCATAAACTAGATAAAAATGCTTTGCATATTTGGCCTAGAGGTCGTTTTATGCTGATGGCAATGGCAAATGAAGATGCTTCATTTACGTGTACCCTATTCATGCCACATGAAGGAGGTGAAAATTCATTCGATAAATTGACCTCGCGCGAAGCAGTGAATAAATTCTTCTTGACTACATTCCCGGACTTTTATGAAATGATGCCCAATATTGCAGATGCATGGGAAGATCACCCACTGTCCAATTTGGCGATTATTCGTTGTTACCCTTGGACAAACGGGAAGGTCGCTTTAATGGGTGATGCCGCGCATGCAACCGTGCCGTTTTATGGACAAGGAATGAATGCTGGATTTGAAGATTGCACGGTGATGAATCGATTAATGAAAAAGCATAATCACGATTGGGATGCCATTTTTCAGGAGTATAGTGTGGAACGTAAACCGGATGGTGATGCATTGCAAGATTTGTCGGTCGACAACTATTTTGTCATGCGAGATTACGTAGCTGATCCTGCATTTATTTTACGCAAGAAAATTGAAGCAAAATTTAGTGAACTTCACCCAGATCGTTGGCTTCCTTTGTATTCACAAGTTACCTTTAGTAATATCCGTTATAGCGATGCCTACCGTCAAGGAAATATTCAAAGTGGCATCATGGACGAAATCATGGAGTTACCAAATATTGAAGCGGAGTGGGACTCCAAAATTGTGATGGATATTTTATTGGAAAAAAGTTCGGACTTTAATTTCTAATTATGCAAAAATTCTTGTTAATTCTTCCAATCGTTCTCTCATCAGTTGTCTTGGGACAAGGTGGATTCGTGAAATCAGAAAAGAAAGGAAATGACTACATGGTTGTTAGTAATCATGGGATACAATTTTCTGTTGGACCGACTTACTCTTTTCACACAAAACCAATTTCAGGGGAGTTATCAACCTTAATTGGAACAAGAGGGGATTATACCATTACACCTAAAAGTCAATTGGGTATTTACGCTGAATTTGGCATGGTTCACTTCCCGAAATGGAAAGGAACTCCTATCAAAGCATTGAAAAAAAGCCGCATCATTGACTACTTCGATTGGGGACTTGGATATAGCCTCATTCGTGGAACCGAAGAAACAGAGATTATCAATAAAAATGCTTTCGGCGAGGTAATTAGCACCATGTCTGAATCTGGACAAGTTAACAACGGCTATCTATATGGACGTTATAGCGCGCACTCACTTGTGTACTTTGGTAAGAAGAAAATTGTAAAAGTTAGAAAACATTTTGTTGACAATAGCATCGGTTTTCAATTTTCTTATTGCGCTTCTCCTGGAGATACTACGTATTCAAACTTGTTTAATCCGAATTTAGCACCTCGTTACTATCAAGGTTTAACCGAAGAAAAATTAGCGGCTCAATTCGTCTATAGTTTAGGGGTAGGTATTCGTTTAAACAAAGCGTGGATGTTCGTTCCAAGTGTGACACTTCCCATAGTAACTGTAAATAACTGGGATGGATTCAATGCGTATTTTAACTGGTATTCATCCGGCTATTGGCCTATTCAAGCCCAAGTGAAGTTCATCAAATTATTTGAAAGACCGAATAAATGTGGCGTCTATAGTACGCCGGAAGACAAGGAGATGCAGAAGCAATACGAAATGCAATAATTGCTTTCTAAGACTTCCAGTCCTTTGTGATTGATTTAGGTAATTTCTTTCTGAAACGTTTCATCACAGAATCCCGATCAGAAACATTCCCGCACTTCAATAAACTGCGTCCAATTAACTGATTATTTAAGTCGAAAAAGGTAAATTCAAAAGTTACCGATGTCGCTTCATCTCTGTAAATATGATAAATACTTGTCATATCCAACATATCCTTCAAAGTCGTTTTCGCTTCAGAAGCTTTAAATCTGCGGTCATACCCTCGGACATTCAAAATAACATAGGCATCAATTCCTTTTGATTTCAATAGTTTTTGCACAGAGTCATTCAATAAGTTTCCCAAATTTTCTCCTTGTTTTAATACGTTGAAGGAAGGCATTGCCTTGTATGAATTTTGCTGTAGAATTTCCACTAAATTTAACTCCATCGCATACCGATCTTCCGACTTATCGAACTGACCAATAACCAATGCATTCTTAAATTTAATCTGTTGTCCCAAAGCTGAAAACCCAAGAAATAACACGAAGAAAAATACTGTTTTCATAGTAAGAAAATTAAAAAACTTCACGAGCGATTTCTTGAACAGAAGTTGAATTTGACATCGTGTAATAATGAATACATGGAACACCCTGCGCTTTTAATTCTTTCGATTGCTGAATACCCCATTCAATTCCAACCTGTTCCACGGATTTATTGTCCTTGCATTTCATTAATTCATTGGACAACTCAACAGGATAATCAATATGGAAGAATTTTGGTAAGAACGAAATGTGTGCGAGCGTTTTCACTGGCTTCACCCCTGGGATGATTGGGACCGTAATTCCAACTGATCGACATGCATCGACAAAACGGAAAAACTTTGTGTTGTCGAAAAACATTTGCGTAACAATATACGAAGCTCCAGCGGCAACTTTGCGTTTCACATTTAATAAATCCGTATCCAAATTCATTGCCTCATAATGCTTCTCTGGATATCCAGCTGCCCCGATGCAAAAGTTTGTGGGTTCCAGTTGGATGTCATCCATCATGTAATTCCCTTTATTCATGTCTTTAATTTGATGAATCAAATCAACAGCAAATTCATGTCCCTCCTTGTGTGGTCGGAAAGAACTTTCCGTTTTTATAGAGTCTCCACGTAAGGCCAACACATTGTCAATTCCTAAAAATTGCAAATCAATTAAAGCGTTTTCCGTTTCTTCCTTGCTGAATCCACCACAAATTAAATGTGGAATGGCATCAACGTCGTATTTATTCATAATTGCCGCGCAAATTCCAACTGTTCCTGGTCTCTTGCGAATAGCTATTTTCTCTAATAATCCATTCTCGCGTTCTTTATAAATAAATTCTTCACGGTGGTAGGTCACATTGATGAACTTAGGCTTAAATTCCATTAATGGATCTATGCCTTCATAAATCGATTGGATACTTTTTCCTTTTAATGGAGGTAATATCTCAAAAGAGAAAAGTGTTTCCTTAGCGTTTTGTATGTGATCTGTTACCTTCATGTTTTTATTAGTGATTGCAAAGATAATGCTTTCGAAAGAAAAGCACTAATCTTATTGCGTATCAACGATGGCTGATAAAATTATATCGGCCGCCAAATTCAATTCGTCATCGGTGATTGTTAAGGGTGGTGATAAGCGAAAACTATACGGATGAGAAAGGAACCAAAAAGTCAATAGTCCTTTTTCCATACAGCTAGCAACAACCTTTTCCACACGCTCCGCACTGATCATATCAAAGGCAAACATCATTCCAACCCTACGTATCTCCCTCAATTCAGGATGATCCTGAAAACGCATCTCAAAACGAGCAGCTTTATCTTCGAGTTCTTTCCAGTTAATCTCCGTTTTCAATACCTGAACAGCTGCAGCAGCAGCAGCACAAATGACGGGGTGTCCACCAAATGTAGTAATGTGTCCAAGCATGGGAGCATGCGTGAATTCCATCAATTTCTGCTGTGATGAAACCAATGCTCCGATCGGCATTCCTCCTCCCAAGGCTTTTCCTAATGTCAAAATATCTGGTGTAATATCAAAATGTTCAAACGCAAACATTTTTCCTGTGCGTCCCATACCACATTGAATTTCGTCTAAAATCAACATCGCACCTACCTCATCACATCTCTGACGCAATGCTTTCATAAACGTTACACTTGGACGACGAACACCGGCATCTCCTTGAATTGTTTCCAAAATTACAGCGGCTGTTTTCACGGAAATTCGTTGTAAATCTTCCTCTTTATTCAATTGTAAAAATTGAATGTCTGGCAACAATGGTCGAAAAGCCTGCTTCTTCACCTCATTACCTGAAACACTCAACGCTCCATGTGTACTTCCGTGATAGGAACCGCGAAATGAGACAAGTTCAGTTCGGCCAGTAACTCGCTTAGCTAATTTCAATGCCGCTTCTATAGCTTCCGTTCCTGAATTAACGACATAAACACCGTCCAATGATTTCGGTAAAACTTCCAATAATTCCTTCACCAACAATTGCTGCGGATCTTGAATGAATTCTCCGTAAACCATCACATGCAAATATTTGTCAATCTGATCTTTTAACGCCGAAACAACTTTTGGATGTCGGTGTCCAATACTGTTTACTGCGACACCAGAAATCATATCCATGTATGCTTTTCCGTTCTTGTCATATATATAAATGCCTTCAGCCCTTTCAACCTCAATTAAAAAGGGAAAAGGTGTCGTTTGTCCAAGGTGGGAGAGGAAAAAATCGCGTTCTGACATACCTTATTTCTCTAATATTTCCATAATTGGCACACCAGTCATCGCACCTGTTCGTTGTAGATTTAACAAATGAATGAGCGTTGGTGCAATATCAATGATTTGTATGGGTCGATAGCTGTTTTCCGTTGGGATATTTACTCCATACCAAAGTAATGGAACGTGTGTATCGTAATTGAAGGCCGATCCATGAGAAGTTCCTGTATGTGCTTTTGGTTCATCAATGGATTTAGCCAAATAGCCCGGTTGGAGCATGAAAATTACATCCCCACTGCGTTCGATATCAAATCCCTTCTGAATCATTTGTCCCCATTCGTCCAAGTTTTCCATTCCTGAAATTAATGCTATTTGCGTAATCGCTAATTTTACTTCAGGCCATTTTCTCACTTGATCGGCAATAAAATCACAGATGACTTGTTTATTTAATTGCAAGGAATCCATTCGATACTGATTCAAATAGATGTTCTGATTTTCTTCCGCTTCTACTAAATCCGCACCATATTTTTTCGTTAAGTCACTGCGCAAGCTTGCCATTCGCTCATTTAGAAATAAATAGCCGCCTGGCATTTTTCGGTCCACTAGCATCTGGGGCACTGGCACTACGGCATGATCGGCTGTTAGAAAAACAACATATCCATCTTTACCATACCTGGAGTCCAAATGCGAAAGTAATTTTTCAATTTGCCGATCCAATCTCGCATACATATCCTCCATTTCCAAGGAATAAGGTCCAAATGCATGTCCAGCAATATCTGGAGTGGAATACGAAATACACAACATATCTGTTTTCGTGTCTAGTCCCAATTGTTCGCGAGACATCGCTTCCATTGCAAGGTCCGTAAGAAGCTCATTGGCAAATGGTGAAATCGTAAATAACTGATTGCCGTTATTTGCGATTTTCGACATTTCTTTGAAGTCATAGGGAAAAGTCGCACTTGTTTTTCCAGTTAAAATCACTTCATATGGACTCTCATCCGCAGATCTATAATTCGATTTCGGGTATAGTAAGTCCCATTTTGCTATATATTTACTGGCATTCTTCGAATCATTAAAACTTTGTAGCCACTTTGGTAATTCTGATTTGAAGTAGGTGCTTGTAATAAATTTACCGCTAGAATAATCGTACCAATAAGACCCATCACTTAAATGTCCACCAGGTAAAATCGCACTTCGGTCCTTGATAGAAATCGAAATTACCTTTGACTCAGGCGAGGACATCTTTAATTGATCGGTGATGGTATACGTTCGTAAATTTCTCGGTGAGGCTTGGCCTTCCAATGAAGCACTGCCAACCGTTTGAACTGTTTTGTCTGACACACAATTCACAATCGTCTTTGTTTGGCGTTGATACCATTCATTACCCACTATTCCATGATTAGAAGGCGTTGTGCCTGTGTAAATGGATGCATGTCCAGGTCCGGTGTAGGTTGGAACATAGTTGTATAACGTATTGCGACAATTCAATCCTTTGTTTAGAAATCGATTAAATCCTCCCGGACAAAAATGATGTTGAAAGCGATACAAGTAATCGTAACACATTTGATCCACAACAATCCCTACGATTATTTTTGGTTGCTTTTGTGCAAATAATGAGTTACATGTTAAGCTCAAAAGGAACAAGAATATAAGTGCCGTATTTTTCATGCATCAAAATTACACAAATAGCGAAGATTAATAAGCAACCATTTCGAACATAGATGCGTCTAACTGAAAAATTTAATATGAAAATTTCCTTGATTTTTAGTCTCATTTTCACTGGTTTGTTCGCATTCGGCGTAAATTCTCAAATTACTGTAAACATAACTAATGAAAGTGCCCCAGGTATGTGCGATGGTTCAGCCTATGTGGACACGAATAATTTTGTCACTTCTGCCAGTTTAACCTGGATGCAAGGAAGTACAGTCATTCAAAATGGTGGCTACATGATTACCAACTTGTGCGCAGGTCAATACAGCTTGCTTTTTATGGGTGGTGGATTTACCTCAACTTCCGTATTTACAATTGGAACCAATGTTCCTAATCCTTGCGCTGGATTCTCCGTTTTTTGCGGAAGTACTCCTACATCAGCAGCCAATGTTTGTGACGGATCAGTTTCCGCAACTGCTGTTGGAGGAACTCCACCCTACACCTATCAATGGGCTAATATCGGTGGGATTATTACAACAAACGTATTGGCCAATTTATGCATCGGTACTTATTCAGTAACCGTTGTGGATGCAAATGGTTGTTCAGGGTCATCCGGTGCGACAGTAGTTGTTGATTCGAATGCCTTGAATCCATGCTTCGGATTTAATGGAAATATCACTAGTACGAATACCTCAAATTCAACCGCGTGTGACGGTGCAGCGGCTCTGAGTATTAATGGCGGGACAAATCCATATTCTATACAATGGTCAAACGGTTCGACTTCGCAAAATCTTTCCAACTTATGTGCTGGAACATACACGGTAACAGTTTACGACAACAACCAATGTCAATTCACTTCATCTTGCACTATTGGAAACAATTCCGGTAATATTGATTCAGTGACCGTGATTGGAAATTTAGCAACCGGTTCAAATGTAGTGGGGACGATGAGTTCAAGTTGGTTGTACAACTGCACGATTGATTTAGGTGCTTTGGATACCGCTTACATGGTTTCTGCTTCATTTGGAAACTCCATCTTCACGCAAGACTCTTTATATACAACCTGGTATTTAATAGATACAAACGGTAACTTTATGTATGTAAACTACACGTACGCTGTTCCATTTGGGACGACGGGATTGTATAACCTGATTTTACAATTGTATTGTCCGATTAAATCACAACCAGTGTATTACAACATTATTTCTGTGCTTAATTTGGCAGAAGCAGAGATTGAAAGCAATAACTTGTCTCAAATGAACGTTTATCCTAATCCAGTTCAAAACGAATTGAACATTGGTAACATCACATCAGTATTCGACTTTACCTTAACGAACATGAATGGAAAAATCATTCAAAGTGGTCAGGTGAGTCCATCTAATTCAACTATTGATTTGACTAGCGTGGCAAATGGAACATATCTTATTCAATTGAAAAATACTCAAAACGCGTTTACCTACAGAGTAATCAAATAGGGTAAACTCTTATCGGGAAAGGACGGGAAGCAACTCTCGTCCTTTTTTTTTGCATAAAAAAAGGGATGATGACACCCCTTTTTATTTCTTTTTGAATGATCGTTTATCCTTTTCCTGACTTGACGGATGGAACACTTGGTTTCACAGGACTAGATGGAGCAGGATTGTGAGGCGGTTTTGATGGACTAGCAGGCGCTGATTGACGCACTGGATTCACTTGTGCCGGAGAATGTACTGCAGGTTTGTTGACTTGTGTTTCTGGTCGACTATTGAATCCACTTGGTCTTGTTTCGGTTTCTCGTTCTGGTTTCTCAACAGATGTATTGACATTCTCTCTGTTCATCGTTGGTTTTTGTTGCTCCATTGGAAGTGGATTGTTACCACTTGGCGCTAAATTTTCCTCAGGGAAAACGAGTTGATTGGTATGTAAAGCCGGACGATTAATCGTTCCTAGAACGGTTTCAGTGGGATTAGGTTTAGAAGGCAACGGGACCTGATTCGGAGGGATATTTAAATATCCTTGATCAAAAATACACCCACCCATTTCGTCTGCAGGAATTCCCATCCCTTGACAACGTGCACGAGCATTATCACGCTGTGTTTGATTCAAATCAGCAACCGTTAAATGAACCATTGGAAAACGTCGGTCAGTATAAAATTCGGTGTTTGTTCCCGGAGCATAATCAAATAAGGTAGTCTGGGTTGTCACCCTCCAATCCTCGGCAAAATCCTTTGCAAGAAAAGATAAATACTCTTTTTCTGCGAATGCTGAAGCTTGTTGTAAGGATGAATTTCCGAAAGTTGAAAAAGACATGTAACTCGGACGGGGGCGATCGCTATTGCGTCCTTGAAAATCATCCTCCGCAATGCCATTTGCATTTCCCATTAATCCCTGAAAGGTTGATCGATCACACTCAAAAACATGTACTGTTGTATTGACAAAACCAAATCCACCTGAGGAACGAGCATCAAGAATGACCATTTCACCTGTCGGCCAAGCAATGGTATAATTTCTCCCTTCAAATCGAACAACACCGCCATTTGGGAGAAAATAAGTTCTCCCTTGTAGTTGAATCGGCATTCCATTTAAGCGCAAATTACCATTCATCTGATCTGGTTTCGTACTTGCATAATAGCAGACACGATCTCCTGCAACATTCATCGCCACAGCAGCATTTAAAGAAAAATTGTCGGATTGTGCTTGTTGACGGGTTTGAACTTCGAACGAATTTCTCTCCGATTTTGACAGTACAAATTCGCCTACGGTTTGAAAAGAATAGGTCGCTTGATCAAAAGACTTCAAGTGAGGATCTCCATAGCTGCGTCCAATAATCTGACTACACATCGAATGAGCGAACATTAGATTCACTGTTTCCCATTGGAAATTTACAAAAGATCCGTTTGGAGAGCGATTTTGCTGTATCATACTTTCCAGTTCTCTGCGTTCTGCAAGTGGAACCATGGTCAACATTTCATACGGAGTAAAATCCTCAGGGAAAGTTCTGTCCGGAACATTTTTGTGCTCCGAAATCGCAAGCATGGATAAGGCTAGCCAAATTCCTCGGATGGGATCCCAACGTTCCAGTTTTTCGCGCACTGGCTTAAATTGATCTTCAAAGGTCTGTGCATAAATCGATTGAACTACGAAAAAAGCAACAAGAAAGTAGAGTGTTTTCATGGATTGATTTTTTTAAAAGAATGCTAGCAAAGATTGAACCAAACTATCGATTGAATTTATACCCAATTCCTTTTACAGTTGAAATACAGTGTTCTCCTATTTTTTCGCGCAATTTACGGATATGCACATCAATAGTTCGATCGCCTACTACGACTTCAGTACCCCAAACCTGTTCTAAAATAACTTCACGTTTAAACACAAAATCAGGTCTTGACGTTAATAATGCCAGAAGTTCAAATTCCTTGCGTGGCAATTGAATTTCCATTCCATCCTTTTCAACAAGGTACTTATCTCGATTGATTTTTAATTCCTGAGATATAGCCTCCTTAACATCCGTTTTTGACTTTCGGCGCAACAAGGCATGAATCCTACTAACTAAAACTTTTGGTTTAATCGGTTTGGAAATGTAGTCATCTCCACCTGCTTCGAGTCCGGCAATCTGACTGTAATCTTCACTTCGTGCCGTTAAAAAGCAAATGATAATATTCTCGTTTTCTGGATTATTTTTCAATACTTCACATACCTCAATGCCATCCATTGCCGGCATCATCACATCCAGTAAAATGAGGTCTGGTTTTTCTAATTTTACGGCATCTAAACAAAGACTCCCATTTTCAAAAGTAGAAACTCTATGTCCGTCTTGAACTAAATTATAACGTAACAATTCTCGAATATCTTCCTCGTCGTCAACTATAAAAATAAAAGCCATGTGTTCATGTATTTTTATCAAAGATACAACTATCACATGAAGAATTTACACACCAAAAGAATCAAGTTAACATTAATTAGGAAAAATTTAACATATGTTATGTAACAAAGAAGGTGAAATTCAATTATCTTTGTATGAACTAGTAGTAGGTTTAGGTTAATAGTCGAGAGCTTTGGTTTTTTCCAAGGCTCTTGGCTTTTTAAGACGTTTCCATGAAAATAAAAATCCTCATTGTAGAAGACGATATCAATCTTGGAATCGTTATTTCCGACCAATTACGTTCAGATGCTTACTCAGTAACGCTTTGCGAAAACGGATCTGAAGGATTACGTAGATTCAATGACGAACCGTATCATCTGTGTATCTTCGATGTGATGTTGCCGATTAAAGACGGATTTACCTTGGCTCGAGATATTCGAAAAGTGAATTCAGATATCCCAATTCTATTTCTATCTGCAAAATCGATGACCGAGGATAAAATCGAAGGATTTAATGCGGGTGGTGATGATTACCTAACGAAACCTTTCAGTGTCGAAGAATTACAATTACGGATTCGCGCATTATTAAAACGGGTGAAAGTTCAAGTGCATCAACCCGAAGAAAAAATTGTTAAACTCGGAATCTTTTCTTTCGATACAGAAAATTTCACCTTGAACTCTCCTACCACAAAACAAACCTTGACCAAAAAAGAAGCAATGATTTTGCGGACATTATTTCGATTTAAAAATCAATTATTGGCGCGCGATGTCATATTAAACACTGTTTGGGGTCAAGATGATTATTTCGTCGGTAGAAGCTTAGATGTATTTATTACCAAATTGAGAAAATACCTCAAAGAGGATCCTACCATACAAATAACGAACGTACATGGCGTTGGATTCAAATTTGAACTTGGGGATGAATAAATACATCCTTCACATAGAAACAGCTACGAAAGTTTGCAGCGTTGCTCTTTCAAATTGCGGAGAATTCATCGCAAGTAAAGAATCAATCTCGGATGGTTTCATTCACAGTGAAGCGTTGACCTTGTACATCGAGGAGGTATTATCAGAAGGAAAAGTAACCCTTTCTGATTTGTGTGCCATCAGTATTTCGAGTGGGCCAGGATCATACACAGGACTGCGCATTGGACTTTCAACCGCAAAAGGATTGTGCTTTGCATTAAACATTCCGTTAATCTCTATCGATACACTTTCTGCTTTAATGGCATTGGTTTCGTCAAATGAACGAAACATTATTCCACTTTTGGATGCACGACGAATGGAGGTTTATGCGCAAGTATTTAGCTCAACAGGAACGGTGCTTCAGTCCATGGATGCCATTGAACTAAATGAGGCTACTTTCTCAGAATTTGAACCCTTTTATGTTTGTGGAGACGGTGCAGCGAAATGCAAAGAAATATGGCATAATCGAGAAATTTACTGGAATGATGCCGTTGTTTCTAGTGCCCGCGGACAAATCCGTTTGGCTTTTCAGAAATTCGAAAATCGAGAGGTCGAGGACTTCGCATACTTTACACCTATTTACCTGAAGGATGCTAACGGGGTTCGTCGATAACATTCAATTCTTTTAACCACGATTGAACATTCCCACAACGATCTGTGACACGAAATTCCATGGAAAGAACATTTTCCGATGCTGGACCGATTATCGTCGCAAGTCGGTCATTTTTACATGTAACAATCTTGTTTTTTTGATCATAATACACAATGGTCCACACTCCATTAATGAAAAGTTCATAAGTGGCAATACCGGATTGATTGTCCGCAATTTTCCATGAAAATTGACTAGGCACAGCAACGTTGCTCGACACAGGCATGAACTGTATTACTGGTGCAATGGTATCCACTTTAATAGAAAATGTTCCAAGTTGCTTTGACTCTGAGGCGAGCCAACCGTTTTCACGCGCAGTCTCTAAAGCATCTCCGTTGATGGCCAAATACTGTTTTTCGATTGCACTAGCGTGCTTCCCTTTCATTTCAACACAAATTGGCTTTTGAATGACGGTTTTAGAACTCCCGAATTGACCTAAACTTAACTTCATCGATTTCTTTACTGGTTCATAAAAAGTCTGTGCGTCAATCATGATTTTCATGTCTTTCGACTGAAAAGTATAAATGGAATCTGGGAGGAAGTAATTTTCTGAATTAAAAAAAGGAATAATCGTTCTTTTCCATTCGAATGGATACTGTAAAACCAATTCATGTTGACATACATTCCCATTAACATCCTCCAGCATCAACGAGCACGGAATCGAATCAAATCCATTAAGGGAAATCCCGCCAAGTGATTGAAGTTGATAAATCGTTAATGGATTGTTTGTGTTCCGAAACAATTTCTGGTATTTGATTCCTTTGGCTTTGTATTCATCGTAATCCATGTGATTGTTGACATACCTTGAATCATCAAAAGAAATCTCTGCGAGCTCAAATCCAAATTGTTCATGGTTTGAGCTCCATAATTCTGCTGAAAACAAACCAAATCCATGTCCACCAGGTTTCATTAGATCTGTTGCAGAAATACAAATGCCTATTTTCTCGTTTCCTTGAATAAAATCCTTAGGAATTAGTACGTGATGTTTAGTTTTAGTTAGGGGAACAACAACGTATTTGCCAGGAATGACATAACCGTTTACATCCATCGCAACTATTCGAATTCCGTGTAAAATAGGTGCTACTTGATCACTCACATGAAATCCATGCAAAAGTGGATTTAACGCATGTTCGGTTTTCGTGTCCCGAATCTCAAAGTGAAGATGAGGTCCAGTCGAGTTGCCACTGTTTCCTGAAAGTGCGATTTGTTCACCCTTGCTCACTGGTAATTCATCCGGACTAAATTTCCAATCAAGTTCATTTTGTTTGAATTGAATTTGGGTTGGTATGACGAATGAGTTCATTCGATCTGAAAATTTGGAACAATGTGCATATACAGAAGTGAGTCCATTGGCATGGTCAATGTAAATAACCCGTCCATACCCAGTTGGGGAAATCCGAATCCGAGAAATGTATCCATCGGCAATGGCATAAAGCGGAATACCTTCTTTACCATTCGTACGAAAATCCAGACCCATGTGAAAGTGATTGGGACGCATATCCCCAAATCCAGCACTTAACTCAGGTACTGAAATCCCAATGGGTAAATGCCAACTTGAGTCAACCGTGATTATTTGAGTCCAACAAGAAACATTTAAGGCAAAAACAAGAAAGAATGTAAGTGATTTAAACATAGACAAAGATAGTCTTTCAAAAAAAATGTAAAATAGATTGCTAAAAATGATAAATGTAATCGAATGCTTGTTAACTTTGTACAAAGTCAAAAGTAATGACTGAAAAGATTCAAGACACCATACAAGAAATAAGTCGAAAAGCAGTACGAATTGGGGAGGCCCTTCGTTCAGAGCGTTCGAAAAACGAGATTCTTCACGAAGAAATCGATCGTAATAAAGAGCAATTAGCAGTAGAATTAACTGCTGTTTCTTCCTTGAAGGTTGAAATTGAATCCTTAAAGTCAGCTTTGCATTTGGCTGAAAATAAAGTCGTTGAAGTTCCTGCTCCTATTTCAAGGAGAACTGAGCAGGAAATTGATGAACTTGTTAAAGAAATTGAATTCTGTATCGAACAGTTGAAGCAATCATAATGAGCAAAGTATCACTTAAAATTACCATAGCCGGACGAACTTACCCACTAAATGTGCCCGTAAGTGATGAGGTGAAGGTAACAAAAGCTGCTGCGGATATTAATAAAGCAGTTGAAATGCTGCGTAAGAATTATGCTGTAAATGATAATCAAGACTTGATCGCTATGTCGGCGCTGCAATTATTAACAAAGTCGATAGGTGAGAATACACCAGTAGCACAAGTACCTGTAGACTATAGTGGAATAGAGGAAGCGTTGAAAAACCTTTCGACTGATTTAGACGAAATTCAATAATTTACGTTCATTTCAACGACCAATATTCATACATAATTAAAAGAATATGTGGTCAGTAGGATTATTAATAGGTTTATTAGGAGGAGCGGGAGCAACTATGGTTGTAAAGCGTTTCTTTATCAAATCTAAAAGTCAAGAAATCATCAAAAATGCCGAAATCGAGGCCGAAAACATTCGTAAAGAGCGTGCGCTACAATCCAAAGAAAAGTTTTTGAAGCAAAAAGAAGAACACGATGAATCCATACGCGAGCGTGAAAAACGCATGCAATCTAATGAAGATCGTTACCGTGCTAAGGAAAAAACGCTTGATCAAAAGCTAGAGGAATTGAACCGTAAAGAGAAAGAAACGGAAAAATCTAAAATTGATTATGACGCAAAAGCAGGGGCACTTGAGGTTCGTCAAGGTGAATTAGATAAAATTCAACAAAAACAAGTGGCTGAATTATCTAAAATTAGCAACCTAAGTCCGGAAGATGCCAAAAAAGATCTGATGACGGCTTTAACCGACGAAGCGCGCACAGCAGCGATGTCCACCATTAAAGAAATCACAGAAGAAGCCAAACTAAACGCAAATAAAGAAGCGCGTAAAATTGTCATACAATCCATTCAACGTGTTGCAACAGAACAAGCCATTGAAAACGCCGTTTCTGTCTTTAACATCGAATCTGATGAGGTGAAAGGTAGAATTATTGGACGAGAAGGAAGAAACATTCGTGCGCTAGAGGCAGCAACAGGTGTGGAAATCATTGTAGATGATACGCCAGAAGCAATCATTCTTTCTTGTTTCGATCCTATTCGAAGAGAAATTGCACGATTGTCCTTGCATCAATTGGTTTCAGACGGACGAATTCACCCTGCTCGTATCGAAGAAGTTGTGGCAAAAACACGTAAACAATTAGATGAAGAAATCGCTGATACTGGACGTCGTACATGTATCGATCTAGGTATTCACGGTTTGCATCCAGAATTGATGCGCATGGTTGGAAGAATGAAGTACCGTTCTTCTTATGGACAAAACTTGCTGCAACACTCGAGAGAGGTGGCGAATTTATGTGCTATCATGGCAGCTGAACTTGGACTGAATGTGAAATTAGCGAAACGTGCTGGATTACTTCATGATATCGGTAAAGTTCCGGACGAAGAGCCAGAATTGCCACATGCACTCTTGGGGATGAAAATCGCAGAGAAATTCGGTGAAAAAGGAGATGTGTTAAATGCTATTGGTGCTCACCACGACGAAATCGAGATGACTACCTTAATTTCTCCTATCGTTCAAGTATGTGATGCCATTTCAGGCGCGCGCCCAGGTGCTCGACGTGAAATTGTGGAAGCATATATCAAACGCATCAAAGAACTGGAAAACTTAGCCTTGTCTTATGAGGGCGTTTCTAGTGCTTACGCCATTCAAGCTGGACGTGAACTTCGTGTTCTTGTAGAAGCGGAAAAAGTTTCGGATCAACGATCAGATGAATTGTCTTTCGACATTTCTCAACGTATTCAAACTGAAATGACTTATCCCGGACAAGTGAAAGTGACCGTCATTCGAGAAAAAAGATCAATCAATTACGCTAAATAAGTAAGAGGGGAATTCGTTCCCCTTTTTTTATACAATAACAATATGATTCCAGTTAATGCCATGGTGATTTCTGGTCCGTGTAGTGCGGAAACTCGAGAACAAGTTCTAGAAACTGCTCGTGGATTATCCGATGTTGGCATTGATTACTTTCGTGCTGGGATTTGGAAACCAAGAACCCGTCCTGGTGATTTCGAAGGAATTGGTGACATCGGCATTTCTTGGATGTGCGAGGTACGTGAAACATATGGATTGAAAATCGCTACGGAAGTGGCAAAAGCGGAACACGTTGAATTAGCACTGAAAAATAATTTTGATATGATTTGGATTGGCGCTCGATCCACAGTTAATCCATTTACCGTGCAAGAAATTGCAGAATGCCTTCAAGGGACAAGCATCAAAGTCATGGTGAAAAATCCCGTGAATCCGGACTTAAAGTTATGGATAGGCGCCATTGAACGCATTTCAAAAGCAGGCATCACGGATGTTTCAGCCATTCATCGTGGATTTTCGGTTTATGAGAAAACACGTTACCGAAACGACCCAAATTGGCAAATTCCAATTGATTTAAAACAAGAATTACCCGAAATCCCCTTGATGTGCGATCCATCTCACATTGGTGGAAGAGCACACCTGCTTTTACCTTTAGCTCAGAAGGCGATGGACTTGAATTACGATGGACTCATGATTGAGTCACACATGAATCCACCTCTTGCCTGGACAGATGCGAAACAACAAATTACGCCTCAAGAATTAAAACAGTTGCTGCAATCTTTAACCATTCGAAATAGAGCAGAAATTGATGAAGATGCCATGATTGCCTTTCGTGAACAGCTAACCCTGACGGATGAATCTTTGATTCAATTGCTGAAAAATCGCATGCGAATTTCTGAACAAATTGGAAAATTCAAGAAGGATAAAAATCATGTGATATTGCAACCAAATAGATGGGAAGAAGCGTTGAGGAAAAATGTTATGAAAGCCAGTTCGGAAGGAATACCCGAAGAATTTGTTACTCAACTATTTAAACTGATTCATCAAGATTCCATTCGAATTCAATCTGAAATTCTATCCCAAAATGAAAACGATTAGTCCTTTTCGTTTAAAGCATCATCTCCAAGCCAATGCGTCCAAAAGCGACGCGCAACGATGCCTCATCTTAGCTGCGTTTAGCGCTTCACCTACAGCTATTTTTGGAATAGATCGTTCAGAGGATGTGCTTTCCATGCAGCTTTGCCTTAAAGAAATGGGCGCGAAATTTATTGGAACGAACCCAATTCAAGTCCTACCAATAGTTAAGCAACTCAAAAAACCCTTGGAGCTTAACGTAGGAGAAAGTGGATTTGCACTTCGTGCACTTGCATTCATGAGTTTAGTTTGCAGTGAAAATGTGACAATTAACGGTTCTGGGACCCTGCTAAACCGAAATCAACATCAACTCATCACAATATTGAAACAACTGGGATTAAACGTTGATTCAAATCAAGGGAAACTTCCCTTGCGCATTCAGGGAAACGCATCCATTTCAGACTTAAGCATTGATGGATCCGCAGGGTCACAAGCAATTAGTGGACTATGTTTACTCGCTCCTCACCTACCAAATGGATTGACGTTTCGTGTGAACGACTTAAAAAGCAAACCCTATCTAGAGATGACCATTCAGCGAATGCTTTCGATGGGAATCAGCATAGAAGAACTTGGTGAGAATGCTTTTTCCATTGCTGGAAATCAATCTTATCAAACAAATAAATGTCACATTGAGGGGGATTGGAGTGGTGCCGCGTTCCACATCGTTGGGGCCGCAATTTCTGGAATTGTTCATTTAACTGGACTTCGAACAGATTCGCTTCAGGCCGATCGTCAAATTTTAGAAGTAATCACGGGATTTGGTGCGATGTTCGAACAATCGGAAAGTGAATTGATTGTTCGGGAATCATTGGTAAAAAGACCAATTCACACCAACATCGAAGATTGTCCAGACTTATTCCCCATTCTTGCTGTACTCGCTTGTGCCGCAAATGGCACCTCGATCATTCACGGTATTCAACGTTTGCAAAACAAAGAGTCCGATAGACTTCTTGTGATGTGCGACTTACTCACAACTTTTGGCGTGTCCTATGAAATTCAATCGAATGAGATTCATATCCATGGTACAGGAACAGTCTTAGGTGGAAAGGTGAATACACATCGAGATCATCGTATTGCGATGGCAGCAACAATCTCCGCGTCCATTTCTACACATGAAATCGTCCTATCGGATGAAAGCTGCGTAGCAAAATCCTATCCGAAATTCTTCCAAGATTTAGCTTGTTGACTTACTTTCCGTTGATGCGAAATTGACTATACTCGAAAAAATCCAAGTCAATATGCGCTAAGCGATTTTCAATGTCCTTGCGTTTAACAGGCTTCAAGTCTTCCTTTAACAAGGTTTCATAGTAGAAACGAACTTTCTCCTCATCTCTAGGTTCAATGAGAACATCATATGTACTAGCTATGCTTTCTAACAAAAAGTCTTTGTTTTCGAATTTCGGGAACAACTGTAAAATCGTATCACCATAAGCTACTGAGAGCTCATATGCCTGTAAATCACTATATTTAATATGCGTTTTAAATAAACAATCAGCAGCGTATTTGTCCTTCGGAAATGCGTGATAATAAGCTAAAAGACGATTAATCAATTCGATATTCGTCAAACTGGGCATTTTAGCCGCTTGCATCGGATCCTTTTGAATCACCATAATGGAGTCTTCCATTTGCTTGATACTGGCTTTCAATTCCGTTTTTTTATCTGTTTTTGCTGGGCCACCACAAGATTCAACAACTAAAGAAAAACTCAGAATGAGTGATAAAGCGTAAATTAATCTCATATCATTTTAGGTTTTTTGGAGCCTGGAAAGGACATTTTGTAATCAATGTCAATTTTTCCGGACGTAATATTTTGAAGACGTTTAGTTAACATTTTCTTTTTTAACGGAGTAAGGTGATCCGTGAAGAGAATTCCTTCAATGTGATCGTATTCATGTTGAATGATTCTTGCCGCATATCCATCAAATTTTTCCTCATGGAATTGCCAATTTTCATCAAAATAAGTAATCAAAACTTTTTCCTGTCGAAAAACGTTTTCTCTAATTTTCGGAATGGAAAGACATCCCTCCTGAAAGGACCATTTTTCACCTGATTCTTCCTCAATAATCGGATTGATGAATACTTTCTTAAAGTTTTCGATTCCGGCCGCTTTCGGATCCGGTTCTTCATCCTCTTCATCTGCAAATGGCGCTCCATCTACAATAAACAAACGAATACTCCTAGCTATTTGAGGTGCAGCTAATCCAACACCTTTAGCGTGATACATCGTTTCAAACATGTCCGCAATTAATTTAGACAAGTCTGGGTATTTTTCATCAATTTCTTCAGCTTCTTTTTTTAAAACTGGATCTCCGTATGCGACAATTGGTAAAATCATAGTGCAAAATTAATGAATTCCTATTTGACTTTACTGTTGAGAGAGGTAATCTTGTAAAATCAAGGTCGCAGCTAGTTTGTCAACCAATGATTTTTCTTTCATTTGCTTCTTTTTACCGGCCATATGAATTGTTTCCATGGCGCGTGAGGAACTAAATCGTTCATCCTGTAAATCAATTTTTATCAAGGGAAATTGTTTTTCTAAAACGCCTTTTAAAAGTCGGACATTCTCCGTGATGTGAGTATCTGAACCGTCTAACCTTGTTGGGAATCCTAGAACAATGGTCGAGATAGATTCCTTAGACGTTAATTGAATCAAAAAATCCATTAAGGATCTTGATTCAACGGTAGTTAATGGACTTGCAATGATGGCGTTTTCATCTGTCATAGCAAGTCCTGTGCGCTTCAATCCGAAATCTATTGCTACTATTTTAGACATAAAACAAATTTACGAAACAATATCAGATACGTAAAGATTTTACAGACTGTACTTGAAATTGAAGATGATTGCTTAATTTCACGAAGCTTTTGAGATTGACCATATGAAAACCTGTTTCCGTTTTCCTTTTCTACTTTTTTTCCTGCTGTTCAGCTTGGTGAATTGTGAAAACGAATCTACCTCAAGCACTCCAAAAAAAGAAAAGAAACGCATTGCATTTTCAGAGGAATTCAAGGACTTGCTCGTTTTTGAGAAATACGTCAAAAAAATAGATGAAAATAAACAGTTAGAAAAAATCCAGAGTTTATTTTACACAGATTCTGAGGGAAATACAAATGAAGCTTCAGCTTGGTTGGATCCCAATATGAACATCGTGAAAATCAAACAGGTGGAAATTTTAACAAGCGGGAAAAAGTATGAACGAACCTTCTATTTCTGTGATGGATTCAAAACCGTAAGTCAGCAAATCATTTCGCATTACGAACTCAAAAAACCTTATTTCACAGAGCAACGATCTTATTACAGCACAAGCGGGTCAGTCATCGCGACATTCCAACGATACGCTAAACAGGAAGATGTTTCATTAGCAGAACTTTCGGTTGGAGAAAAACAGGATTGTCCACACCGCATCGCTTTAGATTTGATAAAACGAACCGGGGAATTCGAAACGCGCTTTCGTGGATTCGATGAGGCTTTTGGACGAAATTTTATTGTTTTGGGAACCGCAGATCAAAGTACTACCTTAGCTTTCAATGTGGAAAGTACGCTTTTAAAACAACTCAAAAGCAATGAAAATTCCTTTAAAAACACTTATTTAGATGTGGAATTCTCTCCAATTACAGAGCCGGATGGATTCACGTTTCAAGCATTAGTAGACTTAAGTTTCGCTAAGAATGAAAAACGGTAAACTTTTTTCTCTTTTAAGCGTATTAAATTGGTATTCAAATCATGAACGAATTGATGAAAAATAATTACTCTCCCTTATTACAACCGTGGAAGGCAATCCTACTTCTTGGATTCTTGGCTCTTTCAGGACTCCAATCTAGTTGGTCACAGCAAATGAAGTTAACTGGAACAATCTACGACACCTCCAACGTGGTTCCGCTGAGAAACGTATCAGTGATGGCCTTACGTCTGAAGGATTCCGTATTATTAAGTTTCACTAGAAGCAATCAACTTGGAGAATTTACCTTGACAGGTTTCCCCATCGATACGTTCCAATTAATCATTGAACATCCGAAATTGGAGACCCGCACCTTCTACATTATCGGAAGCCAGGATAATTACGACATCACAGTTCCACGCATTCAATTGTTGCAGAAAACCCAAAATGTTCGGGAGGTAACGGTACTAACGAATAGAAATGCGATTTACTTCAAAGGAGATACGCTCGTATATGTTGCCGATTCCTTTAATGTCGGACAAAACGCGGTCGTAGAAGATCTATTGAAGAAACTTCCTGGAATTAAAGTTGCTGATGATGGAAGCATTACTTCGCAAGGAAAAGAAATCAGTAAAGTCCTTGTGGACGGGGATGAATTTTTTGGCTCTGATCCGACCATCGCCACTCGAAATCTGGGCGCAAAAGGAGTAGAATCCGTTCAAGTGTATGAAAAGAAAAACGAAGATGCGGCCATTGGTGAGGACGATAAAATCCAAGTATTAGATTTAAAACTGAAAGATAGTGCCAAGAAGGGGTACTTTGGAAAAATTTCCGGAGCTTCGGATTTCGGGATTATTCGAGATAATCCATTTTATGAATCGGAAATTCTTTTAAATAACTTCAATAAAAAACAGAAAATTTCCGTTTTCATGCTGACCTCCAATACACCTAAATCAAATTTTGGATTTGGGGATATGAACAAATTTGGATTAGAAAACGAACAAAACAATAGTGGCATGACTATGTGGGATCAATCTAGCAGAAATAACACTTCAGGTATTCCGCAGACGATGAAAGCTGGAATCTATTATTCTGATAAGATTGGGAAAACGGGTAAAATTGGATTCAACTATTCCTTTAATGAAAATCGCTTGAATGCTGTTACGAGTAGTCAATCGCAATATTTCCTTCAACAAGACAGCTCTTATTTCACGAAAGACTCCTCAGCGAATGTTTCAAAAAATCAATCGCATCGTTTCAACTTAAATTATTCTGTCAATTTAGATTCTTTGACTTATTTAGAAGTGCGTCCGAACTTACACGTGGATTTTGGAGAATCCGATAACTTTAGTCAAAACACTTTCTTGACGGAATCATTCGTTTCCTACCTAGGTACCGGCGTGCGTAATACGAATAGCTCAAAAGGAACGAGTAGCAATTCTCAAGCAATTTTGAGAAGAAAATTCAAGAAAGTCAACCGCGAATTAGAATTGAAGTACATTTTAAATACTAGTTCCAATCAATCGGATGGAAATTTATACACCTTAAAAACGGGTGCGTTATCAGATACCATCGACCAACAGAAGATAAATGATAACGGAAATACGACGAATTACGGTATTTTGACCTATACAGAACCATTTGCGAAAAAATGGAAATTCCAAATGGAATATTATTTGGAGTCTGGGAAGTCCAAGCAAAACAAGCAAACGTATGAAAAAGATGCCCTTACAGGTAAATATACGAGTCAAGTGTCACTATTTACCAACCAATTTGACAATACGCGCTTTCAAAATCGTGCAACCGGATTGTTGATTTTTGAACACCGTCAACATACCTTCACCGGTGGACTCGGATTTAGAAATATTGAAGTTCAAAGTACAAACTTGATTACAAGCTTACTTACCAATCAAAACATCAACAACTTCCTACCGAAATTCTCTTATCAGTTTAAACCAGGGATGAGTAAACGAATTTCCTTGAATTACTCGACAGCTTCTTCCCCTGCTTCAATCAATGATTTGCAACCGGTTCAAGACAATACCAATCCAAACAGAATTCAAATTGGTAATCCAGATCTAAAGCCAAACTATGTGCACAATGTACGAGTGAATGCAAATATTTGGCAAGCATTATCTGGACGATATTTCTGGTCAGGAGGGAATGCTAGTTTAACGAACAATGCCTTTGCAACTTCGACAACCTATGATCAATATGGACGTACCGTTGCTCAAACAAAAAACGTTGACGGAAACATCTTTGCCAATGTATTTGCAGGTGGTGGATTTCCGATTTTGAATCGAAAAATTGAATTGGCACCAAATCTAAATGGTTCTTACAACAAGTATACGAACTTCATTAATGGTCAATCGAATGTCACGAAAACAACAGCGGTTACAGCAGGATTAGACATCGAACTGAAACTAGATTCCTTGAATATTACGGTAGGAAATTCTTATTCCTACAACAATCCGGTAAGTTCTTTATCAAGCGTTTCCAATCAACCATACGCAACGCAGAAATACTTTATCGATGGTGAATGGCGATTGCCAAGACATTTTCAACTAAAGTCAGATGCTACTTACACCATCAATACTGGTCGGGCTGCAGAATTTAATCGAAACATTTTAATTATAAACGTTGAATTAAGTAAAGCCTTTCTTCCCACAGAAAATGTGATTCTAGCACTATCTGCAAATGACATCTTGAATCAAAACTTAAATCTACAGCGCCAAATTAATGGCAATGTCATTACCGATAATTACACAAAAATTATTTCGAGGTATTTCTTGGTGAAATTAACCTACAAGTTCAATAACAATAAATCGAGAGAAGATGACTTTAAAGGCTGGCATTAACCTACTTATATTGATTCTTTGCGTTGGATTCCATGCAAATAGTCAATATGTACTGAACGGTAAAATTACTTTTGAGCGTCGAACAAACCTTGAAAAGCGATTCACTGACCAACGTATGCGTCGCATGGTCACAGAGGACAATAAAATTCGTACGGAATCATTCACCTTGTATTTCAACGATACTGCTTCGATTTTCAAAGCAATCCCATCAGATCGAGCGGATGAGATGTCTTGGATGACAACTAAAAACAGTTACTACCAAAACTTGAGAACAGGGACCCAATTAACGGTGTTAGGACTCATGGGACAAAATGTATATGTACAAGATAGTTTGCCTGCCAGAAACTGGAGAATCACGGAGAGCCAGCGAAGTATTTGCGGTTATGAATGTCGAAAAGCAGTTTATCAAAAAAATGACAGCACGAGAATATACGCTTGGTATACTACTGCGCTTGTTCCATCGGTTGGTCCAGAAGGATTTTGTGGCTTACCGGGAACGATTCTTGGTTTAGCGACAGAAGATGGCGGCATTATTTATTTTGCGAAAAAAGTAGAGGAAATAAAACCCACAAAAGAAGACATGACTATCGATATAGGGAAAAATAAAGCCTTTACTTTGAAAGAACTTCGCTTGAAAATTGAAAAAGATTATGGCAGCACGCCTTGGGGAAAAAGAATGTTCGACGATTTATTTCGTTGGTTATAAGTAAGAATTGATATGAAAGGAATCATTTTAGCTGGTGGATCAGGAACGCGTCTTCATCCACTCACATTAGCGGTAAGTAAGCAACTGATGCCGGTGTATGATAAACCGATGATTTATTATCCACTATCCATCTTAATGAGTGCCGGAATCAAAGAAATATTAATTATTTCTACACCACACGATTTGCCTCATTTTGAAAAATTATTAGGAGATGGTCAAAATTTAGGCTGTCAATTTACTTACGCTGTACAAGAAGTGCCGAATGGCTTAGCGCAAGCATTTGTCATTGGGAAATCCTTTATTGGAGAGGAGAAAGTAGCCTTGATTCTTGGAGATAATATATTTTATGGAGTCGGAATGGATACCTTGTTGAAAGAAAACAATGATCCGGAAGGCGGCGTAGTTTATGCTTATCACGTAAGCGATCCGGAACGCTAT
>CAMAPI010000007.1 GCA_945860065.1 Chryseobacterium gleum | reverse complement strand
CCCTTGGTTTATAGGCTGCCCATCACCCCTTAAGACTTCTGTACAAATGATGTTTTTGTCTAGCGCTAATGACACTGCTTTACGGACCAACGGATTATTGAAAGGCGGCTTTTTTAAATCCCAAGCGAGGTAGTGAAATTTGGACGCTTTTTGAATGTGTACTCGGTGAAGTAGGTTTTTACCCTTTTTCGCATCTGTCAATGTGCCAAACGCTTTTTCCAGTTCAGTTACAGGAAGATCAAACAACAAATCAATTTTCTCTGCTGAAAACAAGGGAAACTCATCGGAAAGCTGCGTGTTCGTGTATACATGAACCTCATCCAAATAAGGGAGTTGATTTCCAAAGCGGTCATGCTTCCAGTAGCCTTCATTTCGCGCTAACTCTACCCTGGAATTCGATGATGATTTGATGTAAAAAGGCCCAGAGCCAACAGGATGCTCACGCAGGGCTTTCCCATAAACTTTCCATGAAACTTTTGACAGAATGCCTAAACTTGGATGCGTTAAGAGCTGTTTAATATTGTTATAAGGGTGGGTGAGGTGTATTTCTAATTCAAATGGATTGATTATGCGAATGCCTGAAACATAGGATTTTTCTGGCTGAATGGCATCTTTAAAATACCTTTCAGAACCAAGGATTTTTCCGATTAACAACGCTCCGGATTGATTAAGTGGATTTTTCGAACAAGCAAGACTCAGGGTGAAAGCGACATCATCCGCACACAATTCACGCGAGACTCCGGCGAAACAATCGTCTTGGTGGAAGAAGACGCCTTTTCTGAGCTTTATGGATACGAGCCTTCCGTTTTTTTTAATTTGTATATCCTTTGCTAAATAATTCTCAATCGCTCCTTTTGAATCTGATTGTTTAACAAGGGGGTCAAATACCTGACTAATAATTCTAAGTTCGGAAAGGGCATTTGTTTCGAGAGGGAACAAACTATTCAAAGATTCTGGCAACGAAAAAGAAAAGACACCGCCATAATAACGATCCCCATTTGCCTTTTTCGCCCCTTCATTCGAGCGGTAATACAACAAAGCAAATAAGAATGTCCCCAAGGCCGCTAAAAGGAAAAGAAATTTAGCGCGCCGAAAGGGTTGTTTCATGTGATTAGTTTTAATGTCAAAGCGGATGCTTCAACAAGCTATTCTTCAACGAGGTGTAAAAATCCGTGACCTGTAATCTCTTGTCCAGAGATATTGTACCCGACATACTTATAGAAATACACGCCTTCATTAGCTATAACACCGTTGATTTTACCATCCCAACTTGGATTGTTGTTTACTAAGTCATCGCTGCTTTTTTCAAAAATCACATTTCCCCAGCGGTTAACAATGATTAATTCTAATTTAACCACATTTTTTGTCCTCAAGAAATAGCTGTCATTATTACCGTCAACCCCAGGAGTAAAGACATTTGGCGCGTCAACAACGGGGATTGGATAAAAACAACTTCCATCATCAACGATTGCAGAGGCGTCGTAGTTAAGCGCATTTGGATCCGTACAGCCTGTTTGGTAAATACACGAACCGTTATCAACATTTGCTCCGGCACTGTAGTTTAGTGCAACTGGATCCGTACAACCACAAACATCAACTTGGATGAGGTAGTATGCCGTGTCTGAACATTGTGCACTTTGGAAGGCAACAAGTTGAACCGTGTACATTCCAAATGGCCCAGTATAGGAATGGGTTACATTATTTAAATTGCCGCTAGTTGTCGTTTGTGTGTCACCAAAATCCCACGAATAATTATTTGCGTTTAAACTATTGTTTTGGAAAGTAACGTCAAATGGCGCGCAACCCTGTATAGGTGTTCCAGTAAATTCTGCGTCTGGCGCGTTTTGAATACCAACAAAAGCACTGTCGGAAATAGAACAGACATTGTCCTCAACGGTGATGTAATACCAACCCGAAGGAATGTTTTGCCAAACAGAGGCATCAATAAATCCATTTGGACCCGGGCCCGTCCAGGTATAAGTAGGCACGCCTATTAATCCACTAGCGATGACTGACACAAATCCAGTTGGCTGACACGTCGCAAGTCCTACGTAAATTGTATCAATGGCAATGGTTTGATTTAAGGTTAAGGTAACTGTATCTGTTTGGGAGAAGTTACAGTTGTCCGTGGCCGTCACCAAGTATTGCACCGTTCCATTTTGACTAATTGAACCGATAATGGTGTCGTTCGTACTTATCGCAACTCCGGACATACTTGTCCATTCATATAAATAAGGAGCATATCCACCAAAAGCAGATGCGCTGAGAACAACACTGTCATTTGCACAGAAAATCGTTGGGTCGGTTTCGGTGATGTTAATGATAGGCCCTTCTCCAATGTAAATAATCCCGGATGAAATAATCGTGTCTCCACATGGATTGATGATTTCCACAGAAATAATCACCGATTCGAATCCTTCAGTAATATTGTCTTGAATAGGAGTAAGATTGATTACCACAGAATCCTCACCTGGCAAGAATGTAATTGGATTGATCAAATTATTGTAGTCAACTCCCTCAATCGCAACCCCACCAATGGTGTAATTGATGATTAATGTATCGTTTATTTGTCCGGCAGGACGCGTAAAAATAAAGTCAGCAAAGGTGCAGCCCTCAACAATTGTCGTGTCGCCGGAAACCGTTGCAACAGCCACGTCTACAGCCGCAGAACTAAAACTACCCGCCTCTAAGAACACACCTGAATCATAAGATTGATCCCCCACGTTTGAGATAGCTAATTTAATGTGATAAAGTTGATTGCATTGAACACTTGCTGCAGCAGTAAGCTTCACGGTCGTCCCATCATATTGAATCGCATCTCCATAAGTTAATGTGGACGAACTTTCATTGAAAACATAATAACTTGTGTTAGACACATCACCTACGTTGTTAATCGTTACAGGAATTCCCCCAGGAATGGTGGCAATATTCACCCCGCCATTTGGGTATCCAGCTTGAACGTAAGTACCAGTAATTCCGGGCCCCCATAAAAACAATCCAAAGGCATCGTTGAATGTGGACGGGGAAAACTCGGGATATTCGTCCGAACCAAACATGTAGTTAAAAATCACAGAGTCTCCTTGTGGAATAAAGTCGAATTCTAAAACGACGCCATTTGTAACAGATCCGGCAGCGATGTCATTTAAGTGCGGATCCGATGTAACCATAGCTGTTGGCGGATTGTTATTCGTAAAAGAGGACATTGAATTAGGGCCGATCGCACCAATTGCATTTCCTGTTGTTAAAATCAGACCGCTATCGATTGGAAAAGCAGGGTTGCTATTCGTGAAAAACGCAACATTCCCCTGGGGAACATTTGCCAAAAGAGGATTTCCATTAATGGTAACATTTAATGCGGTTACTCCAAATCCAAGTAGTACGTTATCCACTAATTGTTGTGGTGTTTGAACCGTAGAAACGGTAATTGGCTGAGCGAATGACAGTGTATTTAACAAGGTAAATGCTCCGACAAAAAATATGCGTAAAGATCTCATCATAATCTATTGAATTGACACTAAGACCACTTGTTTATAATAATGGTTGCATGACAAAATTAATATAATGTTTCCATAACTAAAAATCAATGAATTTTCGCAACTTTGAAGCTCAATTTAATCGCATGAAAAATACACAGGCTTACATTCAGGAAAACAAAGATAAATTCCTTCAAGAATTGCTAGATATATTACGCATACCATCGATTTCTGCTGACCCTGCTTATACAAATGACGTGGCAACATGCGCGGATAAATTAGCGGAACACATGAAGTCAATCGGGCTAGATAACGTGGAAATTTGTCCTACCGCAGGACACCCCATTGTTTATGCTGAAAAATTCATAGACGAAACATTACCAACGATTTTAGTTTATGGACATTACGATGTTCAACCGGCAGACCCGGTCGAATTATGGACTTCGCCCCCATTTGAGCCGGTTATCAAAGAAACGCCGACTCATCCAATGGGAGCTATTTTTGCGCGCGGTGCTTGTGACGACAAAGGACAAATGTTCATGCATGTGAAAGCGCTTGAAGCGATGTTGGCAAGCAACGAACTACCGTGTAACGTGAAATTTATGATCGAAGGCGAGGAAGAAGTTGGTAGTCCGAACTTAGCGATTTACGTCAAAGAAAATAAAGCAAAATTATCCGCAGACATCATTTTAGTTTCGGATACAGGCATGTTGGCAAACGATGTTCCCTCGATAACCACCGGTCTAAGAGGATTAAGTTATGTAGAAGTGGAAGTTGTTGGTCCAAATCGAGATTTGCACTCCGGGCTTTACGGTGGTTGTGTCGCAAATCCAATCAATATTTTAACGGACATGATTGCATCTTTGCACGATGAAAACGGAAAAATCACCATTCCTGGATTTTATGATACCGTCGAAGAACTTTCCGTCGAAGAACGAAACGAAATGGCAAAAGCGCCGTTTTCAGAGGAGGCATATTGCAATGCGCTGAACATCAGCGAAACATATGGCGAAGCGACTTATACCACGATGGAAAGAGGGTCTATTCGTCCAACATTAGATGTGAATGGAATTTGGGGAGGATACATCGGTGAGGGAGCGAAAACAGTGATCGCGTCCAAAGCACAAGCGAAAATTTCCATGCGCTTAGTTCCACACCAAACCCCCGAAGAAATCACCGAATTATTCATGAAGCATTTTGTATCCATTGCGCCGAAAAGTGTTCGTGTGAAAGTAACACCGCATCACGGTGGAGAACCAGTGGTAACGCCAACGGATTCCATCGCCTACAAAGCCGCGAGCCTTTCTTATGAAAAAACCTTTGGCAAAAAACCAATTCCCGTGAGAAGCGGGGGAAGTATTCCCATTATTGCGATGTTCGAACAAGAACTCGGATTAAAAACCATGATGATGGGCTTTGGTTTAGATAGTGATGCTATACACTCGCCAAACGAGCATTTTGGTTTGTTTAATTACTACCGTGGAATTGAAACGATTCCTTATTTCTTCGCGAATTACACCGAATTAATGTCTCATGAAAACGCTTAGTTTTCTGTTTTTATTTGTCCTTGTGACATCATGTGCTTCCTTTGAAGACCCGGTTGAATTTGTCAGTTATGATGGTTCAAATTTGGAGATGCTAAACATGGATGAGGCGGCCTTTCGAATCCAAAGCACTGTACATAATAATACAGGACTTCCGATTAAAATCAAACCCTCTATGTTGGAAGTTTATGTTGATGGGAAAAAATGGGGCGACCTTTATTTGGATGAAAAAATACGGTTAAAGCCGAAAAAAGACAACGAATTGAACACCTTGTCTCACCTCACATTTGAAGATGGAATCATGGCCAAGTTGCTTGTCTATCGATTTAAAGAAAGTGCCCAACTGCAATTGCGAGGAAAAGTCAAAACAGGAATTTTGTTTATCCCCATTAAAATACCGGTAAATTATTCCAAAACGATTTCACCGAAAAACTTAAATCTTAACCTAGATAAACCATAATGCTATCTGCTGAACACCCGAAAAAACTATTTTTACTTGATGCGTACGCCTTGATATATCGTGCGTACTTCGCCTTTTCAAAGAATCCAAGAGTCAATTCAAAAGGACAGAACACTTCTGCTGCATTTGGATTTACCAATGTGCTCATCGATGTCATAAAAAATGAAAAACCGACGCATTTAGCCGTTGTGTTTGACCCCCCTGGTGGGTCCGCGCATCGCCGAGAGGAATTTGCGGCCTATAAAGCACAACGTGAAGAAATGCCCGAAGACATTCGTTCAATGATTCACCCCATTAAACAAATTGTGGAATCGTTCAACGTGCCCATTTTAGAGGTTCCTGGATTTGAAGCGGATGATGTCGTGGGGACAGTAGCAAAAATAGCTGAAAAACGCGGATTCACGACTTACATGATGACCCCAGACAAGGATTATGCACAGTTAGTGAGTGAAAATATTTTCATGTTTAAACCAGGCAGGGGCGGAAATCCACCGGAAATTTTGGGCGTAAAAGAAGTATGTGAAAAATTTGAAATCGAAAGACCTGAACAAGTAATCGATATTTTAGGACTTTGGGGCGATGCCTCTGATAATATTCCTGGAATTCCTGGAATCGGAGAGAAAACCGCAAAAATACTAATTGCTAAATATGGTTCGGTGGAAAACCTCATCGATCATGCACATGAGTTAAAAGGAAAACAACAAGAAAACGTCATTAACTTTGCCGATCAAGGCCGGGTTTCAAAAATACTTGCCACGATTATTTGTGATGTCGATCTCGAGTTCAATGAAGATGAATTAATCATGTGCGATGTCGACCCGGAAAAAGTATTGGACATTTTTACAGAACTCGAATTTCGCACCTTAGCGAAACGCGTCATCGGAGAAGAGATTGTTGTTTCCTCGCCGACTGCGCCGACTGCAAAAGCGTCATCAGATATATCACAGCTGGACTTGTTTGGCATGCAAAGCATGATTGAGCCACAAGAAGCTACTCCGACGGCGAATTATAAGACGATTGTTACCGAACGCCCAAGTTACCATTTGATTTCTACAGCGGAAGAACGCAAAGAACTCCTTGAAATATTGTTGAAAAACACGCAAGTCTGTTTTGACACGGAAACGACCAGCATCGACGCCTTACACGCGGATTTAGTTGGGTTTTCTTTCTCTTATAAAGCGAGAGAAGCTTTTTATGTTTCTGTGCCATCGGATTTTGAAGCAGCGAAGAAAATCGTGGAGGAATTCAAACCATTTTTTGAAGACCCATCGATTGAAAAAATAGCACACAATATCAAGTATGATCTAAAAGTCCTACAACGTTATGGAATTGAAGTGGCCGAACCGTTATTTGATACGATGATTGCTCATTATTTAATCAATCCAGAGGCGAAACAAAGCATGGACTTCCTTTCCACGTTTTATTTGAATTACCAACCAGTTTCTATAGAAACCTTAATTGGAAAGAAAGGCAAGGGCCAAGGCAACATGCGTGATTTAAAACCAGAGGAAATCTGTGATTATGCATGTGAAGATGCCGACATAACCCTCCAACTAAAACAATTATTCGAGCCAGAAATTCAAAAACCGCACTTGTCCGAGTTGTTTTACAAGATGGAAATGCCTTTGGTAAAAGTGTTGAAGGATATGGAATTTGAAGGAATTTCCATTGATGTCCCTGCCTTAATCGATTATTCAAAAGAATTGGACGAAACCCTCATTCGCCTAGATGCTGAAATTAAGGATGCCGCAGGTGAAAATTTTAACATCGACTCCCCAAAACAATTAGGCGAAGTGCTTTTTGAAAAACTAAAGATCTCTAGTAAAGCAAAGAAAACTAAAACCGGACAGTACGCTACCTCTGAAGACATCCTTCAAAAGCACGAACACGATCATCCAATCATTCCAATGATATTGGAATATCGCCAATTGCGCAAGTTAAAAAGCACCTATGTTGACCCGCTTCCTACGATGTGCGACCCAATGGACGGACGCATCCACACCAATTTCATGCAAACGGTGACGGCAACGGGGCGCTTAAGCTCAAACAATCCGAATCTTCAAAACATTCCGATTCGCTCAGCGAAAGGACGCGAAATTCGCCGTGCCTTTGTTGCGCGCGGAGCCGATTATAAATTAATGGCGGTGGATTACTCGCAGATTGAATTGCGCATCATTGCGGCTTTAAGTGCGGACCCAAACATGATTGAAGCCTTTCAACAAGGGCATGATATTCACGCGGCTACTGCAGCAAAAGTGTTTCACACGCCACTTGAGGAAGTAACTCGCGACCAACGTAGCGCGGCAAAAGCGGTCAATTTCGGAATCATTTATGGACAGTCAGCTTTTGGATTAGCACAAAACTTATCCATTTCCCGTACCGAAGCAAAAGGAATCATCGACGCGTATTTTGAGCAATATAGCACCATAAAAAAATACATGGAAAACGTGATATCTCAAGCCAGAGAATCAGGATATGTAGAAACCATCATGAAACGCAGAAGGTATTTACCAGACATTAATTCCGGAAATGCTGTTGTTCGAGGTTATGCCGAACGAAATGCGGTAAACGCTCCTATTCAAGGCTCAGCTGCCGACATCATAAAAATGGCCATGATCGCTGTCCATAAAGCCATGCACAAAGAAAAGGTTCAATCAAAAATGATTTTACAAGTGCATGATGAGCTTGTTTTTGATGTGCATGTTTCGGAGGAAGTTCGCATGCAAAACTTGGTCAAAAAAGCAATGGAAGAAGCTATTCAATTGGCGGTTCCAATGGAAGTTGAATTAAAGTTAGCGCCAAATTGGCTCGAAGCACATTAACACCTAGCTTTCATCGGCGAAAACTAGGTGTATTATTAAGCGTATATTTGTTATTCATAAAATAGAAACATGGATTTTTTGATTAAAGCAGCACAGTTATTTTTATCATTGGCAATCTTAGTGACCCTACATGAATTCGGTCATTTTATCCCCGCTAAATTATTTAAAACACGAATCGAAAAGTTCTATCTTTTCTTTAATCCATTCTTTTCTGTATTCAAAAGAAAAAAAGTAAATGGCGTTACGAAAACAGCTTGGTTTACCAAAGATTCCCCAAAAGAATGGAAGGAAGATCCGGACACTACTGAATGGGGATTTGGTTGGCTTCCACTCGGGGGATATGTGAAAATTGCCGGGATGATTGATGAGTCCATGGACACAGAACAACTCAAGCAGCCCGCACAAGAATGGGAGTTCCGCTCGAAAAAAGCGTGGCAACGATTAATCATTATGGTAGGTGGAGTTGCGGTGAATCTTGTTCTTGGATTTGTTATTTACATCGGTGTTGTCTTTACTTGGGGACAAATGGAATTGAAACCAGTGAATTTAGAGCACGGATTAAGCGTTCATCCATATTTAGAAAAATACCACTTAAGTTCCGGTGATAAAGTGTTGACGACTGAAGGACAAGAAGTCTTGAATTTAGACGAACTGAATAAAGGAATTATGTTCCGTGGTGCTCGAAACTTGACGGTGCTTCATCCAGATGGAACAACAGAAACGATTCGCTTGCCAAAAGGAATTGATCGCACCTTATTTCAAGTGGGCGCCCTGCCTGCTTTTGGCTTACGATCAAGCGCACACAGCGTTGGTGAAGTGGTGAAAGATTCTCCAGCAAAAGCTGCGGGGCTGAAAAAAAGTGACGTCATATTAGCTGTCGGAAAGCAACAAGTGACTTATTTTGACGAACTCTCCAAAGGACTTTATGAAGCAAAAGGAAAGTGTACAGATCTTACCGTTTTACGAGGGACAGACACGCTTGAATTAAAAGCTAAAGTAAAACAAGACGGAACAATTGGATTTCAAACGAGCGGAAAAATCTTGATTGATTCTAATGCCATTCAAACGAAATACTACGGCTTGGGACAAAGTATTGCGATTGGCATGACCTATGGTAAAAACACCCTTTCAGATTATATTTCACAGTTTAAATTCGTCTTCACAAAAAAAGGCGCAACATCTATTGGTGGATTTGCCGCAATTGGAAACATGTTCCCTCCTGTATGGGATTGGGAATCATTTTGGTTGTCGACAGCGCTTTTATCAATCATATTAGCATTTATGAATATCCTTCCAATACCAGCGCTTGATGGCGGACATGTCGTTTTCTTGTTGTACGAGATGATCACCGGAAAAGAAGCCCCTCAGAAAGTCTTGGAATATGCTCAAATGGTTGGAATTGTTTTATTATTAACCTTAATGGTTTATGCCAATGGTAATGACCTCATCCGCTGGCTAACTTCTTTGTAAATTTTCATTTATGGTGACTTTTCAAAATTACATCCTTGGAAATTGGATGGATGGTGATGGAGTAGAAACGCAACTGTTTCACGCCGTTACGAATGCTGAAATAGGAAATGTTTCTAGCGCTGGAATTGATTACGAACAAGTATTTGATTATGGTCGACGAGTAGGTGGTAGAACCTTACGTAAAATGACCTTCCAAGAACGCGGAAGAATGCTAAAGGCATTAGCGCTTTATTTAATGGAAAAAAAGGCGCGTTATTATGAAGTAAGCGCTTGGAGCGGAGCCACAAAAGTCGATTCATGGATCGACATCGAAGGAGGAATCGGAAATTTATTTGCCAATGCATCCCTTAGAAAACAATTCCCGGATTTGCCTTATTATGTAGATGGAACCGCGGCTCCATTGTCAAAAAACGGAACGTTTATCGGTCACCACATCATGGTTCCGAAAGAAGGCGTTGCCGTTCATATCAATGCATTTAATTTTCCCGTTTGGGGAATGCTTGAAAAAATAGCCGTAAATTTAATGGCAGGTGTTCCAGCAGTGGTGAAACCATCAGAATATACGTGCTACTTAACCGAAGTGGTTGTACGCGACATCATCGCATCGAAAATACTTCCAGAAGGATCGCTACAATTGATTTGTGGTTTGGGAAGAGGAATTCTCGATCATGTGGACGCACGAGACGTCGTTACGTTTACAGGAAGCGCTTCCACCGGAAAAATACTAAAAGGATTGCCGCGCATTTCTCAAGAAAGTGTCCCGTTTAATTTAGAAGCGGACTCCTTAAATGCAACCATTCTTGGAAAAAAAGCGGTTCCTGGAACAGTCGAGTTCGACCTTTTTATTAAGGAAACAGTAAAAGAAATGACCATAAAGGCGGGACAAAAATGTACTGCCGTTCGAAGAATATTAGTTCCAGATGAGTTAATCGATGAGGTGCAAGCAGCCATCTCTTCTAGATTGGCAACAACCACAATGGGAAATCCTTCGGAAGAAGGAGTGAGAATGGGCCCGCTCGCAACACGTTTGCAAGCAGAACGTGTTCGTGCATCCGTGGACGAATTAGCCAAATCTCAAAAAATCGTCTTTGGAGATTTGAATGATTTTGAAATCAAAGGCGCATCCGCTAAACGAGAAGCCTTTTTCCCGCCAGTTTTATTTAGAAATGATGACCCGTTTCATCAAACGGCGTGTCATGAAATTGAGGCATTTGGTCCAGTTGCGACCATCATGCCGTATAAAGAGCTGGACGACGCGATTGAATTAGCTAAAATGGGCAAAGGCTCATTGGTTTCGTCTATCGTAACTCCGGACAATCAAGAAGCACGTGATTATGTTATCGGCGCGGCAAGTATGCATGGACGTATTCTTGTCTTAAATGAACAATGTGCCAAAGAAAGCACTGGACATGGTTCGCCGATGCCATTGTTAACACACGGTGGCCCAGGACGCGCTGGAGGCGGAGAAGAAATGGGAGGAAAACGTGGGGTTTTACATTATTTGCAACGCACAGCCATTCAGGGACACCCAACAACAATTACTGCAATCACAGAACAATTTCAAGTTGGCGCAGAGATGCCAGAGGCAAACCCGCACGTATTCAGAAAACACTTTGAAGAATTGGCCGTTGGAGAAACGGTATTTACACACAAACACACAGTCACTGACGCAGACATCGTCAATTTTGCCAATGTTTCGGGCGACAATTTCTATGCACACATGGACGCCACGTCCTTAGAGGGAACAATTTTCGAGCGTCGAGTTGCACATGGATATTTTATTCTTTCCAAAGCAGCGGGATTATTTGTCGACCCGAAAAAAGGACCTGTCCTATTAAATTATGGATTAGAGGAAGCGCGTTTCACAAAACCCGTTTATCCCGGAGCAACTATAGGTGTGCGTTTTACAGTGAAAGAGAAAATCGATCAAGAGAAAAGATCGGAGGACGATATTCCTAAAGGCATCGTTAAATTCTTGGTGGATGTATACGATGAAACAGGAGATACTGTTGCTTTAGCTACCATTCTGACAATGGTGAAGAAATCACAAGACTAAGCGAAATTCATATATACTAAAAAAGGCGGCTGTAAGCCGCCTTTTTTTATGTCCTTAAGGGTGTATCTAACCCTCAATTTCTTTACGAATCCCTTCAATTTCAACCTCTAGTTTATCCGTATCATAATCCGTTTCTTCGTCGTAAATATCAAAATACGGCTCCTCAAATGACTTCACAAAAGACTTGCGTTCAAACGTAAGCAACAGGGAAGGAAGGATGATTAAGTTCGTGACCATGCCGACCAAGATGGTGATGGAAACCAATAAACCGAGTCCTTTTGTTCCGCCAAATTGAGAAAAGACAAACATGATAAATCCAAAGAAAAGGATAACAGATGTATAAAAAATACCCAATCCAGTTTCCCTTAAGGAAAGTAGAATAGCATGTTGCACATCCCACGAATGTGCGCGTAATTCTTGGCGGTATTTTGCCAGGAAAAGAATGGCGTTGTCTACGGTAATCCCTAGGGCAATTCCAAAAACTAAAATTGTGGATGGCTTCAAGGGGATGTGAAAATACCCCATAATTCCTGCCGTGAATAACAAAGGAATAATATTTGGAATCATGGAAACCACGATTATTTTAATCGACCTAAACAAAAAGGCCATCAGAATAGCGATGGAAATAATGGCAAACACCAAACTTTGAAGAAGGTTAACAAACAGGTATTTTGTTCCTTCAGAGACTACCACAGCAGTTCCAGTAAATGTAGACACATAATATTCTTGGTCAATAGCCGTCCGAAGTACTTTTTTAAAGTTCGGTTTACTCAAGTATGGACGCAGATTTTCAGGGGCGAGATCGAAGGACATCTGAACGTTGTTGTTTCCTTTTGAAAGCAAAGCGGTTACATTGTTATAGATGCTTGAATAAGTGTAAACCAAAGAATCTGCGGCGGATTTATCTCCTTTTTTGTATTTAGTGAACAAACGTTCATAATCTTTCTTTTCGGGATTCAAGATACTATCAACTTTCAGGCGCAACAAATCCACTTTTTCTGAAACCTTATACGAACCCAGTTCACGCATTTGCATGCGAATACGCAAGGTTGTTTTACTTGTATCTATGAGGTTTTTCAGTGAAATATTCCCACCATTCAAACTGCTCACATCAAATTTATCGAAATAACGTTTCAATCGTAATTTATCTCGGGTGGAAATCAAGCGGTAGAATTCAGGGTTATTCCCATGGTAGCTCATGTTGATGGACTTCAAGAAATCTACATAAGATAGGCTTTTCGAAAACAAAGTGTCTTGCGCAAAGGTTTGTTGAATTTCTTCTACTTTTTCCAATGTTTTCTGCGAAAATAAGCGTGCCTTTTGTTTGTAATCCACCGTTACTTCAAATGGAATAGAACCCCCAAAGTTTTTCTCTATGAATTTCAAATCGATGAGTATTTGATCGTCATCTGGAATATCACCTGTAATATTTCCCGTAGCAATAATTTTGGTCATTCCATAAAGTCCAATAAACACGAGTGCCACGGAAGAAACGTAAACCCAGCTGCGGTATTTGGTGACAATCACAATCACAAACTCTAAAAACCCTTTTGAGTAAACTCGGAATAAGTGCTTTAAATGTCTAGGTTTTGGTGGTTTCGAATAAGAAGCCATGATCGGAATAATGCACAACGAAAGAACAAATACCACCATGATATTGATGCTAGAAATAATACCGAATTGGGCTAATTTTTCTGAACTAGTAAAGGTCATAAATCCAACCGCGGTGGTCAAATTCGTTAGGAATGTAACAGATCCAATGCGACGAATCATGATATACAAGGCTTTCGTCTTCATGTTCGTTCGAACATATTCCTGGTGATACCGGGTAATTAAAAAGACACAGTTTGGAACGCCGATGACAATTAACAACGGTGGAATCAGCGCCATCATGATCGATAATTTATACCCAAACAGCGCAATGCTACCAAGGGCCCAAATCACCGAGACAAATACGACAATATTACATTGAATCACGACCCGAAACGATCGGAAGAATAAATACAAAAGAAGCGAGGAGGCGATAATTGATAATGCAAGAAAAATATACATTTCGCTGACAATTCTTTTTCCCATAACCACACGAATGTGAGGGAGTCCAGCGAAGTATGTTTTTCCAAAATAGGGAGAATAGGTCTCTGCCAGCTTTTCAATTTCAAAGACAACTTTCGACTTCTTAGGGTTGGAAAGGCACTTTTCATTCATGCTAATGAGCAGCAACGAAACATTTGTTGAATCATTGTAAAGCATCCCTCTGTATATGGGATTGTGTCTGATCTCTTTTTTCAGGGAATCGATGCTTTTCTCTTGAAATGCCGTTTTTGGATCGCCGAAAATCTGATAGGGATCAAACTTTTGTTCTTTCAGGTTGTTTTTTAGTCCCCAAAGTGTGGCCTCTGAAATGACATTCTCAACACCGTCGTACTTTAGAATTTTGTAGGACAACTCTCTCCATTTGGTGAAGTTTCGTTTCGTGTAAAGAGAATCTGTTTGAATCGCAACAACAATCGTTGACCCATCTTCTCCAAATTCTAGTTTGAATTTTTCGAAGTCCTTTTGCACCGGACTATCCTTAGGAAGCGTGTTTCCAACGCGGTTATCAACCTTTAACGAAGTAAAGGCAAAGTAGCCGAAGAATACAGTCAGCAAAGCTATAATTGCCAAGATGTATAATCGATTCCTTAAAATGATGCTCGCAAATTTACCCCACATAGATCGTTTCCATAAAAATCAAGGGGTGAAGGTAAGAAAAATATAGGACAAACCGAGAAAACCACAAGTTGAGCACGCTTAAATCTCACCGCGCTGTAAACCAAAGCCGTGCAAAAGTGTTAACCCTGTACCTTAATTTGATTCAGTAACACGTGCATAAAGACCTATTTAGTGATTTGAAGGAGTTGCCATTCCATTTCGAAAAGCATTTGCTCGAGGGTGGAGAATATTTGTTTATCCGAAATTTTTTAAGCGATGAGCAGGCACAAGAATACACCTCTTTATTGCTGAATACCATTGAATGGAAACAAGAAGAAGTCTTCGTTTTCGGCAAAAAATACCAAGAGCCTAGAAAAACAGCTTGGTATGGAGATGAAGATTGTGTGTATTCCTACGCCGGAAAAACGAATCATCCACTACCATGGACAGCAGTCTTAGCCAAATTAAAAACGAACATCGAAGCACTTGTCCCTGAAGTAGCCTTTAATAGCGTTTTATTGAACCTTTACAGAGACGGCAATGACAAAATGGGCTGGCATTCGGACAACGAAAAAGAACTTGGAAAAAATTCCATCATCGCTTCTTTGAGTCTTGGCGCCACGCGATTTTTCGACTTAAAACACAAGCGAATAAAGTCGCTCAAAAAACGCTTGGAACTTCCTGCTGGGTCACTTTTAATCATGTGCGGTTCCACGCAAGAAAACTGGCTGCATCAAGTTCCACAACAAAAAAGAGTGAAGGATTTCAGGATTAATTTGACGTTTAGAAAGATTGTTCCTTGAAAACGAAAAATCCCAAACAACCGAAGTCGCTTGGGATTTAACTTTCTCGTGAAAGGTGGAAGCCAATTCACAAGGTTTTCAAAAACAAAAAACCCTGACTTTAACATCAGGGTTTCGTACTCGAGGCGGGACTTGAACCCGCACGCCCAAAAGAGCACAGGATTTTAAGTCCGGCGTGTCTACCGATTCCACCACTCGAGCATAGACGAGCGGGAGACGGGATTCGAACCCGCGACCCCGACCTTGGCAAGGTCGTGCTCTACCAACTGAGCTACTCTCGCTTATGTATTCCTAGAAAACCGCTGTTTTCTTCCTCTGCTAAAATCATTTCTGATTACCTGCTTGGGGTGGCAAATTTAAAGATTTTTTTCGTCTTACAAAACTCTTATTAAAAAAAGAGCAGATTAGAGCTCCTTTCCACGAAAGAAATAAAACAACCAAGTGAGCGGAAGCAATAGGTCGTAATTGTAATATAAATCTTCGAACGGAATGGTTCCCATACGCCACCCAATGATGTGCTGTTCTGAATACCAGACAATAGCTTGATCAGTAATGGCCCCGGTTAAAATGCCATTGACGATAAAAAAAGGAAGTAAACAGACCATGTAGGCTAATACAAAATCACCAAACCACGACTTCTTGTAAGCAAACAACGTGAGAATAAATGCCATTGCTGCAGCGGAGATCGTGTAGTAATTATAGTTGTCGAGCGCGGAAAAAAATAATTGACCCCCACCGTAAAATAGCACCATCAACAGGGAACTAATTCCCATCGTCCAGGTGAAAATACGTTTGACCATTTCCGTTTTTCGAATTGGAAAATATGCTTGAAGGACCAGCAGGATGAAGATGAAATTGTAAGGAACTACCAAGAAAAAAAGCACTTCCTCCAGCGGAAGGCGGCCCAGATAAACCCCAAATAAATAACGTGGATTAAACCCCCAAACACCCATTCGTGAAAAGCCTTCATCCCAAAATAGAAAACCAATTCCAACGATAAGAATACTTGGAATGAGGTACCGCCAAACTTTGTAAAAAGCGACCTTTTGATCAAAACTTAGGGCAAGTGGACCAATGAACGAACAAAGAATAACCCAGCCGTATGTACTCATCAGTTTCCTTTTTTACGGTAAAATGCAGTACGTGCGTCCTGATAAAATTTTGGAGACACGAACAACATTCCAAAACTTTCACTGTGTTCTTTGCCTAAATGCTTGTGGTGGACTTTGTGCGCTTTTCGAATCGCATAAAAATATGGATGATCAATGTCTCTCAACCATTTAAAACGTCGGTGGATGTACACATCGTGAATCAAAAAATAGGCAAGGCCATAAGCGGCTATGCCGTAACCAATCCATACAGGCACATACAGTTGATTCATCATGCCTAACATGATGCACAACCAAGATGGGATTGCGTAAATGAGAAAGAACACGTCGTTTCTTTCAAAAAATCCTGGTTCTTCCTGATGATGGTCCTTGTGGAAAAACCACATGAATCCATGCATGACAAATTTATGAGTCGCCCACGCCATGAACTCCATGCCCATGAAACTAGCGAATAATATGAAGGGTCCCCACCAATACATGATTACAACATTAAAAGGGTAAAAAAGATGAACATCATGAAAAACAAGGATTCTGCTACTTTGTTCACTTCTGGTAATTTCATCCGCTGATAAATCCACTGCAAGAAGCAAGAAACGCCTAACCAACAAACAAAATTATACGCCGGAATCTCACCCTTGCTCCAATGCCAATAATCTAATTTCATAGCTACAGGCTCCAAAATGTAATCAAATAAAACCATGAGCACAGCGGAAATGAAGGTCTCCAAATGCTTATTCAACTCAAAGCGATGAACCACAGCAGATGACACAACGGACAAAATCCCCCAGTTCGCTCCGATAATCAACGGCACCCCGTACCATTTTAAACCTAAGTTATTTCCGTAATAATAGTTGCCAAATAAATAAGAGGTATGTACACCGATCAGTTCAACCACCACACCAATAACGAAAGCGAGGCCCAAAAACAAGATAAAATGAAGATGCTTGGATTTACGGCTAAAAATGATTCCAAGAAAAGAGATGAAGAGATTCAACGCCGATAATTGGACAAACCACCCCCTTGTTGATGGAACGAGCATTCCAACGGCGCCAACGACGTACAAAATCAATAAAACAATGCGAATCCAACGCTCACTCATATAAGGCGGTTTTTGGTAATCAATCTACTTCCTTGAATGACATTGGTAATTGTTTCGTCCAATGTGTAATACGTTTGAGGAACAACTTTGTCCAGTTTTTCGCGGGTATAGCGAATGGATTTGTACCCCGAATGAACAGATTCAATGCTCACCCCAGCTCTTTTCCCAGTTACGTGCCCCATTAGTTCATTGATTAAAGCATAAAACAAGGCCACGAATTTTGGCGCAGTGAATGCGGGGGCTTTTTTACCAAGTGACTCACAAAGTGCGGTAAATAATGGTTGAAAACGAAGGCTCGGCCCCACGCACAAAAAACGTTCTTTGGAAACAGCGGATTCCATTAATTGAATCATAGCATTCACCACATTTCTCACATCCACAATGGCATTTGCACCAGGCGGATAAAAAGGCATTCCTTTTCTCGCTGCTTTAAAAATGGCCAATGAACTGCTATTCCAGTCGCCTGGACCAAAAATCACACAGGGATTAATCATCACGGCGTTCAGCCCTTCCTCTATGCCGCGCCAAACTTCTTTCTCCGCTAAAAACTTGGAAGTAGAATAACCGCTTACTTCATTCCCTGGCTCCCATTTCTTTTGTTCACTCGTGTCTCCATTCGTGTTCACTCCAATTGCCGCCGTCGAACTCACATAACACATTTTTTTAATCTGATGCTTCAATGAGCAATTGACCATATTAGCCGTTGCTACGCGGTTGTTTTTAATGCAAGATTCAAAATCTGCTTTGAAAAAGGAAACCAAAGCCGCACAATGGTAAACATAGTCGACGTTATTCATGGCTTCGTCCACCTCCATGAGGTTTAATAAATCGCAGGAAAGCCACTGAATGGCGTCCCATTTATCTGTTGATTCTTCTGGAAAATAGTAGAAATAGAGTGTTTTTACGTCCTTGATTTTATGTTCGTTTCGGTACAAGGCTCGGCAGGAATGTCCTTGCTGTGTCAATTGAATCAACAAATGACTTCCCAATAAACCCGTTGCACCTGTAACTAAAATCATATGGCAAAGCTAGGGATTAAACTCCTTTATTGGTAAATAGCCGTCAATCCCTCTTTAATTTGCTCTGCTGCGAAGGATAATTGCTCAGGGCTATGTGCGCTCGAAATAAATCCAACCTCATAACCACTCGGACCAAAATACACGCCTCTATTTAAAAGAAAATGGTGAAGTTTATTAAAAGAAGTCATGTCCGCATCAATTTGGTCTGCGGCAGCAATGCGTTTTTTCCCATTGAAAGAAAACCAAAAGATGGAGCCAATGCTAACTAATTCAACCGGTAACTCATGCGTGTTGGCGTAGTTGTTTATGTCCTCAACAAATGTTGTTGTTTTCTTTTCTAGTTCTTCGTAGAAGTTCACTTGTGCACATAGCGATAATTGCGCGAGTCCAGCAGCCATCGCCACCGGATTTCCAGACAAAGTCCCCGCTTGATAAACAGGTCCGTCAGGCGAAACAAAAGACATAATCTCACGCTTTGCCCCGTATGCTCCAACAGGAAGTCCTCCACCCATGATTTTACCATAAGTTACAATGTCCGGTGTAATGTTGTAATGTTCGGCAGCACCACCAAACGCCACGCGGAACCCAGAGATGACCTCATCAAAAATCAATAGAATGCCATATTCTGTGCACAAAGCACGCAGTGCAGTCAAAAAACTTAAGTCTTGTAAAAGCAATCCGTTATTTGCGGGAATCGGTTCAATGATGACACACGCAATTTCGTGGGAAAGCGTTTCGAAACAAGATTTAAGCGCATCTAGGTCATTCAATGGAAGTACGATTGTTTCATTTGCGAATGCCTCTGGAACACCAGCGCTCGATGAGGTGCCAAAAGTCACTAATCCACTTCCTGCTTTCACTAATAGCGCATCTACATGTCCGTGGTAACATCCGTCAAACTTGACAATTTTCGATTTGTTCGTATATCCACGCGCCAAACGTATGGCAGACATGACAGCTTCCGTTCCGGAACTTAGAAAGCGAAGTTTATCAATGAAGGGGATTCGATCTAAAATGAATTTTGCTAATTCACTTTCTTTTCGTGTCGGCGCACCAAAACTCGCCCCATTTTGTAAGGCGTCAACAACAGATTGAAAAATATGCGGGTGATTGTGCCCATTAATCAAAGGCCCCCAACTGCCACAGAAATCTAAAAACCGATTCCCATCTTCATCCCAAATTTCCGCGCCATCTCCTTTAGCGATAAACAAAGGCGTTCCCCCAACAGACTTGAATGCCCTAACGGGAGAATTTACGCCACCCGGAAAATAAGTTTGAGATTCTTGAAAGAGTTTTTCAGATGTGCTTCGATTGATGGAATGTTCGATCTTCATTTCTTGCGTATATTTGTAGTGCTACAAAAGTAACAATAAAGGATGGATAAGGTTTTTGAGAACAACTTGGAATTTGCAAAAAAGATGGATAAACAAGATCCCCTTCACGTTTTCCGTGATGAATTTTTGTTCCCTACTTTTCACAGTGAAAACCCGATTTATTTCACGGGGAATTCCCTTGGACTACAGCCCAAAAAAGCGGCGCTTTATTTACAAGAGGAACTAGCGGATTGGGCAAAATTCGGTGTGGAAGGACATTTTTTATCAAGACGACCTTGGTTTTCTTACCATGAACAATTAACGGACATGGCAGCAAAAGTAGTAGGCGCATTGCCAATTGAAGTTGTCGTTACTCATTCCTTGACTACGAATTTGCATTTGTTAATGGCAAGTTTTTATCGTCCAGAAGGCAAACGAACGAAAATTATTTGTGAGGCAAAAGCATTCCCAAGTGATCAATACGCATTAGAATCCCAAGTTAAGATGCACGGCTTATCCATGGAACACCTTGTTGAAATTTCACCGAGACCAGGAGAACAACTGATTCATGAAGATGATATCTGCGCGAAAATTTTAGAAGTGGGGGATGAATTAGCATTGGTCATGATTGGTGGAGTGAATTATTATACTGGACAATACTTTGATTTACCAAGAATTACAAAAGCGGGTCACCAAGTCGGAGCATATGTTGGATTCGATTTAGCACATGCGGCGGGAAATATTAATTTACAGCTACACGATTGGAATGTTGACTTTGCCGCTTGGTGCGGTTATAAATACCTTAACTCATCTCCAGGCGGAGTGTCAGGAATGTTTGTGCACGAAAAGCACGCATATAACAAAGACCTTCCGCGCTTGGCGGGTTGGTGGGGACACAACAAAGAAGAACGATTTTTAATGAAGCCAGGATTCGACCCGCTTCCAGGGGCAGAGGGATGGCAATTGAGCAATGCGCCAGTATTGGGAATGGCGGTTCATTTAGCTTCCTTAGAATTATTCGATGCAGCAGGCATGAAACAAATTGCCGTCAAAAGAGACCAATTGACCGCATACTTGGAGTTCGTTATTCAGGAGCTTTCTGCACGAAATTCAGAAAAATGCACTTTTGAAATCATTACGCCAAGTGAAACTCATCGAAGAGGCGCTCAGCTATCTATAATGGCACATGGTCAAGGCCGAAAACTGTTCGATGCATTGACTGATTTAGGGGTCATAGCCGATTGGCGCGAACCGAATGTTATCCGCGTAGCACCAGCGCCCTTGTATAATTCATTTGAAGATTGCTATTGGTTTGGTGTGCATTTAGAAAATGCTATTCAATAAGAGCGCCGCAAATCACTGATTCGATTACGCTTGGAAAATGTTTCATCTCCAATTTTCGCACATCAGCTTCGATAAGTTCAGGAGAGTCCGGCTTAGTCAAGGCAACAGCAAATTGAGCCAAAACCTTTCCTTTATCAAATTCTTCGTTGACCAGGTGAATGGTAATGCCCGAGAAATGCATATTCGATGCAGCCACTGCTTTGTGAACATGGGCTCCATACATGCCCTTTCCCCCAAAGTTTGGCAGCAAAGCAGGATGTATGTTAATTATCCGATTGGGATAGAGGTGAACAAGATCAGCAGGAACCTTTTTTAGAAACCCAGCAAGTATGACCCAGTCGATTTGATTTGCCTGGCAGATACGTAAATAGTCTTCCAAAACTAGCCTGGCAGAACTTTCAAATACGATTTGTTGTGCTTTACAATGTGCTTTCATTTCTGGATTTTCCGTTGAAGAAAGGACAAGTGCCACACAAATATTCCCATGATTTTGGAAATATTCCATGATATTTCGGGCATTACTGCCTTTACCAGAAATAAATAGTGCAATTCGTTTATGTTTCATTCTAAGCGCAAAGTTAAACATCTGTTGGGATTCACGTGTAATGAAGACTTTTAAGTTGATAAATATTACTGATTTAGTTTTGTTAATTGGATGTTTGTTTTTTTCTTTGCAGGCATTAACCTTTAAATTAAGAAAAGATGTCTGAAATCAAAGCTAAAGTTATCGCGATCATCGTGGATAAACTGAATGTTGAAGAAAGTGAAGTAACTAACGAAGCGAGCTTCACAAATGACTTAGGGGCCGATTCATTGGATACCGTTGAGTTAATCATGGAATTCGAGAAGCAATTCAATATTTCCATTCCAGACGATAAAGCAGAAGGAATCCAAACTGTTGGAGACGCTGTTGCTTATATCGAAAGTAATGTGAATTAATATTTACTGAATCCAATTTAAACAGGCATGCAATTAAAACGAGTAGTCGTAACTGGCCTTGGTGCTTTGACACCAATCGGTAATAATTTGCAAGAGTATTGGGATGGATTGCTTGCTGGAAAAAGCGGCGCTGCACCCATTCAGCAATTCGATGCTGCTCTATTTAAAACTCAGTTTGCCTGTGAGTTGAAAGGATTCAATGTAGAAGACCACATTGATAAAAAAGAAGCCCGTAAACTCGATCAATTTTCGCAGTATGCCATAGTTACCGCAACGGAAGCTATGGCGGACTCTGCATTGATGGAGTCTAACCCAAATTGTGACCGCATTGGCGTCATTTGGGGCTCGGGAGTCGGCGGACTTAAAACATTTCAAGAAGAAGCGCGCGAATATTTCTCGGGTGATGGAACACCTCGTTTCAATCCGTTTTTCATTCCAAAGATGATTGCGGATATTGCATCAGGACACATTTCCATTAAATTTGGATTGCGCGGACCGAATTACGTTTGTGTTTCGGCTTGTGCGTCTGCAACAAATGCCATTATTGATGCCTTTAACTTAATTCGTTTAGGGAAAGCTGATGCCATCGTAACAGGTGGGTCTGAAGCCGGAGTAAACGAAATGGGAATGGGTGGATTTAATGCGCTTAGAGCACTGTCTACAAGAAACGATTCTCCAGAGACGGCCTCTCGTCCATTTGATTTAGACCGAGATGGATTCGTTTTAGGCGAAGGCTCCGGCGCACTTATTTTAGAAGAGTACGAACACGCAATGAAACGTGGCGCTAAAATTTATGCAGAGGTAATTGGCGGCGGGATGTCTGGTGATGCATATCACATGACGGCTCCTCATCCAGACGGAATCGGCGCTCGTAATACGATGTTAGCCGCTCTTGAGGATGCAGAAATTACTCCCGAACAAATTGATTACGTAAACGTACACGGAACATCTACTCCATTAGGAGACATCGCTGAAGTTAAGGCGATTCAAGCTGTTTTCGGAGAGCACGCATACAAGATGAACATTAGCTCAACAAAGTCCATGACAGGACACCTTTTGGGTGCTGCTGGAGCGATTGAGGCTGTTGCATGTGTGATGTCTGTTATGCATGACATCGTTCCTCCAACCATCAATCATTTTACGGATGATCCAGGACTCGATCCAAAATTGAATTTCACCTTCCATACTCCTCAAAAACGCACGGTGAATATTGCGCTTTCCAATACCTTTGGATTTGGAGGACACAACACGAGTGTCATTGTCAAAAAGTTTAACTCATAAGTGCTTTGAAGCTTCCTTTGTTTTCAACGAAAAGAACAGAGGATGAATTAAAAATCATTCGGTTCATACTCCAGCAATTTGGGTATAAACCGGTAAATGTGTCCTATTTTACGCGCGCCCTAACTCACAAATCATTTTTACCTGAAGAAAAGCACGATTTTGCCAATGAACGCTTAGAGTTCTTGGGGGACTCCATTTTGGATGCGGTAGTTGCTGAGTACCTTTATACAAAATATCCAGAGGATGATGAGGGGTACCTAACAAAATTAAAGTCACGCATTGTCAATCGTAAATCCCTTTCTGCAATTGGTGAAAAAATGAATATTCGCAGCATGCTAATCTACAATCAAGCAAGAAGCGTCAACTTAGCCACTCTTGAAGGGAATGCATTTGAAGCCATAATAGGCGCCATTTATTTGGATGGTGGATTTGAAAAAACGAAGTTAGTCCTGATTAAACACGTGTTTCGGAATTATTTGAATTTTAATCAATTGCTTTCCGAGGAACTAGATTTCAAATCAAAGTTGTTCATCTGGTGCCAAAAGAAGAAGCTACCCTTAGATTTTCAATTAGTTCAGGAGACTCATCTAAACGGACAATGGAATTATGAGATGGCCGTTCTTGTGAATCGCACGGAATACGGCAGAGGAAAAGGATTTTCAAAGAAGGATGCAGAACAAGCCGCTGCCCGAGAAACCTTACAATTAATGGGAGAAATTTAATCAGACGCTAGCTTTGCGTTGATTTTTATTATACTTTTGTTTATCAAAGTTCAAGATCATGACAACAACAGAAATTATTTATGCGATTGGCGACCTATTTCAATGGTCTTTTGGTTTTTTCGAATTCATAGGAAATAACTTTAATGCGATGTTAATCATTTTAGGATTTTTCGGCTTTGGGTATTGGATGAATTTACAACGTAAAATGAGTGCAAAATCAAACGTTCCTGTTAATGTGAAAGAAAATGCAGGCTGGTACAAAAAAGAAAATCAAAAATTGAAATAATCAGTTCAATCCAAAATATAGAAATGTTCGCATAACGCGGACATTTTTTTTACCTTAAAAGTTCTTGCGAAAAAAAAACAGACTCATGGAGTCTGTTTTTTACTTATTTAACAAGGTCTTTCTATGCTTTTGTTAAAGCACCTTTTAAAAATTCTCTATTCATGCGAGCGATGTTCTCAATCGAAATTCCTTTTGGACATTCAATTTCACACGCTCCGGTATTCGTACAATTCCCGAATCCTTCTTCGTCCATCTGACGAACCATATTCAACACACGCTCTGTCGCTTCTATTTTCCCTTGAGGCAATAATGCATACTGTGAAACTTTTGCGCCAACAAACAACATGGCTGATCCATTTTTACACGAAGCGACACATGCGCCACATCCAATACATGCCGCAGCTTGAAATGCTTTATCTGCATCAGCTTTAGCGATTGGAATAGCATTTGCATCCATTGTGCGTCCAGAGGTGTTGACGGAAACGAATCCACCAGCTTGCTGGATACGATCAAAGGCACTGCGATCAACCATCAAATCTTTGATGATTGGGAATGCACGAGATCTCCAAGGCTCAACATAGATAGTATCTCCATCCTTAAACTTGCGCATGTGTAATTGACACGTTGTATTCCCTGAATCTGGACCGTGTGCACGGCCATTGATGTACAATGAACACATTCCGCAGATTCCCTCACGACAATCATGGTCAAATGTAATTGGTGATTGTTTCTCATTAATCAATTGTTCGTTCAATTGATCCAACATCTCTAAGAAAGAGCTATCAGTAGAAACATCATTTAATGAATAGGTCTCTAATGCCCCTTTGGCATTTGAATTTTTCTGTCTCCAGATTTTCAAGGTGATATTAATGAACTTAGAAGCCATAATGTCTTTCTTAATTATTTGTAATTTCTATCTGCTATTTTGATAAACTCGTAATTCAACTCTTCTTTATGAAGCGTAGATTGTTTAGAATCTGACCCTTGGTATTCCCAAGCGGCTACGTATTTGAAGTTTTTGTCATCACGTAACGTCTCGCCTTCAGCGTCTTGGTGTTCTTCACGGAAGTGACCACCACACGATTCTTCACGGTTTAGCGCATCAACTGCCATCAATTGACCTAATTCAATTAAATCTGCAACACGCATCACTTTTTCTAATTCAGGATTCATTTCGTCAGAGCTACCAGGGACATAAACATCCTTGTAAAATTCTTCGCGTAAAAGTCCTATTTCTTCAATTGCTTGTTTCAATCCTTGCTCATCTCGAGCCATTCCTACTTTGTTCCACATGATTAATCCCAATCTTTTGTGGAAGTGGTCTACGGATTTGGAGCCATTGTTATTTAAGAAACGATCAATACTTTCTTTTACTTCGTTTTCTGCTGCTTCAAATTCAGGACCATCGGTTGAAATTTTACCTGTACGAATTTCATTTGAGAGGTAATCTGAAACAGTATATGGAGCCACGAAATAACCATCTGCCAATCCTTGCATTAAGGCTGACGCGCCAAGTCTATTTGCTCCGTGCTCAGAGAAATTCGCTTCTCCTGTAACAAAACAACCTTCGATGGTACTCTGTAAGTTGTAATCAACCCAAACGCCACCCATTGTGTAGTGAACAGCTGGATAAATTTTCATTGGTGTTTCGTATGGATTTTCATCAGTGATTTTTTGATACATCTGGAACAAGTTCCCGTATTTTTCCTCAATCCATTTTTTACCTAATTCAATCATGCGCTCTTCCGTAGGATCATGATCTCCTAATGCATATGCCGTTTGTTTCCCTTTGCTCTTAATTTCAGAAGAAAAATCTAAGTAAACTCCTTCATTTGTATCGTTTGCTTCAATTCCACATCCAGCATCACAGCGTTCTTTTGCGGCGCGAGATGCAACATCGCGCGGAACTAAGTTACCAAATGCAGGGTAACGTCTTTCTAAGAAGTAATCTCTTTCTTCTTCTGAGATTTGAGTCGGTTTTAATTGTCCAGCTCTGATTGCTTCGGCATCTTCTTTTTTCTTAGGAACCCAAATTCTCCCTGAGTTTCTTAAGGACTCAGACATCAACGTTAATTTAGATTGATTTGTTCCGTGGACAGGAACACATGTTGGGTGAATTTGAACAAAACAAGGATTCGCGAATAAAGCTCCTCTTTTGTGAACCTTCCACGCCGCTGAAACATTGCTTCCCATGGCATTGGTTGAAAGGAAATAAACATTTCCATATCCACCAGACGCAATCACCACTGCGTGTGCAGAATGACGCTCTAATTCCCCAGTTACTAAGTTACGAGCAATGATTCCACGTGCTTTCCCATCAATTTTAACCAAGTCCATCATTTCATGACGGTGGTACATTTTCACGCGACCCAAGCCAATTTGACGAGACAAAGCTGAATAGGCACCTAACAATAATTGTTGACCTGTTTGTCCCGCTGCGTAAAACGTACGTTGAACCTGTGTCCCACCAAATGAACGGTTATCTAATAATCCACCGTATTCACGTGCAAAAGGAACCCCTTGGGCCACACATTGGTCGATGATATTACCAGAAACCTCAGCTAAACGGTGAACGTTTGCTTCACGAGCGCGGTAATCTCCCCCTTTAATCGTATCGTAAAATAAACGGTAAACTGAGTCACCATCATTTTGATAATTCTTTGCTGCATTGATTCCGCCTTGTGCTGCAATAGAATGGGCACGACGCGGGGAATCTTGAAAACAGAACGCTTTTACATTATATCCCATTTCACCTAGGGATGCAGCAGCCGCTGCTCCGGCCAATCCTGTTCCAACAACAATAACGTCAATCTTTGGACGATTGTTAGGAGCAACCAATTTCATGTGATTTTTGTGGTTTGTCCACTTCTCAGCAATGGGTCCTTCTGGAATTCTTGAGTTTAATTTTGACATAATCCTGTTTTTCCTAATGGTTCATGTAAATAATGACGGGAATAATTGCGAACAAGAAAGGCACAACAATACTGAATGCCATTCCAATTTTCTTAATAATCGGCGTATACAATGGGTGATTCAATCCTAAGGATTGAAAAGAAGAGGCAAAACCATGCCACAAGTGGTAACCCAAAACCAACATGGAAATCACGTAAAAAAGCACACCAAATAACGCACTCGAATTCTTTTTATCAAAGAAAGTCATTACGACAGTATGTAAATCTTCGTATCCTTCACCGATTTTCACGCCAGATGTAATGTCGTAAAATTCGTGTTTATTCTTAATTTCAAATAATTTCTGTTCTTGTCCAGTACTAGGGTCTTTCACTTTAAATTGCTGGTATGTACCATTTGTATTTAAGTAATGTGTGACTTCGATTGGTTTAGTGATCATTTCACCAGTTGCTGGATTTTGTCCAACGGGGTAATCAACTGTCTTTACTAATGAATGCAATGGAATTTCTTCGGTAATTTTCGCTTTCCACCAAAAATTAGCCATGTGCGTTGCAAGGAAAACTAAAATCAAGGTTCCTAAAATCGCCATGTTTCTAGAAGCCGTTCCTGAATTTGCTTTTGGATTATTTTTCGCATAATTCACTGGACGCGCTTTTTTGTTTTGAATGGTCAACATAATTCCGTCAACAGCATGAATAATCAATGCAATGTACGTGACATAAGACAATATTTTAATGAATAAATTATGCCCCATAAAGTATGCGTATTCATTAAAGGCACGACGTCCTTCCTCACCTGTCTTGAAAATTAGTTGTAGGTTTCCGAGTAGGTGACCTACAAGGAAAGTACATAAGAACAATCCCGTCAACGCCATGAAATATTTCTTAGCGATGGATGATTTAAATAATACAGACTTACTCATAATTGTTAACCATTAATGTGGTGCAAATTTACATCTAAGCAACAATTAAAAGGGACTTTTGTTTCTATTTAGAATGAATTTAAATAGCACAACTCAGTTGTCGATTCATCCACCGTTAATTTCACTTGTGCCCCAACGATAACGGCGCGATTATCTGAAAAGTGCCCAATTGGAAAATGATAACAAATGGGAATTTTGGAATACGTAAAATGGCTTGACACAATTTCTTTTAGTGTTAATTCTGTTGGATTATCCGTGTCCTCTAAATCCGTCATCCCGCCAATAATTAATCCCTTGATTTTCGACAATGCACCAGATTTTTTAAGCGCGAAAAACATGCGATCTAAGTGGTAAAGTTGTTCAGCAATATCCTCAAGAAACAAAATGGAATCGTCGAATATGTAGGCGTCATCCGTTCCAAGCATACTAAACACGATACTTAAATTCCCGCCAATTAAAACACCCTCAGCCGCTCCATGTTTATTGGAATCATTTGCCGGACATATAATATCGGGGCTTTCGCCACGCAAAATGGTCAACATAGTATCCAATGCTTCCAGCGTGTTTTTTTCAAAATTAAGCGGCATCGAACCATGTATGCTTTGTACGCCTAAGCGCATTAAACGGTGATGAAAAACCGTAATGTCACTAAATCCAATCAACCATCTGGGCTGTCTCAACATGTTCGCCCAATTTATTTCATCAACGATACGGACACAGCCATAGCCTCCACGCGCACATAAAACGGCCTTCACTTCGGGATGGTCTATGCCATACTGCATGTCTGCTTTTCGTTCTTCATCAGTTCCAGAAAAATAACGATACTCGCCAAGACAATGCTCACTTAAAAGAACACGAAATCCTTTTTCTTCCAAAAAGCTTTTCGCGTAAAAAACGGATGCTGCATCTGTTGCTTTCGCAGGTGCTGTGATGTAAATTAAATCACCGTCTTTTAATGGGGTTGGAGTGATCATATCGTTCATCTATAGTTAAAGGAATGCTTGCGCATACGCAAGGTCACTCATGGTGGTGATTTTAATGTTTTCTTCGTTGCTTTCGACGAAATAGGGTGCAATACCCATCAATTCAACTACACTGGCGTCATCTGTGAGTCCCTCCTGAAAAGGAACTTGATACGCTTTTTTTAAGGTTTTGGACTCAAAACATTGTGGTGTATGAACCAATTTGAAGTCACTTCGATTGACCATTTTTGACCCATCAGCAGAAAGCAAGCGTAAGGAATCTTTCACCGCTAGCACTGGAATTATACTGACTGAATGTTGCAGCGCCTCTTTGCAACGATGAATCGTTTCGTGACTAACCAGTGGCCGAACGCCGTCGTGTACCATGATATAATCGCCTTGACAAGAAGCTAACGCCAATTGAATGGAATGAAATCGTTCCTCTCCACCCGCGACAAGGACATGTGGTATTTGACAGTTGAACTTTATGATTAATTCTTCCCAGTAGGTAATCCAATCAACAGGTAAGGTGATAACGATGTGTAATGTTGCGTCATACGAATGGAATTTTTCCAAACAATGAAGTAAAATAGGCTTGCCTTGGACCTCAAGAAATTGCTTGGGTAAATCAGTCCCCATTCGCTTTCCAATTCCCCCCGCGGTAATGATGACAGATCCGTTCATAACGAGTCAAAAATAAGAAATACGATGGAATTAATACAGAAGAATTTTTATTCTTTGTGGCAAGATAGAAATTTCGAAACGTGTACCACTGAGATATTCCCCATCCGTTTCTGCATGAAGTTTTAATCCTTTCGTTTTTAGCACCAACTGATTACTTTCAAAATAATGCGCTTCGGGATGTTTAATGCGCTTCCCCCTTCTCACTTTCATTACGTTCAGCAGGTAATCTAACAAGGAAACCTTTCCTAAAATGGTCATATTCAGTTTTCCGTCACGAATGGATGCGCCTGGGTGAATGTGAAGTCCATTACCGAATATCGCTCCGTTGCATGCAGCAGCTAACAACAACTCTCCGTTGTATTGAAAGGACTCCGATTCAATGCGCACATGTGGTCTCTTATAAGCAAGAAAGGTTTTTAGAATAGCTAAACCGTAGGAAAAACCAGCCCCAAATTGTTTTCGAAATTGATTCAACGAAAGAACGACGTCCCCACCAAATCCAATATCTGCAACATTCATGAAATAACGTATTTCCTCGTCTGTTTGAATTTTTCCAATGTCACAAGGCAAGGTGTTTTTCGCCAACAGGGCATTCATAAATGGTTGAATTTTAAAGGATTTCAATCCAGCGCTTTGAAAAAAGTCGTTCCCTGTACCAATTGGAACAATCGCAATGGCCGGCAATTCTTCATGCCCGGAAGAGATAAGCCCATTTATGATTTCATTTAAGGTTCCATCCCCGCCAATAGCAATAATAACATCCGCTTTGGAAGCATGCTTTCGCGCGATGTCAACCAGGTCTTTTTCAAACCTAGATTCAATCACTTGAAAGTCATCGCTCCATTTTGTTTGACATTGCGCAATAAGCTCAAGAATGACAGAGCTTTTTTTCTTGCTGCCGTTTAGTAAACAAAGTGTTTTTGACATCTACCAAAGATAATGAAATAGACGAGTAGCTGTCAGCATATTACACCACAAACCAAACCCGTTAGTTCAAGAAAAGTAAATTAGTATCTTTGCCAAATGAAAATAGGGGTAGATTTTGAAAAAATAAGCGTGAATTTGGGGGGCTTCACCGTTCTGGAACCCAACACCTTCTTGACGGACACGCTCTTGGCTTTCACGTGTATCTATTTGGCAATAAAAATTTGGAAAGGACATTCAAAAAATCCATTTGTTAATTGGTATATGGCTTTTTTCATCATGCTCGGAGTGAGCACATTCGCGGGGGGACTCGGACATGCTTTTTATCATTATTGGGGCACACCGGGTAAGTTTTTCGGTTGGTTTACAGCAGTATTGGCAATCTTCTTCATTGAAAGAGCAATGATTTCTTTTGTATATAACCAGAAGATTAAAAAAGTGTATAAATGCTTCTCCTATTTGAAAATGATTGCTGTTTATGCCTTGGTGACTTGGCTTTGTTTGACTAAAAACGTAATGGAAAAACCGGAGATTGGATTTTTACCAATAGCGATCAACACCATCATTGGAACTACTTTGAGCGCTGGAATCTTGGGCCTAGTTTTCTATAGAAAACACGCTGCGCCATTTCATTTGTTTGCTATTGGCGTCCTTGCCATGTTACCAGCTGCCGTTTTCTTCTTATGGAAAATAAACATACACCCTTGGATGGATAAAAACGATGTGGCACACATTTTAGCGTCGATTGGAAACGTGTTTTTTTACATAGGGATTGTTCGAGTAGCCCCTGAGTTAGAGATGAAATTTAATACTCAACGCGAAGCGTAGAATACTTGGTAATCGTTTTCCCTGTATCCGTTTTCCCTGTTAAATAGTAGATGTAGTTTCCTTTTGGACAAAGATCACCATTTAAATTCTTCCCATTCCATGTCTCATCAGTTAGGGAACTCTTGAAAACAAGTTGGTTTGTTTGATTGAGAATCACCAAACTGTAGTCTACGAACGTATAGGCACCTAAATCAATGCTTAATTCGTCGTTGTTTCCATCTCCATTTGGAGTAAACACATTTGGTAAAATGATGGCCGCTTCTTCAATATTGGAAACGGATATTACTTGCTGATTAATTGGATTGTTCTGAGCGGAAGTTAGCGAATTTGTAGTGTTTATAGATTGAACAGTGGAAGATTGGGGCAAAGGAAGCGCGGGAACATCCGCTGTTTCATTATTACTCCATGCAATACCCGGCCCAAATGTCGGAGTCTCTTCACGGAGATATTCCGTTTGGTTAGGCTGGATGTTTACTTGGGAATATGTGTTCAATTTATTGTTCGAAACAATTGGGGGTTCTGTTTTCGTCTTTCCTGCTTTTTCGATCGAACCTTTCGTGTTGTGTAGTGGTTTTTTTGTTGGAGTTGATACTGGTTGATTCATAAACCAAATACTTCCAACCACTGCTGCGGCACTTAATCCTCCAATGATGGATTTCGTTAAAATGGATAAGCCACTAACGACAAGCGTTGTCCCTGTGGTAAGAGAAGAAGAAACGGAAGTCCATATTTCTGGACGTACAGGCAACTCATGATGCGCCAGCTTCTCTTGAAATAATTCTTTTATGAAATCTTTTTCTTCCATTTTTATCTTTTTTCTATACGGTCTTTTAAGTATGCCCTTGCTCTTAAATATTGTGATTTGGATGTGCTTTCTGTAACGCCTAATTCTTTGGCGATTTCTTGATGGGAATAGCCTTCTATCGCAAACATGTTGAATACAACACGATAGCCATCTGGCATCGATTGAACGAGTTTCATCAAATCATCCGCCATTAGTTTTTCGACGATGAATTCATGTTGTTCAATTCGATAGGATACTTCCTCCACTTGAATTTCTTTGAGAAATTTTTTATCTTTTCTCAATTGATCCAAGCACGTATTCACAACAATGCGACGAATCCAACCCTCAAACACCCCTTCGAATTTATATTCAGGAAGTTTTGAGTAGATTTTAACCAATGCATCTTGGAGCACATCTTCCGCGCGCATTTTGTCTTTTACATAACGCATGCAAACGGAAAACATTTTTGGGGCAAACATGTCAAACAACGCTTTTTGAGCCCTTGGATTCCCATCAATACACTGATTTATTAATGTAACTTCCTCCATGCTCAGGTTCTTTGACTGCTTTCGTTCCGAAATAGTTGCATAACGCAATTAAATTCCTACGAATTAACGTATTTTCGTTTGCTTAAACAAATGGAATATGACCTATAAGATTCTTTTTCTCCTACTTTTAATAAGTAATGTTTCCTTTTCTAGATCGAATTTGAAAGATGGTCTATGGCGCGGACAACTAGCAATGAATGACCGATTGATGATTCCTTTTCAACTGAAGGTGACCAATCATGGAAAACACATTTTTGTACAGAATGGAGAAGAAGAAATGGCTATGTCGGTTAGACAAAAATCGGACTCCGTTATTTTACAATTCCCTTTTCAAGATGCAGTTGTTGTTTTCCGTGTAGATCGAAATGAAACCACGGCAAGAGGATACTGGTTAAACCGCAATAAAAAAATCCAGGTGAAAATCCCATTGACACTTTCTTGGGGAATAGAAAAACGCTTCGATGTAGCGGAAACAAAACCAATGGATGAAGTCTTTAATGGCATTTGGAGCGTAACTTTTCAACCAGGCACGAAAGATGCTGAACAGGCAGTCGGAATTTTCAAATGTGGAGATGCTTCACGAATTACAGGCACCTTTTTAACGGAAACGGGGGATTACCGGTATTTGGATGGAAATCGCTCAGGACTAAATTTCGTTATGTCTACCTTCAATGGTTCGTGGGCAATGCTCTTCGATGCGACATTAGATGAAGATACGTTAAAAGGAAAATTCTACAGTGGTTTTTCTTATGTAACAGATTGGATAGCGGTTCGTAATCCCGACGCAAAACTTAGAAATGAGGCATCATTAACATATGTGGTCAATGACCAAAAAGTCAACACCACAGAAATGGTGCAATTGAACGGAAAACCCTTTTCGTTTAAACCAGCCGAAGGGAAAGTTATCGTATTTCAAATCATGGGTACGTGGTGTCCGAATTGTTTGGATGAGGTTGCATTCATGAATCAATTGCACAAAAAATATGCGCAATTTGGATTAGAAATCATCGCATTGGCTTATGAAGTGGGGACGGATGAAAAACAAACGCGAAAAAAATTAAAAGCGTTCAAGAAAAAAATCGGAATGGAATACGATTTAGTGTTAGCAGGAAATTCTTCAAAAGAAGTAGCCTCCGCCCAATTTCCTATGTTAAATGGCATTATGAGTTTCCCAACCACCATCATAATCGGCAAGGATGGAAAAGTGCTGCATGTGCACACGGGATACAGCGGCCCAGCGACGGGAAATGCCCATAAAGTGCTCACTGATAAAATACAATTTGAAGTTGAAATGGCATTGGACTTATTAAAATAAATCCACACAGAAATAAAAAAGGGCTGTGAAAACAGCCCTTTTTTTATGTCGTATTGTTCTTATTAATCTCTAATCAAGAACTGGTATTTATCGATATTTTTCAAGGCAATACTTGTTCCTCTAGCAACTGCGCGCAGTGGATCTTCAGCAATATGCACCGGTAATTTTGTTTTAGCAGAAATACGCTTGTCCAAACCTCTTAACATAGACCCTCCGCCAGCTAAATAAATACCTGTTTTGTATATATCAGCAGAAAGTTCAGGTGGAGTTAATTCCAATGCACTTAAAATGGCTTCTTCAATTTTTGAAATGGTTTTGTCTAATGCGTGAGCAACTTCGACATATGAAACCATGATTTCTTTTGGAATACCAGTCATCAAATCTCGGCCCCTTACGGCAAAGTCTGGTGGTGGATTGTCAAGTTCAGGTAAAGCTGCTCCTACTTCAATTTTAATTTGTTCAGCTGTTCGCTCACCTACAAGAATGTTGTGTTGACGACGCATGTACTCTTCAATGTCACTTGTAAAATCATCACCGGCGATACGAATGGATTTATCACAAACAATCCCACCTAATGCAATAACAGCAATCTCGGATGTACCACCACCTATATCGATGATCATATTTCCCATTGGTTCTTCTACGTCAATGCCGATACCAATCGCTGCCGCCATTGGCTCATGAATCAAATAAACTTCTTTAGCTCCAGCGTGTTCTGCGGAGTCACGTACTGCTCGTTTCTCAACCTCTGTAATCCCTGAAGGAATACAAATCACCATACGAAGTGTTGGGTTGAAAAGGCTTTTTCCGGGATTGATCATTTTAATCATCCCACGAATCATTTGTTCCGCGCTTTGGAAATCCGCGATCACTCCGTCTTTCAAGGGCCTTACTGTTTCAATCAACTTGTGTGTCTTTCCGTGCATTTGTTGCGCCTTTCGTCCAATGGCAACTACCTTGCCTGTTTGAATGTCTTTAGCTACAATAGACGGCTCGTCAACAACCACTTTGTCATTCCAGATGATAAGTGTGTTTGCTGTCCCTAAGTCAATCGCAATTTCTTGCGTCAAAAAACTGAAAAATTTCATGTTGAGTCCAACTAGTGATTAAGTTGTTCCTTTTTCGAGAGATTCGGAGAAAAGGTTACAATTTAATGTAAATATATGCAAAGTTAATGTTTAAAGTGTCGAACGCCTGTAAATACCATGCGCATTCCGTGTTTATTGCAATAATCAATCGAAAGTTCGTCCTTCACTGAGCCCCCCGGCTGAATGATAGCGTCGATTCCTTCTAGGTGTGCAATTTCTACACAATCCGGGAAAGGGAAAAATGCGTCGCTAGCCATTGCCGCTCCTTTTAAGTCAAATCCAAACGTTTTTGCTTTGTGAATGGCTTGGTTTAATGCATCAACACGGGATGTTTGACCTGTACCACTCGCGAGAAGTTGTCCGTTCTTTGCCAAAATAATGGTGTTGGATTTGGTGTGTTTCACTAATTTATTCGCAAACAATAAATCAGCCACTTCTTGTTCGGATGGTGCCAGGACAGTTTTCACAACTAAATCTGCTTTTGATTCCGATTTCGCATCCCGATCCTGAACAAGAAAACCATTTAAAATCGAACGAACTTGTTGTTGGGGCAATGCAGCATCCTTTTGAACCAAAATAATCCTATTCTTTTTGCTTTTTAATAGTTCTAATGCCTCCGCTTCGTAAGCTGGGGCAATCAGCACTTCGCAAAACAACTCATTGATGAGCGCCGCCGTATCCTTATCGATGGATTGATTCGAAATCAGTATTCCACCAAAAGCACTTACTGGATCTGCTGCTAAGGCAACTTCGTATGCTTCTTTTAAACTTGGACGTGTTGCCAAGCCGCAGGCATTATTGTGTTTCAAAATCCCAAAAGTTGGACCATCATGTTGAAATTCTTGCAGTAGACAAACTGCGGCATCAACATCTAAAAGGTTATTGTAGGACAACTCTTTTCCATGTAGCTTGTCAAATAAAGCGTCCAAATCTCCAAAAAACTGTCCTTTTTGATGCGGGTTTTCACCGTAGCGTAAGGACTCACTTGTTTCTATGCTTAATTTTAAATAAGGACCATTATTTTGAACGAAATAGTGATGAATCATCGTATCATAATGTGAGGAGACATGAAATGCTTCACCTGCAAAATGTTGCCGTTGCGACAAGTTAGTCGTTCCATTTTGTCCACGTAGAATATCTAAAAAGGAAGCGTACTGTTTCACGGATGAAATAATGACCACATCTTGGAAGTTTTTAGCCGCCGCACGAATTAATGAAATCCCACCGATATCAATTTTTTCAATGATGTCTTCGTGACTAGCTCCTGACGCAACCGTTTCCTCAAATGGATATAAGTCGACAATCACTAAATCTATTGATGGAATGCCGTGTTTCGAAATGGCATCTTGATCTTCTTGCAATGCACGACGATTTAAAATACCACCAAAAACGGTTGGATGTAACGTTTTTACTCTTCCACCTAGGATTTCAGGGAACCCAGTTAAGTCTTCGACAGCGATAACAGGAATTCCTAATTTCTGAATAAAGGCCAATGTTCCACCAGTGGAGTAAATAGTTACTTGGTGTTTGTGTAATTCACGCACAATCTCGTCTAGTCCGTCTTTGTAATAGACTGAAATTAAGGCGCTTTCGATGTTTTTTAAGTCTGTCATGAGGTATAAAAGAAAGCGCAAAATTAGTGTATTTTTTTCGATTTATTCGTTAAATCGCGCGTTCATTTCAGAAACTCGAAAAATTTATGATCATAAAAAAACCCCGTGTTAAACGGGGTTTAGTATGATATAGAAGGCCCTTAAAAGTCTAGTTTTCTACCCAGAACACATGTAGCGAGGCTAGCTCGTGAATTTACGTTCTGTCTATAACCGACTATCGTCGCTTCTACCCAGAACACATTTCACAATTATCTGGGTTTTCAAGAGAGCAGGCAATAGCAGCAGCTTCTTCTTCCAATGATTTCGCGGAAGGCTCTTCAACAACCGTTTTTTCAACCGTAAATTTAATAGCGTCTGTTGCAGCTTTCGTACGCAGGTAGTACATCCCAGTTTTTAATCCTTTCTCCCAACCGTAGAAGTGCATGGAAGTTAATTTACCAAAGTTTGCGTTTTCCATGAAGATATTCAAGGATTGACTTTGACAAATATATGCTCCGCGATCTGCGGCTTGATCAATAATGGCTTTTTGAGAAATCTCCCAAGCTGTTTTGTATAAATCTTTTAATCGTTGAGGAACTTCGTTAATGTTTTGAACAGAACCATTTGCAGTCATGATTTTTTGACGCATATCCTTGGTCCATAATCCTTCACGAACTAAGTCTTTTAATAAATGCTTATTGACAATAATGAATTCACCAGAAAGGACACGTCGCGTATAAATATTCGATGTGTATGGCTCAAAACATTCATTGTTTCCAAGAATTTGTGCAGTAGAAGCAGTTGGCATTGGCGCTAACAACAAGGAGTTCCGTACACCATGTTTTTTAACTTCTTCTTTCAAAATATCCCATTCCCAACGGTTTGTTGGTGTAACGCCCCACATATCAAATTGGAAAACCCCTTTTGATACTGGAGACCCTTTGATTGTTTCATATGGACCGTCTACCTTCGCAAGGTCTTTTGATGCCGTCATGGACGCGAAATAAATCGTTTCAAATACGTCGCGGTTTAATGCGCGTGCTTCATCAGACTCGAATGGAAGCCCCATCATAATGTAAGAATCTGCCAATCCTTGAACACCAATTCCAATAGGACGGTGGCGAAGATTCGAGTTTTGCGCTTCTACAACTGGATAGAAATTCTCATCGATGATGCGATTCAAATTCAAGGTAGCTTGATAGGTAACTTCAAATAATTTGTCATGATCAAATTGCCCATCTTCCATTACATATTTTGGAAGCGCAAGAGAAGCTAAGTTACATACAGCAACCTCATCAGGCGCTGTATATTCTATAATCTCTGTACAAAGATTTGACGACTTGATGGTTCCTAAATTTTGTTGATTTGATTTGGCATTCGCCGCATCTTTATACAACATGTAAGGAGTCCCTGTTTCAATTTGAGATTCAAGAATTTTAAACCATAGATCTTGTGCTTTGATTGTTTTTCTGCCTTTCCCTTCTTTCTCATATCGTGTATATAACGCTTCAAATTCAGCGCTGTGTGTGTCGGAAAGCCCTGGACATTCGTGTGGACACATAAGCGTCCATTCTCCGTTTTCTTTTACGCGCTTCATGAATAAATCCGGAATCCAAAGAGCATAGAATAAATCACGTGCTCGTTGTTCTTCTTTTCCGTGATTCTTTTTCAAGTCCAAGAAATCGAAAACATCCGCATGCCAAGGCTCGATATACATCGCGAAGGACCCTTTTCTTTTTCCTCCGCCTTGATCTACGTAACGCGCAGTGTCATTAAACACACGTAACATTGGAACAATTCCATTTGATGTCCCGTTCGTCCCTTTAATGTATGAGCCTGTTGCACGGATATCGTGAAGAGCTAATCCAATTCCACCTGCAGATTGAGAAATTTGTGCACACGACTTCAATGTGTCATAAATCCCTTCAATGCTATCTGATTTCATCGTAAGCAAGAAGCAAGAAGACATTTGAGGCTTAGGAGTACCAGCATTGAAAAGCGTTGGAGTCGCATGAGTAAACCACCCTTCAGACATCAAGTTATAAGTCTTGATGGCAGAAGCAACATCTTTCTTGTGAATACCAATTGCAACACGCATTAACATTTGTTGTGGGCGCTCTACAATTTTACCATTTAAACGCATCAAATAAGAACGCGACAATGTTTTAAATCCAAAGTAATCATAGCGGAAATCACGGTCATAAATAATGCTTGAGTCAAGCAGTTCTTTATTTTCTTGAATGATCGCATAAACATCATCTGCTACCAACGAAGCATTTTGTCCTGTTTTTGGATCGATGTAATGGTGTAAATCGTCGATAACTTCAGAAAACGTTTTTTTCGTCTCTTTGTGTAAGTTGGACACAGCAATACGAGATGCTAACAACGCGTAATCTGGGTGATCAATCGTTTTTGCCGCCGCAACTTCTGCTGCTAGATTATCCAAGTCTGTGGTGGTTACTCCGTCATAGATTCCTTCGATCACTTTCATGGCAACAGCCTCTGGCGATACTAATGGATCTAATCCGTAACACATTTTAATTATACGAGCTGTGATTTTGTCAAATTTCACAGTCTCTTTTCTCTCGTCTCTTTTTACTACGTACATCTTAATACCGTAATTAAATTATTAAAATTCTTCGTTCATGCTGAATTCTTTGTTTGCGTCCCCAGCCAACACACCAGCTTTTTGGTATTCACCAACGCGTTTTTCAAAGAAATTGGTTTTTCCTTGAATGGAAATCATTTCCATAAAATCAAACGGATTTGAGGTGTTATACACACGTTCGTTCCCCAATTCAACTAAAAGTCGATCGGCAACGAATTCAATGTACTGTTGCATAAGATCGCTGTTCATTCCAATAAGTTTTACTGGTATTGCGTCCGTGACAAATTCTTTTTCGATTTCAACAGCGTCCATGATAATCTCACGCACCTTGCCCTTGGAAAGTTTGTTTACAAGGTGGTTATTGTACAACAAACAAGCGAAGTCGCAATGTAATCCTTCATCACGAGAAATTAACTCGTTAGAGAAGGATAATCCAGGCATTAAACCGCGTTTTTTCAACCAGAAAATAGAGCAAAACGACCCGGAAAAGAAAATCCCCTCAACGGCTGCAAATGCCACCAAACGTTCTGCGAAATCGCCTTTCTCAATCCATCGCAACGCCCACTCTGCCTTTTTCTTCACACAATCAAGTGTGTCAATCGCATTGAACAAATGTGTTTTTTCAGCAGAATCCTTAATGTACGTATCAATCAGAAGCGAATAGGTTTCTGAGTGAATATTCTCCATCGCAATTTGATTCCCGTAAAAGAATTTTGCCTCCGTGTATTGTACTTCGGACAAAAAGTTCTCTGCAAGGTTCTCATTGACGATCCCGTCGGAAGCAGCAAAAAATGCAAGAATATGTTTGATGAAATGACGTTCGTCATCATTCAACTTATTCTCCCAGTCAATTTGATCTGGCGACAAATCGATTTCTTCAGCCGTCCAAAAACTAGCTTCTGCTCTTTTATAAAAACTCCAAATGTCATCATGTTGAATTGGAAATAAAACAAAACGGCTTTTGTTTTCTTCAAGAATCGGTTCGCGTAAAGGTGTTGTCATAAGCTGATAAATAATATATAAACTAAAAGGGGCCTAATAAACGGAATGAAAATTATCCATTCTTGCCCAGATTTCGTTAAATTGTTTTTGTATTACTCAAACCACTTTTTACGCTTGTTAATGAAAACTTAACGTTAGCAAAATTTGAGACTACAAAAATTGTCAAAAAACTCTCTTAAATCAATTAAAGAAATGAACATTCTTGCGATGTTATTAACACCGAAAAACGCAATCCTTTCCCCAATAAACCCCTCAGCTATTTTCAACACTCGTTGGAAAGATATTCACATCAACAACGCGTTAATTTTAATAACTATTCCTTCGAACAACAGCCAATAAGTCAAATAAATTTCATATGAGATTAACATTTTTAAAGTTACGCAAGAAATAAATTTTCCCGTTCAGACAATCAATGAGTTTTTGAACACGTTAATGTTCAAACTAAATAATCACTAGATGTACTTAAGAAACACCAAGATAACTAAAAGTATTGAACGTTATTTGGAGGGATTTCAACACCTCGTATTTCCAAATATCTGTTTACAGTGTTCGCACGAGTTGTCGAGATTTGAAATTCATATTTGCGCCTTTTGTTGGGATAAACTGCAGCGCACCTATTTTGAATCATACCAAGAAGCTAGCGGCATGGATCAACTTTTTTGGGGGCGAATCGAACTGAGCGAGACCTTTGCCATGTATTATTTTGAAAAAGAAAAACCGATTCAGGAAATCTTACATGCATTGAAGTATCAATTTAAAGCGCCGCTTGGACGTTACTTCGGTGAATCCATGGGAAAAGCTATTCTGAACAGTCCAAAATACAAACAAATCGAAGCGTTAATTCCTGTTCCAATCCATGCTCAAAAACGATTTATAAGAGGATATAATCAAAGTGAATTATTGGCAGAAGGAATGGCAAAGATTTTAGAACTTCCCGTTTTATTGGAAGCCGTTGAAAAAAGAGCAAATAACATGAGTCAAACTGGAAAAAACCGCTTCATGCGCTGGGACAACGCGAGCGAACAGTTTTGTTTAGGAAAAACTGCCATTTCATATCGACACATTGCCATTGTCGATGACGTGATTACTACTGGATCAACCCTAGAAGCAATGGCCCAGCTATTGCGTGCGAAATACCCAGATCTTCAAATAAGTTTGATTAGCTTCGCCATAGCAAAATGAAAACGGACTTACAAAACATTTTAATTTTTGGCGCAGGTCTTGCGGGAACAAGCTTGGCTCATCAACTATCAGGCAGAGGACATCAAGTTCACTTGATTGATAGAGGAATTAATCATTCTACAGCCATTGCAGCCGGAATGGTAAATCCAATGGTGTTCCGAAGAATGAATAAATCATGGCGCTTGGATGAATTCATAAAGGACGCCACCTCTTTTTATCTTCGCATAGAGAAAGAATTGGGACAAACATTATTTCATCCAATTGTTATACGTCGGATGCTTTCTTCTGAACAGGAACGCAACTATTGGGTAGAGCGGTCCAAACTGCCTGAATACCAAGACTATTTAACGGAACTTACACCAGAAGACGAAACGTATTCCCATGCTGAAAATCACTTTGGAAGCGGACGTTTGAAATCCTCTTTTTGGATAGATGCCAAAGCATATTATGAGCGTAACCTTGAATATTTTGAACGAAAAGGAAAGCTGTTAAAAGAAGATTTCGACCCCTTTAATTTTGATGAAAACACCCTAAACTATAAAGGAACAACATACGATAAAGTAGTTTTTTCGGTTGGGTATCAACAGATGAATACGCCATTTTTTCAGGAGTTACCGATTCAACAAACGAAAGGACAAACACTTCGTATTCAATCGGCAGAAATTCCTGAAAATGAATCGCTCAATCGAAAATGCTTTGTCCTACCATTAGGAAACCAGACTTTTCGCTTAGGGGCAACGTACGAGTGGGATAATCCAGATTTGACCCCGTCGGAAGAAGCAAAACAAGAATTAGTCGGACACCTAAGTGTTCTGGGGAATTATCAGTATAAAATCCTTGACCAACAAGTCGGTGTTCGTCCTACCGTTCTAGACCGGCGCCCTATTTTAGGGGAACACAAAACGATCAAAAACCTGTATATATTCAATGGCTTAGGAACAAAAGGATACTTGATGGCCCCCACTCTAGCAAGGGAATTAAGCGATTTAATGATGCTCGGAATCCCGTTGGACAAGGAGATATCAATCGAGCGATTTTACAAAAAATAATGTTCGTCAATTAGCCGATTTTACTTTTCTCAAGGTTCAATAAATATTTCTAGTGAGAATCCTTAAGATACCTCGTGTGTAAGGATTGAAATCAACGGGAAAGTCGTATTTTTGTTTCCGCTATGAATCACATTAGAAACTTCTGCATAATTGCACACATCGATCACGGTAAAAGTACCCTAGCCGATCGCTTACTTCAAACTACAGGAACGATTTCCGACCGAAATATGAAGGCCCAGGCTTTGGATGACATGGACTTGGAACGCGAGCGTGGAATCACCATTAAAAGTCATGCCATTCAAATGAGTTATAAGTTTGAAGGCAATGATTATATTTTGAATTTAATTGACACACCGGGACACGTTGATTTCTCTTATGAAGTTTCGCGTTCAATAGCCGCATGTGAAGGAGCCTTATTGATTGTCGATGCATCTCAAGGAATTGAAGCGCAAACGATTTCAAATTTATATTTGGCATTAGAACACGATTTGGAAATTATTCCAATCCTCAATAAAATGGATTTACCCGGTGCGATGCCGGAGGAAGTCTCCGATCAAATCATGGAATTAATTGGCTGCGATTTTGAGGACATCATCCAAGCATCTGGAAAAACAGGACTTGGTGTCGATGCGATTTTATCAGCCGTTATCAACCGCATACCAGCTCCCAAAGGAGATGAGTCCGCCCCGTTACAAGCCATGATATTTGACTCCGTTTTCAATCCGTTTAGAGGAATTATTGCTTATTTCCGGATAAAAAATGGGGTGTTGAGAAAAGGACAAAAAGTTCGTTTTCTGAATACAGACAGAGACTATAACGCCGATGAAATCGGGATCTTAAAAATGGAGCTTTCTCCTCGCAATGAAGTGAGAGCTGGAGACGTAGGATACATTATTTCTGGGATTAAGCAAGCCAACGAAGTAAAAGTTGGTGATACCATTACGGATACAGAAAATCCATGCGAAGTGCCAATCAAAGGATTCGAGGATGTAAAACCGATGGTTTTTGCTGGGATTTATCCAGTAGATAATGAGGATTATGAAGAGTTGCGTTATTCCATGGAAAAATTGCAACTCAATGACTCATCGTTAGTCTTTGAGCCTGAATCATCAGCTGCGCTTGGATTTGGTTTCCGTTGTGGATTCCTTGGGATGTTACACATGGAAATTATTCAAGAACGTTTGGAACGCGAGTTTAATATGACCGTAATTACAACAGTTCCCAACGTTTCCTACAAGGCCTTCATGAAAAAAGACCCAGAAGACGCGATGATTGTAAATAATCCCTCCGAACTTCCTGATCCGTCTGGAATGGAACGAATTGAAGAACCATACATTAAAGCGCAAGTCATCACGAAAACAGAATATGTTGGAGCAATCATGACTTTGTGTATTGAAAAGCGGGGCGAATTACAAAATCAAGTTTACTTGACGCAAGACCGCGTAGAAATCACTTTTGAAATGCCTTTGGCAGAGATCGTCTTTGATTTTTATGACCGTTTGAAATCTGTCTCCCGTGGGTATGCTTCGTTTGACTACCATCCAGTTGGGTACAAAGAGTCAGATTTAATCAAAATGGACCTCCTGTTAAATGGCGAGCAAGTAGATGCGCTATCTGCATTGGTTCACCGCAGCAACGCTTATGATCTCGGAAAACGTATTTGTGTCAAATTGCGCGAATTGATCCCCAGACAACAATTTGAAATTCCGATTCAAGCAGCTATTGGCGCAAAAGTAATCGCTCGAGAAACCATCAAAGCCTTAAGAAAAGATGTAACAGCAAAATGTTATGGAGGAGATATTTCGCGGAAACGTAAATTATTAGAGAAACAAAAAGCCGGTAAAAAACGTATGCGCCAAGTGGGAAGAGTAGAAGTCCCTCAAGAAGCATTTTTGGCTGTATTGAAATTAAACGACTAAACCTATACATATGAATTCTATTTTAAATCACACGCACTCTGGCTTACGTTGGATAGCACTTATGTTAATTCTTTGGGCGATTGCAAATGCTTTCACCGCTAGAACGTATGAAAAGAAACATAAAATGATCAATCTGTTTGCCTTGATCACTATGCATACGCAATTGCTTATTGGATTAGTACAATATTTCTTTACCTCATCGAAAACCAATTTTTCCGCTGGTTGGATGAAAGTGGAATTGTATCGTTTTTTCGGTATGGAGCATTTGTTGGGAATGCTAATCGCCATTGTATTGATCACTATGGGTTACAGCAAATCCAAAAAAGGGGCGACAGATGCAGCCAAGTTTAAACCAATCAAAGTATATTACTTAATTGCTTTCATATTGATTGTTGCTTCTATTCCATGGCCATTCCGAACAGCACTTGGTGGATCATGGTTCTAAAACGTATATACTTCGTTCTGTTTTTGGTGTGCTTGACTTCCTGTGGGAACGATAAATCTTCAGAAAACAATGATGCTTTACCGATAGAAACGCCTGCAGAAAAGGGAGCTTCATTGTATACAGTAAACTGTGCAAGTTGTCATGGTGAAGATGGAAAAATGGGAGCGTCGGGAGCGAAAGACTTGTCCGAATCTCGTTTAAGTGACAAACAGATAAAAAAGATACTACAAAATGGCAAAAATGCCATGCCCCCCATGTCCGCGATTTTAGAGAATAAAGAAAACATGGATTTCGTTATCCAACACATTAAAACCTTGAGAAAATAATGCAAGAAGGCCACGTAACAGTAGATGCAGTAGAGGAATCTTGTATTTTAGTTGGCGTAATCACATCGGAAATAGATGAGGTAATTGCCAATGAACATTTGGATGAACTCGAATTTCTAGCGGAGACGGCTGGCGCAATGGCGCACACAAAATTTTTACAAAAGCTTCCTTATCCGAATCCAAGAACATACGTAGGCTCTGGTAAACTAGAAGAAATCAAACAGTACATGAAGGCCATGGACATCGGTATGGTGATTTTCGATGATGAGCTTTCTCCTTCTCAATTAAGGAATATAGAACGTGAATTAGAATGCAAAGTACTTGATCGCACCATTCTTATTTTGGATATATTCGCTAGTCGTGCACGCACGTTTCATTCGAAAACGCAAGTGGAACTTGCTCAACTTCAGTATATGCTTCCACGTTTGACTCGCTTGTGGACTCACTTGGAACGTCAAAAGGGAGGGATTGGATTGCGCGGTCCGGGCGAATCCCAAATTGAAACTGATCGACGCATTATTCAAATGCGTATTTCCTTAATGAAGGAAAGGTTAAAAGACATTGATAAACAAATGGCCATTCAGCGAGGGAACCGAGGACAACTAGTCCGTGTTGCTTTGGTAGGTTATACAAATGTGGGCAAAAGCACCCTGATGAATTTGTTAGCAAAATCGGAAGTATTCGCTGAAAACAAATTGTTTGCTACATTAGACACAACCGTCCGCAAAGTAGTGATCGAAAATATGCCCATGCTCCTAACAGATACGGTTGGATTTATTCGAAAGCTTCCGCAGCAATTGATGGAGTCTTTTAAATCTACCTTAGATGAGGTTCGCGAAGCTGATTTGCTTATTCATGTATTGGACATCTCTCATCCAAATTTCGAAGATCAGTTTAATGTAGTGAATGAGACATTAAACGAGATTGATAAAACAGAGAAACCAACGATTGTTGTCTTCAATAAAATAGATGCGTATCAACCAATACTGCATGAAATGAATGAAGAGGAGGAGGATGTCACCACCTTGGAATCCCTCAAAAAGTCCTGGATGGCAAAAATGAATAAAACAAAATGTGTGTTTATTTCCGCCCAGAACAAAGAAAATGTAGATGAGTTAAAAGAGGTGCTTTATGAAGAAGTGAGGACCATTTTTCGCGTTCGATACCCCTACAATAACTTTTTATATTAGTCCACCACTAATTCTAAGTCAATCTGACGTTTTTTGGGATTTACTTTAGCAATTTTCACGCGTACTTTATCCCCGAAATTGAACGCTTTTCTAAAACGGACACCAGTAATTTTGAAATTGTCTTGATCAAAATAGTAACGATCACCTGGAATCTCAGACATAGGAACCATTCCTTCACAGTGATTTTCGTCCATGCGCACAAACATACCGTGCTCTGCAATTCCCGATATTGTGCCCTCAAATACTTCGCCTAAGTGATCCAAAACAAATAAGGCTTGGAAATACTTTGTGGATTCTCTTTCCGCTTCTGATGCTTTGCGTTCATTTTTTGAAATCCGCGCACATATGGCCTTTAGTTCTCCACCATAGCGGTGTTGTTTACTCGTGAGTTCTTCTTGCAAAATACGATGAACCACTAAATCCGCATAACGTCTAATCGGCGAGGTGAAATGTGAATAATGCTTGAAAGCAAGACCGTAATGCCCAATATTCTCTGTTTCATAAGATGCTTTCGCCATGGAACGAATGGCCATGGATTGCACGAGAGAGAATTCGTTTTCTTCGCGAATCTCTTCAAACAATGCGTTCAAATTCTTCGCGATTGATTTCGTATCATGCAAATCTATTTTGTGTCCAAATTTTTCAATGAACACAGAAAAAACATCCATTTTTCCCGGATCAGGTGAGTCGTGAACACGATAAATCATCGGAAATGGATCCCTTCCCTTTTCTGGCTTAGACAGGAAAGTTGCTACTTTACGATTCGCGAGCAACATGAATTCTTCAATTAATTTATGCGCGTCTTTCGATGTTTTTATCACAACTTCGGAAGGATGCCCCGTGTCATTTAACCTAAAACGCATTTCTTCAGATTCAATGCTTAAGGCGCCGTCTTTTAATCGTTGTTTCCTTAAAATATGAGCAACACCATTCAATTTTCGAATAACAATTTGGTGATCTCCCTCTTTCCCTTCAATGATTTCCTGCGCCTCTTCATAGGTAAATCGACGGTCGGAATGAATCACGCCTTTTCCATACCACTCATTATATACCTTCCCTTTCTCATCCATTTCGAAAACGGCGGAGAAGGTATATTTATCTTCATTAGGCCTTAAGGAACAAGCAATATTGGATAATTGTTCAGGCAACATGGGGATTACTCGATCCACCAAATAAACGGAGTTCGATCGAAGCAAGGCCTCATCATCCATCGCGGTACCAGGACGCACATAATGACTGACATCTGCAATATGAACACCAAGTTCGTAATGCCCATTTTCTAATTCATGGTACGAGATGGCATCGTCAAAATCACGCGCATCAAATGGATCAATGGTGAATGTTAAGGTGGACCTAAAGTCGCGACGTGTTAAAATTTCTTTATCATCGAGTTCAACAGGCACGCGCTCAGCCTCTTCTAATACGGCATCAGGAAAAATAGGGTTAATGCCCTGATTATATAAAATAGAAAGCATTTCTGTGTCATTGCTGCCTGGCATTCCTAAAATGGCAACAACTTCTCCAAAAGGTTTTTCGGCAGATTTTGGCCACACGGTAATTTTAACCAAGGCTTTTTCCCCATCACGCGCACCGTTAAGGTGTTCATGTGCGACACGAATTTCTAAGCCACTGCGATTATTGTCAGGAACAAGCAGTGCGTTTTTATCTCCATACATGATGGTGCCCACAAATTGAACCCGTTCTCTTTCTTTAATTTCAACCACTGCCCCCTCATCTCGCTTTGACCCAGACTTAAACACTCTAACTTTAACAGTGTCCCCATTTAGTGCCTGACCAATGTTTTGAGGCGCAATGAAAATATCCTTTTCTTTTCCTTCTACAACAACAAATCCTGCTCCTCGTTGTGTCAACTGGATCACACCCTCAAATAGGTTAGAACCACCGTTAAGGCAGAAGGTGAAGTGGTTGACTCGCTTAACAGCATTTTTAGTTGCTAAGGCATTTAATCCCTCGAACACAACTTGGCGACTCATGGGATCACGAGCCTCAACCATGGTACAGATTTGTTGGTGGGTTAATTCTACTCCTGGATGTTTTTCGAATAAACGAATTAAAATCGCATTGATACCCGATTTTTTTTTCCCGTTAGTCGGGTTTGAATTCCTTTTTTTGGACATAGCACGAAATTAGACAATAATCTTGTCTAAAGTGTTCGAAAAGATTGAAAGTAACAATTTAGTGACGAACCACTAATTTTTTGGTAATGGTTCTACCACTTGCCGTCTCAAACAGAAGGAAATAAATGCCATTGTTAAAATCACCAACATTTATTTTTCTGTTTCCATGAATGACTTCTTTCAAGAGGACATTTCCTACGGCGTCCATCATTTTGAAACTAGATTGGTCCATACCAGCTAGTTGGATAGAAACATATTCGGATGTTGGATTTGGGTAAATGCTTACTCCAGCCTCTTCTTTTATCGGCTTAACAGCAGCTACGTAATCGACCACAACATCGATCGAATCACTATAGGCAACGCCATTTGTTGAAATGTAATATCTGTAGTGAGCGGTTCCATAAACGCCATCAGCAGGATCAACTGAAGCCTTTAGTTTTCCGTATTCACCATCGTTAATGGTAAATAATACCGTTTGTGCTCCCGGAGTTGTCCATGGATTTGTATTCATTTGTCCTGATGTATAACACGTGCCTCCAAATGGATCTGTAGCGTGTCCCCAACACAATGCATCGGTCCAGCCAGCTGGAGCATCAATGCGCAAACGCGTAACTCTCCAATCTCTCGGCATACCTGTGTGGTTTTCTACATCTAGCGGAATGTCAAACGAAGCATTCGATGGCGCCACAACATAATGGGTAGAACCAGACAAGTCTGTGGTTTGGCCGTCAACGTGAATTACGATGCCGTCTTGTGAGAATGTAAATGCGCTTATTGAAAGTGTTATAAAGAGAAATAAAGACTTAATCATGGAGTATGAGTTTTTTCAAAAATAAGAAATATTCCCTAAATTTCAAAATTGATCAAAGTTTTTCAGGTCTCGGTTTTTTTATACCTTTGAGTTCGGCAAGGTTTTTGAATGGCCGAGTCAAAAAAATGATAAAACGATGAAAACAATTCTTTCTCTTTCCTTGGTGTTTTTTACTTATATCACTGCTTTTTCGCAGGACACACACGCTACAGAAAACCAATTAAAAAAGTTGCCTTCAGTGAACTTGAAGGACATCTATGGGAAATCAGTGAATACAGCATCAATCGATGTTCAAGGACCAATAATTATCAGTTTTTGGGCAACATGGTGTGCGCCATGTAAAAAGGAATTGAATACCATACATGAATTATACGAAGATTGGCAAGCTGAAACCGGCGTAACATTAGTTGCTGTTTCGATTGATGACGAAAAAACAAAAAGTCAAGTGCCAGTTTATGTGAATGGAAAAGCATGGGATTTCTTAGTCTTATTGGACCCAAACGGGGATTTTAAAAGAGCAATGGGAGTGAACAACGTACCACATACCTTCCTCATTGATAAGGACGGAAACATTGTGTATTCTCACAACAATTATGCACCAGGGGATGAAGACAAATTGTACAAAGAATTGCTTCACCTAAGCGGAAAATAAACGTAATGAAAAGATTTCTATTAGTCTTAACTGGTACACTTTTGTGTTTTTCTAGTTTTTCTCAAGGTTCTGTCACAGGAAACATTGAAAGCACCTTTCAGTATTTAAACGCCGATTCAATCATTGATGCCAAACAACCTGCTCAAAAGGGTTTGTTGAACTCCTATATGAACGTGTTCTATACGCAGGGAAAATTCAAAGCAGGAATGAGATTAGAATCGTATTTGCCCAGAATTCAGGGGTATCCAAATCGATTTGACGGAACAGGAATAGGCATGCGCTACATTGGATACGCTAATGATTTTGTCGAGGTTACCATGGGCTCTTTCTATGAGCAGTTTGGTTCAGGACTTTCTTTCAGAGCGTATGAGGACCGCGCTTTGGGATATGACAACATGATGGATGGCGCCCGAATCATTGTACGTCCAACAAAAGGAGTCGTCCTAAAAGGTGTTTATGGATATCAGCGCCTTTCCTTTCAAGGAGGAAACATTATTCACGGTGACGGAATTGTTCGAGGTATAGATGGCGAATTTCACCTGAATGAAGGACTGAAAAAAATGAAGGAATTTCCATTGGATGTCGTTTTAGGCGCTTCTTTTGTGAGTAAATACCAAGAGGATAATAATCCGGATTTGATTTTACCGCAAAACGTTGGAACATACGGAGGACGCGTTAAATTACGCTATAAAAACTTTTATGGAGATCTAGAATATGTTCAAAAAGAACAAGATCCATCTAGTGATAACAATTACATTTACAACTACGGACACGCGTCGGTTTTCAATGTAAGTTATACCCGGAAAGGACTAGGCATTCTAGTTTCTGGAAAATCTGTAGACAATATGAGTTACCGTTCCGACCGAACGAAAGATCTGCAAGATGTTTTTGTGAACTATTTACCATCGTTAAATAAAACGCATACCTACAACCTTGTGGCTACCTTGTATCCATATGCGACACAACCATTGGGCGAAGTTGCCTATCAAACCGATGTGCTTTATACCTTCAAAAAAGGAACAAAAATGGGCGGAAAGTATGGAACGACGATTGGAGGAAATTTCTCTACAACCTATCAACCAAAACATAATTTAGACGGCATTAATCCGCTAGACTCTACCGGTGTAACGTATGTTTGTCGTCCGTTTCAAGCAAGTGACAGTATGTACTGGCAGGACATCAATTTCAACATCACCAAAAAATTCAACAAAAAATTCAGTACAATCCTGAGTTTCTATTCCATTAAAATCAATAATGACGTAGTAAAAATATCCAATGACGCTTCCGGCATTATCCACGCGAACATTGGAGTGGGTGAGTTCGCCTATAAATTCAATTCAAAACATTCCCTTCGAACAGAAATACAAGGTTTATTTGTCCAAAAAGAAGCGGGAGAAATCAAGGACAAAGGAAATTGGGCTACATTATTAGTAGAGTATTCTATTTCTCCCGGTTGGTTTTTCAGTTTCATGAATCAATACAATTATGGAAATCCTGATGTCGATAAACGGGTGAATTATCCAATTTTAACTTGCGGATATATTCGTGACGCGACACGTTTTACCGTTTCCTATGGTCGTCAACGCGCTGGATTATTTTGTGTAGGTGGCGTATGTCG
>CAMAPI010000006.1 GCA_945860065.1 Chryseobacterium gleum | reverse complement strand
TATGACTTTTCGATGGCTCGCATTGTAGATGAAGCTGGAATCGATGTGATTTTAGTTGGAGATTCTGCATCCAATGTGATGGCGGGACATGAAACGACCTTACCGATAACGTTAGATCAAATGATCTATCATGCCTCGTCTGTTGTACGCGCCGTAAAGCGCTCATTAGTTGTCGTGGATATGCCATTTGGTTCCTATCAAGGAAATTCAAAAGAAGCGCTTTCAAGTGCGATTAAAATCATGAAGGAATCTGGAGGACACGCGGTTAAATTGGAGGGTGGACAAGAAATCATTGAATCAATCGGAAGGATTTTAACGGCTGGAATTCCTGTTATGGGACATTTAGGATTGACACCACAATCCATTTATAAATTCGGAACGTATGTGGTACGAGCGAAAGAAGACGAAGAGGCACAACGCTTGATTGAAGATGCGAAGGCTTTAGAAGCAGTTGGATGTTTTGCCATCGTTTTGGAGAAAATACCTGCTCAATTGGCTGAAAAAGTAGCACAAATGTTGAGCATTCCGATTATTGGTATTGGAGCAGGAAATGGCGTCGATGGACAAGTTCTTGTTGTGCACGACATGTTAGGAATTAATAACGAATTCAATCCACGGTTTTTACGTAAATACAATAATTTGCACGAGCAAATGATGGATTCTTTCCAAGCATATATTAAAGATGTGCAGTCTGGAGACTTCCCGAATGAATCTGAACAATATTAACTAGATGAGGTTTTTCTTGGTCATTCTTTTGGTGATACTTACTTCTTGTTCGAATCAAACAACGCATCGTCAACAATCAGAATCAAAAGAAGTAAATCTCTGTCGCTATAGTAAATACCTAAGTGTTTTTAAAAAGAAAAATGGGTACCGGATTCGCATTCAACATCCAGATCGGAAGAACGAACGTTTTCAATTGAATATTTCTTCTCCAGCTAATGATTTAGCGGTCTTGTCGGCTACTCATATTGGTATGTTATCGGCATTAAAAGAAGAGAAACGCATCGCGGCTATCACAGATATTCGTTATGTCTACAGTTCAAATGTTCACAAACGATTCAAGCAAAAACAGATTGTAGAACTGCAAAATGAACAATCCATGTCCGTGGATCAATTGCTGAGCTCGAAGTCTGAATATGTGATTTACAGTGCCTTCTCAGGCTCATTTTCTCAAGAAAAACGCTTGGAAAAATTAGGTATTCACTGCATTCCAAATTTTGATTGGAGAGAGCAAACGGCATTGGGCAGGGCAGAATGGGTGCTGCTATTTGGTGTATTAAGTGGAAAAGTCCCAGAGGCAATTCAGCTATTTCGCACCATTGAAGTTGCGTATAATCGTTCAAAGAACTCCAACATAGTTTCAAGCGAAATGGTTTCCGGAAACGTAACGGGTGATTTTTGGTATGCCCCAGCGGGCGAGAGTTTTATGGCGGAGATTTTTAGAAACGCTGGTTTGAATTACGTGTATGATCAAACAAAAGGAACAGGAAGTGTAGCGTATTCCAGAGAGAAAATCATGAAGGATGGGGAAAAGGTGAAAATTTGGTTGAATCCGGGATTTCCCACAAAAAAGGAAATCATCCGCGTTCATTCAAAGGCTAAATACTTGCCTTTTTTCAATAACTCTAGGATATTTTGTTATACGCACAACAGCAATAAGTATTGGGAATTGAGTACCTTACGTCCAGATTGGTTACTGGAAGATCTTGCACAAATTGCAGCAGGAAGAACAACAAAAAACCTTCATTTTTATCAAGAAGTGAAATGAAAGATTGGATCTTAAAATGGATGATGTTCTGTTTGCTATGTTTTTTACCCATAGCAATGTACCTCCATTTAATGGCCGGTCAAATTGAGATTTCATTTGCTTCTTTCTTTGATTCCTTTTGGAATTACAACGCGAAAAATACCGCGCATGTGCTGGTAAAGGAATTCAGAATCCCACGCTTATTCATGGCAATGTTCGCAGGAGCAGGATTATCCTTGTCGGGAATGTTGATGCAAACCTTGTTTAAAAATCCATTAGCTGGACCTTATGTCTTAGGAATTAATTCAGGGGCAAGTTTACTGATTGCCTTGAGTTTAATGACATCTGTTCAGTTTTTTCAGTCAAATTTCGGCTTAATTGGAACCGCTTTAATTGGCGCATTTGCTGCTGGACTCCTCATGATGGCCGCCGCACAGCGCTTAAAATCCCAGATTTCCTTATTGTTGGTTGGATTGATGTTTGGAAGTTTCACCTCTGCTATTGTCTCTATATTGGAATCCTTTGCGGGTGCAGAATCCTTGAAATCCTATACGATGTGGTCTATGGGATCACTCCAACAAGTTGAATTTGGACAACTAGGATTCATTTTTCTCATTTTTTCAGTGGGAATCGCTGCATCATTTCTGTTAGTGAAACCATTAAATATGTTGGTGATAGGGGAGAAGTCCGCTGTCTTATTGGGCTTACCGATAAAATCAATACGGATGTTTATCTTGTTGTTGACGGCTTTGTTTGCCGGATTAATCACCGCTTTTTGTGGCCCAATAGCCTTCGTTGGAATTGCGATACCAAATTTGACAAGGATATTATTTCAAACGTCGAACCACCGTTATTTGATCATCGGAAATTGCTTCATTGGAGCCATTTTTCTGCTCTTGACTGATGCGTTTATTCAAGTTTTAGAAGGACACATAAGTATTCCTTTGAACGCGATAACTTCCATCATTGGTGCTCCATTTATTGTGTTCTTATTAATGCGTAAACTGAGATGATTCAATTAAAAGATCTGAGCATTGGTTATCAACGTGAAATACTACACGCTGAGAATATTTTATTAGAAGCTGGAAATGTGTTTGCTTTGGTCGGCAGGAATGGGATTGGAAAATCTACGTTAATTCAAACCATGGCAGGACTTCAAAAACAATTAGCTGGAGAAATCACCTTAAATGGTCAAGCTATTTCAGGTATGAACTCCAAAGAAATAGCAGAAACTATTTCATTAGTGGATACCCGCTTTGAAGGTGTGGAGTACTTAAAAGTGAAAGATTATTTGGCATTGGGAAGAGCGCCTTATACCGATTTATTCGGTCGATTAGATCCCAAAGATTGGCAAATTATTCAAGATGTAGCCTGTGATTTGTCCATTGTACATTTACTTGAAAAATTTAGTGATCAAATCAGCGATGGGGAACGTCAACTTTGTGCTGTGGGAAGAGCATTTGTGCAGGAAACCCCGGTCATTTTATTGGATGAGCCAACGGCTTTCTTGGATTACATCAATCGAAAAAAGTTACTTGAGTTATTGCTGCGCCTAGCGCGTGTAAAAAGCAAGTGTATAGTGTTATCGTCTCATGACTTGGAATTGTGCTTGGACCAATCGATACCTTTATTATTGGCCGCCCAAGGAAAAATTAGTTTACATGCAAGCTTGAGCAAAGAAGAAATCATTCAGGCAATGTCCTAAAACGAAAAAAGACCAACAAATGTCGGTCTTTCGTCAGAATTGTATAAATTCCGTTTAAACGGTCATGATATCTTTTTCTTTCAGTTCAATCAAGTCATCAACTTTTTTGATGGCACCATTAGTGATTTTTTGAACTTCTTCCTCTGCGCTTTTTGCCATGTCATCAGAAAGTCCATCATTTTTCAATTCTTTGATCATGTCAATCGCATCTTTACGGTTGTTGCGTACACCAACTTTAGCATTTTCTGCTTCACCTTTTGCACGTTTCACCAATTCGCGTCGACGTTCTTCGGTTAAAGGGGGTACGGTAATGATTAATTGTTCACCGTTATTTTGTGGATTCAAACCAAGATTTGAATTAATGATTCCGCGAGCGATTTCGTTCAGCATGGCTTTTTCCCAAGGTTGAACCAAAATAGTTCGTGCATCTGAGGTGTTTACATTAGCAACTTGTTGAAGTGGAGTCATGGTGCCATAATAGTCAACCATCACACCACCAAGCATAGCCGGAGAAGCTTTACCAGCACGTATCTTAGTAAGTTCAATTTCTAAGTGACTTAACGTTTTAGTATTTGAAACCTTAAAGTCATCGTAAATCATTGTTAGTTCTTCCGTCATCTTTTTTTAATTACAAACGATTGTTCCTACTTTTTCACCGGACATTAATTTCATTAAATTACCAGGTGTATCCATATCAAACACGATAATGGGTAAATTATTTTCTTTGCATAATGTAAATGCAGTGAGGTCCATGACATTTAGACCTTTAGAGTAGACTTCATCGAAGGAAATCTGTTCGTATTTTGTAGCTGTTTTATCTTTTTCAGGATCTGCAGTGTAAATTCCATCTACACGCGTCCCTTTTAATATAACTTCTGCATTAATTTCAATTGCTCTTAAAGATGCTGCGGAATCGGTTGTAAAGAAAGGATTTCCTGTTCCTGCGCCGAAGATAACAACGCGACCTTTTTCTAAATGACGAACTGCACGGCGACGGACGAAAGGTTCCGCGATTTCTTTCATTTCGATTGCTGAAAGTAAGCGCGTTTTAACACCGTTAGACTCCAAAGCTGATTGCAATGCCATGGAGTTAATCATAGTGGCTAACATCCCCATGTAATCACCATGTGTTCGATCCATTCCACCTTCTTCGGCTTGTACACCGCGAAAGATGTTCCCGCCTCCGATGACAATAGCTACTTCAACACCTATTTCGTGCAATTCTTTAATTTGAACTGCATAGCTATTGATTCGTTGATTGTCAATTCCAAATTGTTTAGCACCCATTAGGGATTCGCCACTTAATTTTAGAAGGATACGTTTATAGGTCATATGAATAGGATTGAGCAAATATACAAATCGTTTAGTTAGGTAAATTTAATCACAAAAAAAAAGCTATCAAACGATAGCTTTTTTTTAATTATTTTAACTTAAGGAGAATCGTTTAAAGTCGGTGACTGTCAAATCTTTCTCTGTGCTGTTCAAGAATTGTTCTACGGTCATTTTATTGTCACGAACGAACGCTTGACTCAATAAGGTATTTTCTTGGAAGAATTTATTTAGACGACCCAAAGCAATCTTTTCTGCCATATCAGCAGATTTTCCTTCTTGGATAGCCAAATCTTTTCCAACTTCAATTTCGCGTTCGATTGTACGAGCATCAACACCGTTTTTATCAATAGCGATTGGATTCATTGCTGCAATTTGCATCGCAACTTGACGTCCTGCTTCTGCGATATCCGCAGCAGAACTAGAACTCAATCCAACTAAAGTTGCCAATTGGTTTCCGGGGTGATTATAAGCAGCAACGAAGTTTCCGTTGATCACTGAGTAAACAGAAAGATCTAATTTCTCTCCAACCACGCCCACTTGCTCTATAATTTTCTCTTCTACTGACAAACGTGCATCAAAAGGAAGCGCTTTTAATTCTTCTACAGTTGTCGGAAGTTTTTCTAAAGCGATGTCCACTAAAGATTGAACCATTGCAACGTAACCATCATTTTTAGCAACGAAATCAGTTTCACAATTTAAGCCAAGAATAACACCTGACTTTCCATCAGCGGAAGATTGTGCAATAATCACACCTTCTTTTGCATCATTGTCACCGCGTTTCGCTGCAATTTTTTGTCCTTTTTTACGAAGAATATCAACAGCTGCTTCAAAATCACCATCAGCTTCAACCAATGCGTTTTTGCAGTCCATCATTCCAGCGCCTGTTTGTTGACGCAATTTATTTACATCTGAAGCTGTAATTGCCATGATCTATTTTTTTAAAAATTAATTATTCTGCTGTGTTTACTGTTGTTTCTTCTGCTGCCGTTGCTTCTTCAACAACTGGAGTTTCTTCAGCAACTGGAGCTACTTCAACAATTGGTGCTGCTTCAACAACTGGAGTTTCTTCAACAACTGGTGCTTCTTCAGCAACTGGTGCTGCTTCAACAACTGGAGTTTCTTCAACAACTGGAGCTGCTTCAACAACTGGAGCTGCTTCAACAACTGGTGCAGTAGCATCGGCTCCTTCTTCACCTGCTTTTAAGTTTTTACGATCTTCTAGTCCTTGACGAATAGCTTCACAGATATGATCCATGATTAAAGCGATTGACTTAGTTGCATCATCATTCGATGGAATAGGGAAGTCAACTAATTTAGGATTTGAGTTTGTATCCACCATTGCAAAAGTAGGGATGTTCAAACGACGAGCTTCCGCTAACGCGATGTGCTCTTTTAAGATATCAACGATGAATATAGCCGCTGGTTGACGAGTCATGTCAGCGATTGAACCAAACGTTTTTTCTAACTTCTCTCTTTGGCGAGTTTTGAATAATTTCTCACGTTTGTTTAATGTCTCCCATGATCCATCTAATTTCATTTTGTCGATCAAAGCCATTTTACGGATGGACTTACGGGTTGTTTGGAAGTTTGTTAACATTCCACCTGTCCAACGTTCTGTAACGAAAGGCATATTGATTTTAGCTACACGCTCAGAAACGAGTTCTTTCGCTTGTTTTTTTGTTGCTACAAATAATATTTTTTTACCAGATTTAGCAATTTGTTTCATTGCTGCACATGCTTGATCTAAATGAACAATCGTTTTGTTCAAGTCAATGATGTGGATTCCTTTTTTCTCTTCAAAAATGTATGGAGCCATTGCTGGGTTCCATTTTCTTTTCAAGTGACCAAAGTGAACACCTGCTTCTAATAAAGTTTCAAATTTTAATTTAGACATATTTTGTTTTTGTTTACGTTCCTAATATAATGAGTTAAGCAACGAAGGAGGGACAACCAATGATTGCAGGTACTCCGACGTTTGGATGCTAAACAACCGAATTCTCGAAAATTAACGTTTCGAGAACTGGAATTTCTTACGTGCTTTCGGTTGACCTGGTTTCTTACGTTCAACCATTCTCGGGTCACGTGTCATCAAGCCTTCTGCTTTCAATAGTGGTTTGTAATCCGCAGATAACTCAACAAGAGCTCTGGAAATACCCAAACGAATTGCTTCCGCTTGACCATTAATTCCGCCACCCATTACATTTACTTTTATGTCGAATTGACCAACAGTATCTGTTAAAATAAATGGTTGGTTGATTTTTCCTTGAAGTACATCAATTGGAAACATTACCTTCATTTCTTTTTTATTCACAACGATTTTCCCGCTACCTTTTGACATGTAAACGCGAGCAACCGCTGTTTTTCTTCTTCCTAAAGCATTAATAATTTCCATGATTCTTATTTGAGTGTATCAAGATTTAATAACTGAGGTTGTTGAGCTTCGTGTTTGTGCTCAGCACCAGTATAAACTTTTAAATTGGTGTATAATTTACGACCAAGCGTGTTTTTAGGCAACATTCCTTTTACCGCTTTTTCAATTAAGCGCTCAGGGTGTTTTTTCAACAGGTCTTCAGCTTTCGTGAATCGTTGTCCACCTGGATACCCAGAGTAACGAACATATTCTTTGTCCTCTAACTTCGCTCCTGAAAAAGCAACCTTCTCTGCATTGATGACAATTACATTGTCGCCACAATCCGCATGCGGAGTATAACAGGTTTTGTATTTTCCTCGGATGATTTTAGCCACTTTACTAGCTAATCTACCTACTGTTTGACCTTCTGCATCTACAACGAACCACTTTTTGTCAGCGGTTTCTGTGTTGCCTGATAACGTTCTGTAACTTAATGTATTCACGGTACTTTTTATTAAATAAAAAACGAATAAACCCTAAAATTAGGGGTGCAAAGATACAACTATTGTGATTAAATACAAAGGAAAAGTGAAAAAAAGAAGAATTTATTTCGCTTTAAATGCAGAAATGGCATTTCTTGTGAATTGACTCAATACGAGTCGACCGCTAATTGCAGCGCGATCTGTTAAAAGTTGATCCCAATGAGCTGTTCCCTGCCAAAAAACTTTCTTTAATTCGGACATTGCCTCTGGATTAGAGGATAACAATTGGGTGATTAAGCGATTAATTTCTAAATCCATGGAATCTGAATCGTCATAAATATCGGTGTATAATCCTTTTTCTTTTGCCCAAGCCGCTGATCGCCATTCCGTCGCGTTGATGGCTAATTCACTCATGGCTGCTAATCCGATTTTGCGTTCAACTGCTGGACCAACAACAAATGGACCGATTCCGACCGCTAACTCGGATAATTTGACTTCTGCACGTGAAGTTGCAAAACAATAGTCTACGGATGAGGCAATTCCAACACCGCCACCAACTGCTTTTCCTTGTACTCTTCCGATGATGAATTTTGGACATTTACGGCATGCGTTAATAACTCCGGCAAAACCCGAGAAAAATTCATGACCGTTTTGAAAGTCTTCGATGGATATTAATTCATCAAAACTTGCTCCAGCACAAAAGGCACGGTCGCCTTCAGACTTCAGTAGGATCACGCGTACGTCATCATTGTTACCTAGATCAGTGATTGCTTCAGCTAGCTTTCTTAATACCTTTCCCGGCAAGGAATTACTCATGGGGTGTCCAAAAGTAATCGTACCTAAGCCTTTGACGCTAATTTCTACATCAACAAATCCGTGTTCTCTTGCGTCCATATTTTATTTTAACGAAAAACCATCTGTGCCAATCAAATTCCCATCACAAAATATACTCACTTTGTAAGATCCTTTTTGCAATCCTTCACCTTTCATGCTATAGTATATAGTAAGGTCTATCGCTTCATTTTGATAGTCAATTTCTTTTCGTTCCGAATAAGCAACGCTGCCATTTTCTGTATCCAAAATGTAGTTTGCCTTCGATTGAAGTGTTTGTCCATCCGGTGCAATAATCTGCATGTAAACGACTTTTTTACCAGCATTTGTCAGAATGTTTTCCGAAATAGTAAAACTACTTTTGATTTGAACTGCATTTTTCGCTTTGTCCGTCGGTTCTGGTATATTATTTATCTTCAGTCTTAGCGCAGTTGATTGAATGTTATATGCTTGTAATTTACTTCCTTTTTTGACTTGCTGCTGACTTGTTTCGGCTGCTTTTCTATATTCATCGCGCTCTGTGGATGTTGTACTAAGTTTTGCTGAAGTCTCCACTAGCTCCGTTCCAATTTTGATATTTAGTGTATTTAAGGAATCGATCGTACGAACGTAGCTTCGCATAATCCCTCTTAAGGTTTCATTTTCTTTGCGGACCTTCATTAATTCACGGTAACTCAATTTACCACTCTCCACTTTTTTCAAAAGATCGTTGATCTTGTCTTTCTGTTTGTTCAAGGAATCTGCTTTGGATGCATCCAATTCGATTAACTTGTCGTAATTATTGAGCATGTTTCGAAAATCTTTCTTCAAATCTTTGGAAAGATCTCCAACATTCACATATCCACCGAGCATATCCTCCATGCTAGCCATGTCGTTGATTAATTGCGCATTTTCATTTCGGCATTGATTGAGTTTCGTTCGTTGAGAGGACCATGCATAAGCTAATGAGGCGATTCCAATAAGCAAAATGAAAATAAACCCAAGGTATAAACCGTTTGAATTTTTTGGTGTTTGTTGATCTTCCATAATATGAATTTTAATCAAAATTACGACAAATCTTCTTTTTTAAGTTATGTTTTGTTGCTGAATACTTACATACTTTTGAAATCGCAAGATACTATCTGTACCAACGGCCGTAAATCTTGCGTCACTACTTGCTGGAAAAGGTCCGCCATGGTGCATTGTTTCCATTACACGAACACCAGTCGGCACATCATTTAAAACAATTCTACCTACTTTTTCAGAGAGAATATGGACCCACTCATCCACTTGTTCGGAGTGATTCCCAAAAAATAATGTACCGGTAAGTTGTCCAGAAAGTGTGTCTATTCCGGTTTTTAGTTCCTCATTGTTTTCATACCTTACAACTAGACAAAAAGGTCCGAACACCTCTTCGCTCATGCTTTTACACTTTAGGAATATGGATAAGTCTGTTTCACCAAGTGCACACCGGCCTTCAATTCCTTTTAATTCCCCCTGGAATGAATAATGTTGAACACCTTTGATGGAAACTAGGTCCATTTTTCGTTTTTCGAAATTTTCATGGATATTTGGATGCAGCATTGGGACAGGCGAGATCTCACTAAAGGCTTTTTTAAGAAGCATTAAAAACGATGTGCCAAATTCTCCTTTTGGAATAAAAATTAATCCTGGTTTCGTGCAAAATTGTCCTGCGTCGTTGCCAATGGAAAAGGCTAGTTTCTTTGCGATGTGCTGCTGTTGATCAATGGAAAGGTCATTTAGAAGGATGACTGGATTGACGCTTCCCATTTCGGCAAATACAGGTATTGGATTTTCTCGAGATTGAGCTAATTCCATCAATGCTTTCCCGCCTTTAAAACTTCCAGTGAAACCTACTCCTTGAATGCGTTCATCGAGGCAAAGTCCTTGAGCAAGCTTAATACCGTCATCCAATACATGTGTAAATAATCCTTTCGGCAAATTTAATTCTTCCCTCGCCTCCTCGATGCATGCAGCAACTGCGCAACTAGTCCCGGCATGCATGGCATGAGCCTTGACAATCACGCAACAACCAGCACTAAAGGCTGCAATTGTATCTCCGCCAATGGTGGAGTACGCTAATGGAAAATTACTGGATCCTAACACGAGTATTGGACCTATCGGCAACGCGACTTTTCGGATCCGCAAAGAATCTTTAGGTAAATGTTCTTCCTTCTCAAATGAAGAGTGGCTCCGAAGGTGTTGTTCAAAAAGTGTAATGGTGTCGAGCGTCCGCTTCCATTCCGCTTCAAAACGCTTATCTGAAAGTCCACTTTCTTTCAAGTAGAAGAATTTAATGAGGCCCATCTTTTTCTGGAGAGCTCCATGAATAGACAGCAAAAAATCTGCTCGATTTATGATGGAAAGACGGCGATACGAATCTTGGGCCGAAGCAAGGAGCTTCAGTTTCTGGATCAGTTCAATATCGGAAGTAGTCGTGTATACTTCTGGATTCCAGGTGTTCTGAATCGGATTAAAGGTTCGAAAACCCGTTGACATCTTACGCTTCGGTAACCGTGAAGTGGAAACTTTCCATGATTTGGTTTGCCAACATTTTTTGACAAGCCAAGGTTACTTTTTCTTCTGCAGCTGCTTTAGAATCTGCTTCAACAAATAAGCGAATGTGTTTACCGATGCGCACACCTTCAATTTCGGAAAGACCGATATTCTTCATGGATTGAGAGACTGCTTTCCCCTGTGGGTCTAGAAGTGCATCTAGTGGCATTACATCAATTTCAGCTTTGAATTTCATGTTTTTTACTTTGATTGTGTTCAATAATGGATAAAATCAGGTACAAAATTACAATTATTGGAATCGACCAGATAAAGAAAATCGGAATACTTATCAACGAAATGATAACAAGTAAGTAGCGATACGTATTTTCTCGCCAGCCCCAAGATTTAAATTTCAAGGCGATGAGGGGAAGTGGTGCAATCATTAATAAAGAGAACAAAACGGAGATCGCAGCTAGGATGTAGCAATCAAACAAGCCATAAATAAAATCGCTTTGATGTCCCCAGTTTTCTTTTTGATACCAAAAATATAGAGGGAAAAACAAGAAAAAGAAGGTGCTTAACGGTGTTGGAACACCAATAAATTTATCGCTTTGTCGTTTGTCAATATTGAATTTTGCTAAGCGAAACATGGAGAAGAATGGAATCATTAATGCTGTAAAAGGCAGGTATTTAATGGAAGCTTGGAAGGAATTGTCCACGCCATAAGACAGGGAAGCAAACCAAGCCATTATTTGATTAAAAACAAAATACTTTTGCGTGTCTTCTACGGAATTACTTAGTTTTAAATCAATGAGTGCGCTATAATCAACTCCCAAAACAATCATGACCATCATAAAGATACCGGGAGCCACACCGAAGGAAACCACGTCAGCCAATGAATCTAATTGTTTACCGAGTTCACCACTTGTTTTGGTCAGTCTAGCTACAAAGCCATCCGCAAAATCTGCCACTACCGAAAAAAGCAAAAACATAGCCGCTAAATCTAACCGTCCACTTAAAGTGAAAATAATTGACACGATTCCGCAACATAAATTCGCAGCAGTTAGTAAATTCGCAATTCCAAACATGATTGATATTTCGGGTAAATTTAGAATAAATCTGAAATTTGATTGGATATTATTGTTTGATTTGTATAAATCACACAATTTTTAATTAAAAAACAAGTTATTGTCACATGAATCAACGTTGTTACCTCGTGCTTTTTTTCTCTGTACTTCGCTCCTTAGCCTGGTCACAAGGAGATATCGCTCCCAAATATTCCAACGAATTTTTATCCCTCGGTGTTGGTGCTGATGCATTTTCTATGGGGAATGCGGTTGTGGCGAGCACAGAAGGTGTGAATGCGACGTATTGGAATCCAGCAGGACTCCTTCAGCAATCAACAAAAATGGAGGCGAGTTTAATGCACTCTGAATATTTTGCGGGAATTGCAAAATATGATCACGTCGCCTACAGCTATAAATTGGATGAAGACCATGTGATTGGATTTTCGTTCATGCGATTCGGAGTTGATGACATTCCAAATACCACTCAGTTAATAGACAACAACGGGGTCGTGAATTACGACAATGTTCAATTGTTTACAGCGGCAGATTATGCGTTTATCGGATCTTATGCGAAACGGATGAAAGTAAAGGGAATGAGTGTAGGTGGAAATGCCAAAATCATTTACCGAAATATCGGTGATTTCGCTCATTCATGGGGATTTGGATTAGACGCAGGTTGGCAATACCAATTACCAAAGCATTGGAAATTTGGAGTAATGGCTAGGGATATCACCTCCACCTTTAACGCATGGATTTTTGACTTAACTCCAGAAATGCAATCAGTTTTTCAAGCGACACAAAATGACATTCCTACAAATGGCATCGAACTAACCTTGCCGCGATTCATTTTCGCTGTATCAGGCAATATGGACTTAGGAAAAAAAGGACTAAACCTTGCTACAGAATTGGATGTCGACATAACGACCGATGGAAAACGAAACGTGTTACTAAGAACCAATGTCGCTTCTTTTGACCCGCATCTCGGGCTTTGTTTGAATTACAAAAACCTCTTTAAACTTCGAGGGGGTGTATCAAATATTCAGCAGTTTACGAATTTTGACCTATCGACTTATTGGGGTGTACAACCTAATTTAGGAATTGGAGTGAAGTTGAAAAACATGCAATTGGACTATGCTTTTACGCGTCTTGGAGATGTGAAGACCAATTATTATACACATGTATTTTCGCTCCGTTTTCAGTTTGGAAAATAAAAATCAGAAAAACTTGCAGCTGAAAATCGCGGTATCATCCACATAGTTCAATGGACCTTTCCAATCTTCTAATTTGGAGAAAATAATGTTATTCATATCCTCCATTTTTAAGGGTGAATAAGCTTGAACATTTTTGATAAGCTGTTCCACGCCAAATTGTTCGCCGGATTCATTTTCTAATTCAACCACGCCATCTGTAAACAGAACAAATGTGGTATTTGGATTCAACACCAATTTCCCGATCTTAATGCTTGGAAGTTCGTCCAACATTCCAAGTCCGATACACCCATCTTTTAACAGAGTTACTTTTCTTCCATTCAAGAGAATTGGATGATTGTGTCCGGCGTTCACGTAGGTCATTTTACGCGTGTATGCGTTGTAATGCGCTAGGAAAAACGTAATGAACTTTTCTCCTTTCGCGCTTTTCATAACGAGTTTATTTAATTCCTCCACTAAAAAGGACATTTCAAATCGCTGGTACTTAAACAAGGTCCGAATGGTCGCTTGGAAATTTGCCATCAACATAGCGGCAGAAATTCCTTTTCCACTAACATCTCCGATACAAATGATGTATTCTTCGTCTCCAAGAGGAATGAAGTCATAGTAATCTCCACCAATCGCGTGACGTGGGATGTAGCGGCCAGACAGGTCCATTTTGCGATTGGATGGTAATTCTGAAGGAAAAAGCATCTTTTGCATTTCGGAAGCCAATTCTAGTTCCTTTGAGATCCGTTCCTTGATGATGTGCTGCTTTACCAATCTGTTGTTTTCCACGGCAACCGAAATAATGTTTGCTAATGTTTGCGCAAAAGAAAAATGAGCAGGTTCAAGGTCCTCCTTTTTGCCAATCGTCGATATGAGTAAATATGCCAATGGTTTTCCTTGGTGACTCACCGGGATTACTGCTTGAAAGTCGCTCAGTAAACTGGAATTAGATGATTCAACCAAGGTAATTTCCTTAAAACGGTAAAGTTCGTCTGCTACTAATTGAATGTCCACTTTTCCTTTGTACCCAACCTTTACCGGACAATGCCATTCTTCTTCTTGAATGAAAAGGACAAAACGACTAAAACTGAGTTGTTCCTTGAGGATAAATGAGAAGATTTTGAATAATGACTCGACGGGTAAATTGGAGTTGATGGCGTTCGTAATTTCTAACAAGGAATGAAGACGGTTGTCCTTCATTTCAAGTTGCGACAATAATTCATTTCCCGTGTTGAATCTCATTGCTCCATTTTGGCTTGATTTCGCAGAAATGCGAGTTCCTTGAATTTATGTGTGACTGGTCCTGCGGGTGTGCCAAAATATTCAGCTCCATCGGGAACATTTTTTGTCACCCCAGATTGACCAAGAATGGTTGCATGTTGCCCAATCTTTACACCACTAGCCATGCCAACTTGACCCCAAATAGTAGCGTTATCTCCGATTTCAACACAGCCTGAAATCCCACATGCGGCCGCAATCAGTACGTTTCTACCGATTTGTGTATCATGTCCGATATGAACTTGGTTATCTATTTTAGTCCCCATCCCAACGTGTGTTGTTCCTGTTACGCCTCGGTCAATCGTACACAATGCACCAATTTCCACATTGGACTCAATACGCACTCCTCCACATGAAATCAAACGTTCAAAACCAGTTTCCTTTTTTTTGTAATAAAAGGCATCATAACCAATGACAGAATTTGGACCAATCATCACATTTGCTTCAATGGTCGTATTCTCCGCGATATAGACACCTGCATGAAGCACGCAATTTTCACCAATATGTACGTTCTTACCGAGAAATACATTTGGTGCAATAACAGCGGACTTATGCACAACTGGCTCATTCATTTCAAATTCAGCAGTGAATGTTCGGACTAAGAAGTTAAAAGCGTCGAAAGGAAACGGGTGAATCAATAGGGATTTGTTTTCTGGACAAACTACTTCTTGGTTGATGATAATAACACTAGCGGCTGATTCCAGTGCTTTTTGGAAATACTTTGGGTGGTCGACAAACACCACGTCTCCAGATTCAACCATGTGAATTTCATTAATTCCTGTCACAAGTTGTGCCGTATTACCCATAACTTTACAGTTGAGCAATGCAGCAATAGTTTGAATAGCTTGTGCGTCTTTAAATTTCATCTGGTAAATCTTCACAAATGTAGTCGTCGAAACATCGTTGATTTTGATGTTTTTCAGATTTTATCCCCTTTGAATTGTTCAAATGATAAAAAAAATAGGAATTTTGCCTTTTTTCTTGTTTATCAAAAAGAAATAGCTAAATTTGCAATCCATTTTCGAATAAGAAACTCAGTTCAAATGAAAAAAGATATACACCCAGAAGACTACAGACTTGTTGTATTTAAAGACATGTCTAACGATTATATGTTTTTGTGCCCTTCATGTGCCATTACGAAAGAAACCATTCAATATGAAGATGGAAACGAGTATCCATTGTTCAAATTGGACATCTCTCACAAATCTCACCCTTTCTTTACAGGAATTGCACAGTTTGTGGATACAGCAGGTCGTATTGACAAATTTAAAAACCGTCACGGACGTCACCTTAAGTAATAGGTTGATTCTACATATATTGAAGCCATCAGAAATGATGGCTTTTTTTATGCGTGAACGTTTGGGGTTTTTACAACTCGAATTTCGCTGTTGCACGCTTCAAGCGGTCGTTCATCGTTTTACCGAGTCCCATATTTGGAAACTCTTCAATGAAAATGCGTGTACATTGCCTTTGATCCATGTCGTGTAGTGCCGCATATAAGTTTTTGGCTGCTTCATTCAAGTCCCCGTCCTCGCTTAAAAAGTACGTATTTAAAGCGCTAGTATGAGCTCCTTTTCTCGAAAATAAAATAATTCCGTCTGAATCCATGTGTTCCAGTTCAGTTGCTTTCAAAAAATGTAACGGCGTTTCTGTGGCATAATGGTATTTGATCATTCCACTTGTCTGTACACCTTGATGCAGATCATTTTTTATTTCAGGCACGTACCCGAGGCTTTCAGTGAGCTGTTCTATGGAAATCCCACCTAAGCGGTAAACAAGCACTTTTCCCTTTGCTAATCCGATGATGGTGGATTCGAGTCCTGTTTGACAAGCTCCACCGTCCAAAATATACGGAATGCGCTCGTTTAGTTGATACGCTACGTGCTGCGCTGTGGTTGGACTAATTCCGCCATAGCGATTCGCGCTTGGTGCTGCAATTGGAAAATCAATAGATCTTAATAATTCAAGCGTCATCGGATGTTCGGGGACACGAACCGCCACGGTTTCTTGTCCGGCGGTAATCAAGGATGGAACCAAGGTGCTTTTCGGAAGAATAAAGGTAAGTGGGCCCGGACAAAACTCTGTGGCAAGTTGGAGTAAGGTCTCCGGAAATTCTGTGACGTATGGATAAATCGCGTCGATACTGGGAAAATGCAAAATCAATGGATTCGATGTAGGACGTCCCTTCGCCTCGAAAATTTTCATAACAGCATCCTCATTCATTGCATCTGCCGCCAAACCATAAACTGTTTCTGTAGGTATGGCAACTGTTTCTCCTTGGTTTAAAAAGGAAATCGCGCAGGAAATGTCATGTCCAATTTCTGTTTTCACAAAACAAAGGTAGTTTCTTCCTCTGAACTTGTGAATACCTTGTTGAAAATTCACAGCGATTTTTGTGGTTTGTTTTTAAATGTCCCGTACCTTTGTTTATATTAATTCTAAATAAGGTGAATTTAATTTTAGCAGATAGCAATGACTTGATCCGACTTGGACTTCGTACCGTCTTAACGGCGGAGTTGAATGTAAGCATCGTAGGAGAGGCCAGAAATGAAAAGGAACTGATTGCGCAATTAGCTGCTTTCGGTGCTTCTATTGTTCTGATTGACTTCACATCAGAAGGATTCACCATAGATACGATCCAGCGCATTTCCACGAAGTATCCATCACTTAAGTTTCTAGCGGTTACGAGTGCTCAAAATGCACAAACATTAGTAGATGCGCTTCGTTCAGGTGTAACTAGCTATGTTAAAAAGGATTGTGAATTGAGTGAAATTGTGAATGCGGTGAGTGAGACTAGTCGGGGAAATAAATTCTTTTGTGGACAAATCTTAGAAACCATTCAACGTGCAAATATCGATGTCAACGACTTAGACTTTGAGTCGTTCAGCTGTGAACCTGTCATGTTATCGGAACGTGAAAATGAAATCATTGTGTTAATTTCTGAAGGAAAAACCAATGAATTGATTGCGGATCAATTGTTTTTAAGTAAGCATACCGTCAATACGCACCGCAAGAATATCATGGCCAAGTTGGGAGTTAAAAATACCGCAGGAATTGTAATGTATGCCGTAAAAACAGAGTTGATTTCACCGAATAAATTCCTCTTTGCGCCTTCCTTAAATTGAGATACTCAACTTTAGGTTGAATCGACGAGAGGTTAAGTAATTTGGAATCGCGTAGTATTTCCCTTCCACATCCTGAATCCATTGTTTCGAAAGAACATTATTGATTCCCAACAAATTGAAAATTTCGAGAGAAATAGAGGCTGCTTCACATTTTTTTAGGAATGATTTTTTCACTGCATTCCCACCTTTCAATAAATCATAAGATAGTGCGAGGTCAACACGAAAATAAGACTTCATGCGCAAGGTATCTTTGTAGCGGGTGAAATCTGGTGGTCCATATGGAAGTCTAGATCCAAACTGTAAGCCCATTTGAACGGAAAATTGTTCGAATCCGGGCATTTGATCCTGCACTAATGCACCAATGGTTAGTAATTGATCGGTTGGACGAGGTACATAACCTGGAAAAACAACGTTGCTATCCACCACGACTTGGTCCTGACTGTACCCGAAAACAATGCGTTCACCCGCTGCGTTGAAATACTCCGTATAACGATCGTTTAAGATGTCTTCACGCGTGCGCATCAAACCAACTTTAAAGAAGGACTCTATTCCTTTTACGAATTCACCGTGAACATTCATGTCGATCCCATAGGCATAAGCAACGGCATTATTATCCGCATAATACCTCGTACGAACGTTTTCGATTTCATACGGATTGACATCCCACAAATACTTGTAATACAGTTCACCCGTAAATTTAAACGGTTTTTCTCTGCCCCACATTTCAAAAAACAAGTCGGTGGCCGCCACGACATGCATGGATTTCTGTGCGCGAACGTTTAGGTTTAATTTCCCATCAAAGGTTCTAAATTCCCGGTAAAAAGGAGGCTGATAATACAATCCACTTGATAAGCGATAACTCAAATTTCTGCGCACAATGCGGTTATTTTGAACCATATAAGCTCTTGGAAAATAAGTTAAACTAAAGCGAGGCGTAAAATAAGGCTCGTGATTTACCGCTGTATATCCACCTCTTAATCCAGTGGCTAAGGCAAATTTACTGTTGGATTCTTTGATGACTTTGGAATATTCTTGAACGGACTTCACATCGCCCGTTTTGAATTTTTTAAGAATTTTAACGGGATAGTTCTTTTTTGTTGTGGACCAAGTGAGGTTCCATTGTGTGAATCCACTAAACTTGTAGTTGGTTAAATTTAAATCACCTTTAATCGTTTCATATAGCGTAACTTCTTGTGGATTCGCTTGAGGTAAGCTATATCCTGCTGAATCAATCATGCGCCATTCACTGAGTACATCCGTAAAGAAATCGCGCTGTACTTGTGCGCCCCATTTAATGCTCGAAGTTCGCGCATGCAATTGTTCATCATCGGTATATCCGTTGAAGAGTAGTATAGATCCGTTGTGGTAAGCACTTAGAATGGTCGCATTTAAACGATTTCGTGCATGGTTTAGAAATGTACCAACTCCAAGTGTTGCAATGGAATCACCATATTCTTCTTTCGATGGATCGGTTTCCAACTGATTAATATAGTATTGTCCCTGAATGTCAAAGTATTCTCGTTCGTTCGTGTTGAACGCAGAAATATAGAAATCCAAATTTGTTTTTTTGTTTGGTTCAAATTTCAGGGAAGCGCCACCCATGGCTGTTTGAAATTTGGTTGCTTCTTTACCATCATAGTAAATCATCAGGCGATAGGCTTCATTTGCTGTTCCAAAATCCGATTCTGCGGATTGAGGACTAAATCGATATGCATTGGAAGAAAAATGTCCGAGTAGGCTAAACGTTAGTTTTTCCGTAATCGAGTAATTGGTTAAAATTTGTGCATCGGCAAAAACAGGATTGTAGGCTCCTTTTGTTGGAAGTGAATTCAAGAAATAGCCATTTGATCGGTAGCGCGCACCAACCAAGTAATTAAAACGTGGTGAAACGGATTGTTCAGCGTGTGCTTCAATGCCTAAAAGAGATACCGTACTGCTTGCACGGGAGCTATCAGGTGTTCGATACGTAATATCCAAAACAGAACTTAAGCGGTCGCCGTATTGTGCATCAAACCCACCGGCTGAAAATCGCACAGATTCAACTAACGAGGAATGAATAAAACTCATTCCTTCTTGCTGTCCGCTGCGGGTGAGAAAAGGACGATAGACCAAAAATCCATTGACATACACTAAATTTTCATCGTAATTTCCACCTCGAACGTTATAATTGGAGGTCAATTCATTGTTCGATGTTGCTGCTGTTGAATAAACCAAAGCCTTTTCAACATTCACCATTTGGGTATATTTTAAGGGTGGAAGAATGTCAAGCGTGAATGGATCATTTAATCCATATTGAACAATTACCTCTCGGTTTTCAGAAACGGCAAAAATCACTTTTGGAATGACTTGAATCGCCTGATTTTTAATAATTACCGTTACTTGGTCTCGTAAATCTTCAATGGAATATTGAATTAATAAGGTATCGCCTGCTTTTGCTTCGAATGAATAGTTCCCGCCTTTATCTGATTGTAAGGTTAAAGATGGATACTGTTTGATTTTAATTTGAACATTTCCGAGGGCTTTATTTAACTTCCCCACGCAAGTGCCCTCAATGCGTACCTGTTGACTCCAAGCTAAATTACTGGTAACAAACGCGATGATGAAAATCCAATAGTTCATATAGACAAAGTTACAATCCTTAACGCGGTTATCCGAGCTTTATTTTGATTTCTTGAAGTATTTTATTTTTCACAATTATTCAAGTAAATTTGTTGCTCATCCATGAAAAAGGAAAAAGTTGTAATTGGTAGACGCGAAGTAGCTGATCTCATCGAGTTCGGTTTAAGCGATGTGCAGGTGAAAGTAGACACTGGTGCATACTCTTCGAGTATTCACGTTTCTCATTGTCAAGAGAATAATGGTATTCTGGAGGTGAAATTTTTGGATGACTTACATGCCGCTTACATAGACCGCATCTTTTACTTCAAGGAATTCCGCAAGAAAAGAGTGAAGAGTTCCACCGGACAAACACAAGAGCGCTATTTTATTTATGTGAAAATTCACATGGGTGGAAAAATAGTTAAAACCGAATTTTCCTTAACTGAACGCAATGGCATGCGATTCCCCATATTAATTGGGCGTAAATTATTGAATAATCGATTCATCGTTGATACCAGTTTAAAATACCTTCACCCATCTCTACACGCCTTATGAAAATTGCCATTCTCTCCAGAAATTCGAATTTATATTCCACACGACGACTCGTAGAAGCGGCTGAGGAAAGAGGACATGAAGCACATGTGATTGATCACTTGAAATGCAACATCGAAATCGAACAAACAGGTCCCGCACTATATTACGGAGATCGATACCTAAAAGGATTCGATGCGGTGATTCCGAGAATTGGAGCATCGGTAACTTTTTTTGGTACTGCTGTTGTTCGTCAATTTGAAATGATGAATGTCTTCACTGCGGTAAATTCAAGGGGAATCATTCACTCACGCGATAAACTACGTTGTCTGCAAGTACTTTCTAAAGAAGGAATTGGTTTGCCGAAAACGGTTTTTACGAATTATTCGAAGGACGTAAAACATGTTGTTCAGTCTGCAGGTGGTGCACCAGTCGTTTTAAAATTACTTGAGGGAACGCAAGGACTTGGAGTCGTTTTAGCAGAAAACATGAATGCTGCGCAATCCGTATTAGAAGCATTCAACGGTTTAAAAGCCCGCGTCATTGTACAAGAATTTATCCGTGAAGCAAAAGGAGCAGATATACGTGCTTTTGTGGTAGACGGCGAAGTAGTTGGAGCGATGAAGCGCCAAGGAAAACCAGGGGAGTTTCGTTCGAACTTGCATCGCGGTGGAACATCTATGGAAATTGAATTGACAACCGAAGAAAAATACACGGCGATTTTAGCTGCAAAAGCAGTTGGACTCGGAATTGCGGGTGTAGATATGTTGCAATCAGAAAGAGGTCCTCTTGTGTTGGAAGTAAATTCATCTCCAGGATTAGAGGGAATCGAGAAAACAACACAACAGGATATTGCAGGGAAAATCATTTCATACATCGAACGCAATGTCAATCGTTAAAAAAGAGTTTAAAAAAATGGTCATCCTTGGACAAGAAATCTTGCCAGGAAAAAGTGTACAATTAAATTTTGATGTTGCTCACCTCCACACCCGAACGCCTATTTTAGTTCCCGTTATGGTGGAACGAGCGAAGGAAGATGGTCCAACCGTTTTATTGATGGCGGGTTTGCATGGCGACGAAATCAACGGGGTTGAAATTATCCGTCGCTTTCTTCGTAAAAAGTTACACAAGCCTACTAAAGGAACGATCATCTGTTTGCCCGTTTTTAACATATTTGGATTTCTTAATTTACAGCGTGAATTACCAGATGGACGAGATTTAAATCGAAGCTTTCCAGGAAGTTCAAATGGTTCGTTGGCTTCTCAATTTGCCTTTCATTTCATGAAAGAACTCGCTCCACATTGCGATTACATCATTGATTTTCATACTGGCGCGTCGCAACGAAATAACTTCCCACAGATTCGCACCGTTTTTAAGGATGAAGAAAGTGTCGAATTAGCTCGGGTTTTTAATCCGCCGTTTATCTTAAATTCTAATTTAATTTCGAAAACCTTGCGCGAATCCATTGTGAAACGCAAAAAGAAAATACTCCTTTATGAAGGTGGAAAGTCGAATAGCATCGATGAACTTGTTGTAGAGGAAGGTTTAAATGGTGTGAAACGAGTGATTTCTCATCTTGGTATGAGGAATTATAAATATGATATTTCGAAGGACCGTGAGCCAATTTTACTGGTTCAAAGCAAATGGATGAGAGCACCTTCTTCCGGAATGTTTCAGGCATTTATCCAGAATGGGGCAGCTATTTTTAAAGGGGACATTTTAGGCATTGTCACTGATCCCTACGGGAATTACGAGAAAAAAATTAAAGCAACCCAGGACGGTTACATTATCTGTACGAATGAGTCCCCAGTTGTCTACAAAGGTGATGCCATCATTAACATCGCGAAAAAATTAAATGAACCATCATGAAAAAACAAATGTTAACAGTTGTCTTATGTCTCTTGACATTTGTTATGGACGCTCAAAATTTCACTCCAACCTCATTTTTAGGATACGAAATTGGCACGCGTTTTACACGTCAAGATAAAGTTGTTGACTATTTTCATGCGTTACAAGCCGCGTATCCTTCGATGATGAAAGTGGAGAAATACGGTGAGACGTATGAACACCGCGATTTGTTGTTGGCATTTTTTGGTACACCTGAAAATTTAAAAAAACTCGAAGAAATTCGTCAAAATCACCAAAATCGTGCTGCCTCAGAAAAACTAGCGATTGTCTGGTTGAGTTACAACGTTCATGGAAATGAAAGCTCGGGTACAGAAGCTGCCATGCAAACAGCGTATCGTTTGCTCACCGATAAAGCAGCTTACCTTGCGAACACGATTGTTATTATGGATCCATGTTTGAATCCCGATGGAAGAGATCGCTATGTGAACTTTTATCAGCAATATGGTAATACTCCTGCGGATATCCATAAATTTTCCGCTGAACACAAAGAACCGTGGCCAAGTGGACGTCCAAATCACTATTTGTTCGACTTAAACCGCGATTGGGCATGGATGATACAAATTGAATCAGAACAACGTGTTCAGCGTTACAATCAGTGGTTACCCCACGTACATGTCGATTTCCACGAACAAGGAATCAATGAACCTTATTATTTTCCACCCGCTGCAGAACCGTACCATGAAGTCATTACGAATTGGCAACGAGATTTTCAAAAAGAAATCGGAGGGAATCACGCTTCCTATTTCGATAAAGAAGGATGGTTGTATTTTTCAAAAGAAATCTTTGATTTATTGTACCCAAGTTACGGGGACACGTATCCAACGTATAGCGGAAGTATTGGGATGACCTATGAGCAGGGTGGGAGTGGACGAGCCGGATTAGCGGTCATTACTCAAGTTGGAGATACCTTGAGTTTAAAGGATCGTGTGTCTCATCATGTGACAACGGGATTGTCAACCGTAGAAATGAGCGCGAAGAATGTAGCGAAATTGGTGAAAGAATACCAGCAATTCTGCGTTCAAAAGAACTATAAGTATAAAACGTATGTGCTTCGATCATCCCAGGCAAAGTTAGAACCCTTGATGACATTGATGAAGAAAAATAGCATTCAAGTAGAGATGATTACGACCTCGACTCAGGAATCTTCATCAAAGGCATATCATTATCAAAATGGTCAAATCGAAACATTGAAATTGGTTCAAGGTGATATGTTGATTCATACCAATCAAGAAAAAGGAACATTGGTGAACGTGTTGTTTGAACCAAAAACGCTTTTATCCGATAGTTTAACCTACGACATCACAGCATGGACCTTGCCATTTGCGTATGGTGTGGAAGCATGGGCAATTGAAACAGGAAATTCAAAAGGAACGGTATTCAGTGGTTGGTCTGCGACCTTGAATCAAGTTTCATCACCGACATGTTATGCGTATGTAGCGGCTTGGGAGTCCATGAAATCCACGCGTTTTTTGACAGAATTACAAGAAGCTGGAATGGATGTTTATTTTAACGAAAAGGGATTCAAGGCACAAGATGTGAACTTTAATCCGGGTACCTTGATCATCCTTCGTGGAGAAAACAAACGTATTGATTTTGATCAAACGGTTCTCAAAATCGCGAATAAACATGCCGTGAGTTTAACGGCTTTGGCATCTGGATTCGTTCAAGAAGGGCTGGATCTTGGATCATCATCCGTGAAAAAAATACCTAATCATTCCATTGGATTGTTGGCGGGAGAGGACGCATCTTCTTTAAACGTCGGTGAAATTTGGCATTTCTTTGAGCGTCAGATGGAAAGATCCATTCATTTGGTTTTTATGGATGATTTAGAAGAAGCATTGCCCAAATTAACCGTTTTGTTTGTTCCTGAAGGAGGAATTTCGCTTTCCGAAAACACACAAGTGAAGGAATGGATTCAAAATGGTGGAAAGCTTATCGTAATAGGATTTGCCGTGAATGACTTAGTTGGAAAAGAAGGGTTTGATATTTCACAAGTAGAAAATAAAACAGATAGCCTGCAAAAACCAGTGCCTTTTTCCAAACAAGAGCGTGGTCAAGTTTCCAATAATATCATTGGTGCCATCTACGAATGTGAGTTTGATTCATCTAATCCGCTTGCATTTGGATACGATCGCTATTATACACTGCGTCAGAGTGCCGAGCAAATGAAAGTGAGCGAAGCAAATGTGTTCCATTTGAAAAAGGATGCAAAAGCGCTGAATGGATTTGTAGGGTCCCGTGTGAAACGACAACAGTCTGAAGCAGCAATAGCTGGATATCAATCCTATGGAAGAGGATCTGTCATTTATTTTATTGATAACCCCTTGTTCCGTGGATTCTGGGAAAGCGGGAAATTGATGATCGCTAACGCCGTGTTCTTCGTGAACGAATAAATTTATTGCAGCGCTTGATAGATTACGTGTTGAATATTCGTTCGAATATTCATGTCGCGAATTTTCCAGTTGTCCTGACTTGGATTCACGCGGTTCGACAAGAAAATAAAGATCACTTTGTTTTTTGGATCTGCCCAAGCGAGTGTTCCTGTAAATCCAGAGTGACCAAAACTCTGTGAGGAAGCTAATTCGTCACAGGTTCCACCACCACTTGCATTCGGACGGTCGAATCCGGCTCCTCGACGGTTACCAGGGAATTGTTGTTTGGTGTACTCGTTACAAACTGCTTCTGAGAAAAATTCCATTCGAGCATATTTCCCTTTGTTCAAAAACAATTGCATGATGCTCGCTAGATCTGTCGCGTTCGCGAAAATTCCTGCGTGTCCAGCAACTCCACCTAGCATTGCTGCTCCTGGATCATGAACATATCCATGCAATAATTGCTTGCGAAACGCCTGGTCGTTCTCTGTTGGAATTATCTGTGATGGATGGAAGTGTTCCAAAGGTAAATAACGCATGTAGCGCAGTCCCATTGGACGATAAATGTGTTCTTCTAAATAGGTATTTTGTTTTTGTCCAATCTGTTTTTCTAGTATTTTTTGTGTGAAATAGTAACAAAGATCCGAGTATTCGTATTTTTTTGGTCCAAGTGTCGATTTGAGGATTTGCGCATACATACTATCCGCATACGAATCCTTGATGTACAATCCAGTTGCAACTTGACGATCAAATCCAGGTTTCTGTGTTGTACTATAAATAGCCGTATTCCATTGTCCATTTTGCATCGTACGCTTGTAAAACGGAATCCAAGGTGTTAGTCCGGCTTGATGCGCCATCATGTCCCGAATCATTATATTTCCAAATGGACCATCACCTGTCACTTCGGGAATGTAGTCTTTCAATTTCTTATCCAGCGAATATTGTCCTTTGCTTTGTAAATGCATCGCCAACAAGGTTGATGCAGCGATTTTTGTCACAGATGCAATATCGTAAACATCCGTCAATTGAACAGGTGTGGCAGTGCTCTCGTAGCTCTGATTACCGTAACATTTACGCCAGATAATTTGATCGTTGACAGCCACCAACACTTGACAACCCGGATACGCACCTTTTTCAATTCCTTCTTGAGCGATGAGGTCGATGCCTGCTAGTTTTTTTGAGTCGACACCGATTTCCTCTGGACTACTATACTTTAATCTTCCGTTAGTTGCCGTTTGGATTCCTTGTCCAAGCGCAAACGTTTGATCCAAAGAATTCAGCTCCTTAGCTAATTTAGCTGTGGTACCAATGCTGCCAAATATCAATTGACTTAGGCGTTCTTGTGCGATTTCGTGGTTTTCTTTCCCCCAAATGATTGCATCAATTCCTTTGGTTGGAAGTTGAGCGAGAATGGATTTGTCACCAAAAACACAAAGAATCACTTTCGCGTGTTTAGGAATCTCATTAAAAATGGATATATCGATGGAATCAATTTTCGTGTTTTGCGTAGCATGGATACTGAGAAAAACGACATCGTGCGACGTTTGTTTGAACCATTCCTTCAATTCATGTGCATGCAAAACGGGACGCAAAAGCTGATCACTCGTAACATAGCGTTCTAGTCCATTGTGAAATACCGTTGGATTCCCTCCAATCGAAATATGTGCACTTTTAAATGCCACATTTCCCAGTGGGAGCAGTTGGTTTTTGTTTTCTAGAATTACGATGGATTTTTCGTAGTCCAAGGACTGTTCGAACATTTTTTTTCCATTTAAGGAATCAAATTCTGGGGAATACCAAATACGAGGGGCATCGGGAAAAATGGGTTCAAGGTTGCGCTTCGCAGGACTCATGCAAAATGCAAAAAAGAATCCAGAAAATAAAAGAGCGGTACTGCGGATCATACGGAAGGAATAATTTTTATAAAACTAAGAATTATTGTGCGGATAACTTAAATTCATTCATCAATTCGCTATGCTAAGTGTATCATTGACACTTACTGTAATATAGTAAAAAAAATGGAATATTGAAAATTATCTTTTAAACAGGACATCTCAGTATATGTTAGCAAAAACTAATAAAAATCATAGTTTAATAACATGACTCCAAGTACTTTTGCACTTACACGTGCAACAGAAGTTGTGCCAAAAATACGGACATGGAATTACAAGGGAAATTTGGAAAAAATGCAGATTTATCTGCTTCTATTGGGCTGTCGAATCTAGGGGAACAGTTTTGGAATTTAAGTCCAGCTGAACTAGTAGAAGATTGCATCATCCTTGGAGAAGGCATGTTGACGGATACAGGTGCATTAGCCATCGAAACAGGCGAGTTTACGGGCAGATCTCCTAAAGACCGATTCATTGTCCGAGATGAAAAGACGGAAAATGCGGTGTGGTGGGGAAATGTGAACATTGGATTTACCCCAGAACAGTTCGATGCGCTTTATGACCGAATGACAGATTTCTTGCAAGATCAGGACATTTATGTTCGTGACGTGGCTGCATGTGCAGAGGAGAAATACCGAATGAATATTCGCGTTGTTACCGAGCTTCCTTGGTCTAGTTTGTTTGCGCACAACATGTTTTTGCGTTTAACGGATAGTGAAATTGAAACGTTTATGCCGGAGTGGCACATTGTCTGTGTCCCGAGCTTTCAGGCAGATCCAGCAATTGACGGAACGCGTCAGGCGAACTTCGCGATTTTGAACTTCACGAAAAAAATGATTTTAATTGGTGGAACAGGGTACACAGGTGAAATTAAGAAAGGGATTTTCTCTGCCTTGAATTTCATTTTGCCTCATGAGAAAAATGTTCTTTCCATGCACTGTTCGGCAAATATTGGAGAAGCTGGCGACACAGCGATTTTCTTCGGACTTTCAGGGACAGGAAAAACAACTTTATCATCTGATTCGAACCGTCGCTTAATTGGGGACGATGAGCATGGATGGAGCGAAAGCCGTGTATTTAACTTCGAGGGCGGATGTTACGCTAAAACCATTGATTTAAGTCGCGAGAAAGAGCCACAGATTTACGATGCCATTCGTTTTGGATCCTTGTTAGAAAACATTGGTTTCGTTGATGGATCATCGACACCAGATTACGCAGATGGATTCATCACAGAGAACACACGTGTTTCGTATCCAATCAATCACATAGATAACATTGCTGTTCCATCCATCGGAGGTTCACCAAAAAACATATTTTTCCTTACCGCAGACGCATTTGGCGTGTTGCCTCCAATCTCTAAGTTGACAAGAGCGCAAGCGATGTATCACTTTATGTCCGGATACACAGCGAAAGTTGCCGGGACAGAGGTAGGAATTACGGAACCAACGACAACTTTCTCTGCAGGATTCGGTGCGGCCTTTCTTCCCTTGCATCCAGCGAAATACGCGAAGCTGTTAGGAGATAAATTAGAAGGAACCAATATCAATGTGTGGTTAATCAACACAGGATGGTCCGGTGGATCTTATGGCGTTGGAAGTCGAATGAAACTTTCTTACACACGTTCCATGATCACGGCAGCCTTAACAGGTAAATTAGACAATGTTGCATTTGAACAAATGCCCATCTTTGATTTAGCGTATCCAACGTCGTGTGATGGGGTTCCAACTGAATTATTGAATCCAAGAAATACATGGCCCGATAAAGCCGCTTACGATGCGACGTCTGCAAGTTTAGCAGAGAAGTTCGTGGCAAACTTTGAGAAATTCGCCGCAGAAACACATGAATCTATTTTAGCGGCAGCTCCAAAGTCAAAGGTAATGATCTAAGCCCTTTCCATCAATCAGCAAGAGCTTAGATAAAGCCCCTGACAGTAATGTTAGGGGCTTTTTTTATGCGCGATTTGTACCGCAGCAGTACAACTGCAGCGGTGCTTTAAAAAGTCGCTATAAACAAAAAAAAGCCCCGACGATTCTGTCGGGGCTTTGCATATCTTTTGAAAAAGAATTAACGTTTGTGGAAAGGTTCGTCAGAAACAGTTAATTTCTTTCTTCCTTTTTTGCGTCGCGCAGCCAGAACTCTACGACCGTTTTTTGTAGCCATACGGCTTCGGAATCCGTGTTTGTTTCTTCTTTTTCTTACCGATGGTTGAAACGTTCTTTTCATGTCGTATCTTAATTATGTAATCTATTTTGGGTTGCAAAGATATTGATTTTTTTAAAATTTCATATTCTTTCGACAAAATTATTTAAAAAAACTATTTTACCGCCCAAAGCGACGTAAATTTGTAAAAAGAATTATTCGATGCTGAGACCAAAAAAAGAGCAAAAAGAAAAGGTAAAAATCACTAAATCAAGCATTAAGAAAGCGAAAGGAATTTTTACCTACCTTAAACCATATGCTGGAATCTATTTTATCGGTTGGATATTTTTAGTACTTAGTACTTCCGCTGGACTCGTTTTTCCTTATTTAATGGGTAAATTGTTGGGAGCGGGTGCTTCTACAACGAACGTGTCAGATGCAATTGGACTCATCGATATGTCTAACATCAACAATGTCGCCATTGCGTTATTTGTCCTATTTGGCTTTCAATCGTTCTTCTCTTTTGTCCGCGTAGTACTTTTCAATAACGTGACAGAAAATGCCTTGCGCGATTTGAGAAACGATGCCTTTTCGAAATTGGTGTACATGCCCATGGACTTCTTCAACCGCAATAAGGTGGGAGAGTTAACGAGTCGTTTGTCTTCGGACATCGCACAAATTCAAGAAACCCTTCGAACGACTATTGCAGAATTCTTTCGTCAAATCATCATCGTTGTTGGTGGAATATTATTCCTCTTCTTCATTTCATGGAAATTAGCCTTGATCATGTTGGGAACCGTTCCAGTGATGGCGATTGTTGCGGTAATCTTTGGACGTTACATTCGTAAATTGAGCAAGGAAGCGCAAGACTACATTGCAGAGTCGAATTCCATCGTAGAGGAAGCCTTAACGGGAATCGCTAACGTGAAGTCATTTACCAATGAATTCTTCATTTTTTCTAACTATAAAAAATCCACGCAACAAACCCGCGACTTGAATGTCCGCAGTGGAATTTGGCGTGGTCTATTCGTTTCCTTCATCATCTTCTGTTTATTCGGTGCCATTGTGTTCATCGTCTGGAGAGGACTATTGATGACGCAAGGACCAAATCCGGAATTGAACCAGGAAGGATTCTACCAATTTGTGCTCTTTACCATCATGATGGGTGCATCTGTTGGATCCCTGCCGGATTTATATGCAAGTGTCCAAAAAGCAATCGGTGCGACGGAAAATTTAATGGACATCATTCAACAGGATACGGAAGTTCAATTGAATCATGGGACAAGAAAGGATCGTTTAACAGGAAGCATTTCTTTTGAAAAGGTTCATTTCTCTTATCCACAACGAAGCGACGTCGAGGTGTTGAAAGGAATTTCGTTCGACATCAAACAAAATCAAACCATCGCCCTTGTTGGTCAAAGTGGATCTGGAAAGTCGACGATTTCCAATTTATTGCTGCAATTCTATGCCTTGAGCGAAGGCGGAATCACGTTTGATGGAATTCCAGCGAAGGATTTCGAATTAAATGCGCTCAGAGAGCAGATGGCGATCGTTCCACAAGAAGTTATACTTTTTTCTGGAAACATCCGGGAGAACATCTTATTTGGTAATCCAGCGGCAACGGAGGAGCAAATCATCGAGGCAGCTAAGCAAGCAAATGCCTGGGAATTCATCGATGCTTTTCCAAATAAACTAGATACGGAAGTAGGGGACAGGGGAATTCAACTTTCTGGTGGACAAAAACAGCGCATTGCGATTGCACGAGCGATTTTAAAGAATCCTACGATCTTAATTTTGGATGAAGCGACTTCTGCCTTGGATTCTGAATCCGAACGATTGGTGCAAGATGCCTTGGATAAGTTGATGAAGGGAAGAACTTCGGTTGTGATTGCACACCGTCTTTCTACGATTCGAAACGCCGATCAAATTTTGGTCTTGCAGTCAGGAGTCATTGAAGAGTCCGGAACGCATCAATCCTTGATGGAATTGAAAGGATTGTACGCGGACTACGTTGGATTGCAGTCCATGAATCAATATCCTTCGTAAAAGTGTTGGTAGATTTATTCGGAGAACAAAGATTCAACGAATAGTTTTCGGTCGAACAGTTGGAGGTCTTCCATTTTCTCGCCAATCCCAATGTATTTCACCGGGATTTTCATCTGGTCGGAAATACCGATGATCACACCGCCTTTTGCTGTGCCATCTAATTTCGTTACCGCCAATGCGTTAATGTCGGTTGCTTGCGCAAATTGCTTGGCTTGTTCAAAGGCGTTTTGTCCGGTGGAACCATCCAGTACCAACAAAATTTCATGAGGTGCACCTGGAATAATTTTTTCCATCACACGTTTAATTTTCGTCAACTCCGCCATTAAATTCACTTTGTTGTGAAGTCGTCCGGCTGTATCGATGATGACAACGTCCGCTCCCGACGATTTAGCTGATTGTAAGGTGTCGAATGCCACACTCGCTGGATCAGCGCCCATTCCTTGCTGAACGATTGGCACATCGACGCGTTTGGACCAAATAATCAGTTGTTCCACAGCTGCTGCACGGAAGGTGTCCGCAGCACCAAGTACGACTTTTAAACCTGAAGCTTTAAATTGGTGAGCGAGTTTTCCAATGGTGGTGGTTTTCCCCACGCCATTTACACCTACGACCATAATCACGTATGGATTACCATCTGCAGGTTTTTCAATTTCAAGATGTCCATTTTGATTGGAATTATTTTCTTCGAGTAGGGCAATGATTTCTTCACGCAGGACGATGTTCAATTCCTCCGTTCCCATGACTTTATCTTTGGATACGCGCGCTTGAATTCGGTCGATGATTTTTAGTGTGGTTTCTACGCCAACATCCGAGGTGATTAACATTTCCTCAAGCTTATCCAATACTTCTTCGTCCACATGAGATTTACCCACCAGGACACGTGCAATCTTAGAAAAGAATGTTTGCTTCGTCTTCTCTAGGCCTTGATCTAGTGTTTCTTTTTTAGCTTTCGAGAAAAAATCAAATAGTCCCATGTTTTAAAGATAAAAAAAAAGCTCCCTGAAGTGGAAGCTTTTTACAAGGTTTTAGGAGGATTAGTTCTTAGCGAACCATTCTTTTACTTTATCGTTATAAACGATTTCCTCTTTAAATGTGTAAGCATTCGTTTTATCGGATTTTACCATTTTAATCACTTTCGTATGTTCTTTACCGCCACCTTTTTGAAGGGAAGCTACAACTTTCTTTGCCATGTCCTACTTATTTAATTTCTTTATGAACAGTCATTCTCTTTAAGATCGGATTGAATTTTTTGATCTCCATTCGATCCGGTGTGTTTTTACGGTTTTTCGTCGTGATGTATCGCGACGTACCAGCCATTCCTGAGTCTTTGTGCTCTGTGCACTCTAAAATCACTTGGATGCGGTTACCTTTACTCTTCTTAGCCATTTTCTTCTTCTTTTATCTGTTTCGCAACAGTTTTATTTTAAAAAACCTTTCTGACGAGCTTCTTTGATACAAGCGGCAATGCCTTTCTTGTTAATCGTACGAAGTGCAGAAGTTGAAATTTTTAATGTGATGTAAGCTTCTTCTTCTGGAAGAAAAAACTTTTTAGTAACCAAATTCGGGTAAAATCTACGTTTGGTCTTACGATTGGAGTGAGAAACATTGTTCCCAACCATTACTGACTTACCTGTTAATTGACAAACTCTTGACATGTCTTTAATATTACTTATAAATGTAAAAAAGCGGATGCAAAGGTAACAAACTTTTGAAATTTCACAAACGATTTTACGAATATTCCCAAAAAAAACTTTTACCTCTTCTTTTTTACGAAAATTACACGTTTGTATTTCTTGGATGAAACGATAAAATGGCATCGCGCAAGAAGCGTTGATCGAGGTGTGTGTAGATTTCTGTCGTAGTGATGGATTCGTGTCCGAGCATCTCCTGAATCGCCCGTAAATTGGCGCCTCCTTCGATCAAATGTGTGGCGAAACTATGTCGAAAGGTATGTGGCGAAATGTTCTTTTTGAGTCCGATGGACTCCGCTAAATTTTTAATAATCGTAAACACCATCACCCGAGTAAGTTGTGCACCTCTCCGGTTCAAAAAAACGATGTTTTCACTTCCTTTTTGGATGTTCAAATGGTTCCGAATGTGCTGTTGGTAAATCTCGATTTCTTTCTGAACTTGTTGACTCACCGGTACCAAACGTTCTTTGTTTCCTTTTCCAATCACGCGGATAAATCCTTCCTCAAAAAACAAATCGGAAAAACGCAGTCCAACCAGCTCACTAACGCGCAATCCACAGCTATACAAGGTCTCTAACATGGCATGATTTCGGTGTCCTTCGTTTTTGCTTAAGTCAATGGCAGCAAGGAGGGAGTCGATTTCTTCAATGGTCAATACTTCGGGGAGTTTACGTCCCAATTTGGGCTGTTCTAATAACTCACTGGGATCCACTTTGACCAAGTTCTCAAGAATTAAAAAGCCGTAAAATTGTTTGATGCCGGAAATGATGCGTGCTTGACTTCGCGCGCTTAATCCAATGTCAAATAAGGTGGACAAAAATTGTTTTAAATCATCATAATTCAATTGATCGGGCAGCTTTGAAGAGGATGAAGCAAACTCCTTCAATTTGTCGACATCGTTTTGGTAAGCAAGAATCGAATTCTCTGCCAATCCCTTCTCGATTTTCAAGTATGAAACAAAATCCTTAATATAGCGTTCCCAATTCGACATCTATGAAAATTCTGATTGTAAACGGTCCAAATTTAAATTTACTCGGTTCCCGTGAAACACAAATATATGGGAATGTTTCGTTTGCAGACTTTTTAACGGAATTGAAATCGAAATCGAGTGCTGAAATCTCCTATTTTCAGTCCAATGTGGAGGGAGAACTGATCAATGTCCTGCAGGACGCCAACGCCGACGGAATCATCCTCAATGCCGGTGGATACACCCACACGAGTGTTGCGTTGCGCGATTGCATTGCGGCTATTTCCACACCAGTTGTCGAAGTGCACATTTCCAACATCACCGCACGTGAATCCTTTCGCCACGAATCCATGTTGAGTCCAGTCTGTGCTGGCTGCATTTACGGATTTGGTATGAAGGGATATGAGTTGGCGCTGGGTTATTTTGATTCTCTAAAATATATTTAACTTTCCCCTGAACCTTTTTTCTTCTTCGTTGTACCGGACAAAAAACAAAAGTCCAACATCGATGAAACAGTTCCTTTTTTCCTTTTTAGTACTCGCGGTAAGTCAAGTGAGTTACGCACAAATTAGTCCACGAAGAATCCAATTGGTGATTCTGTTTGATACCTCCAATAGCATGGACGGACTCATCGATCAAGCGAAATCACGTATTTGGGCAATTGTCAATGAGGCAAGTGGATTAACCTACCAAGGACAAACGCCAACTCTGGAAATTGCCATGTACGATTACGGAAATGCTGGATTAAGCGTTGAAAGTAATTTTATCCGTCAACAGTTGCCGTTTACAAGTGATTTAGATTTGGTTTCGGAGAAATTATTTGGACTTCGAACGAATGGTGGCTCAGAATATTGCGGCGCCGTGATTTCGACTTCCTTGAATCAATTAAACTGGTCTGCGGATCCTGCGGATTTAAAAATGATTTACGTCGCAGGAAATGAGCCCTTTACTCAAGGGCCTGTTTCATACAAGGATGCTTGTCGTTTGGCAGAATCGAAACATGTATTCGTTAACACGATTTATTGTGGATCGTATGAGCAAGGTGTCCGCGAGAATTGGAAAGATGGCGCAACGTGTTCGAAAGGTGATTACTTCAACATCAATTCTAACGACCGCGTGGTGAGCATTCAAACGCCGTACGATGAGCAAATCAACCAGTTGAACATCCAATTGAATCAAACCTACATTTCTTACGGTAGTTTAGGAAAGGAAAACCGCATGAAGCAAAAACGCGAAGATGACAATGCCTTGTTGCAAGGTGTCGCTGTTTCTTCCGAGCGCGCCTTGGTGAAATCGAAATCGGTGTACTCCAATGGAAGTTGGGACATGGTAGATGCAGCGAAAATGGATTCAACGATGGTTGGAAAATTGAAGGACGAAGAATTGCCGGAGGAACTCAAGGGAAAATCCACGGAGGAAAAAGAAGCGTACATCAAACAGAAAAGTGAAGAACGTGCGAAAATCCAAAGTGAAATTGGTCAATTAGGAAAGCAACGAGATGCGTTTATCCAACAAGTAAAGACTACTCAAACAGGACAAACACCAAATGCGAAGGACGATTTCGGGACGGCGGTTTCAAAAAGTTTAAAGGAAAAAGCTGTTTTGAACGGATTTAATTGATTTTTCGATGCATTTGATGCTTACATTTGTGTAAGAATTAGCTATGAAAGAACTCGAACATTACTTCCAACACATTGATCCAGTTTTTGCGGCATTTCTCGCAACAACCTTTACCTGGCTTGTCACTGCTGCCGGCGCTTCCTTGGTTTTCTTCTTTAAAAACATGCACCGTGGACTCCTCGATGGCATGTTAGGATTTACCGGTGGTGTCATGGTGGCTGCTAGTTTTTGGTCCTTGTTATTGCCATCAATCGAACTTTCCGAACGTTTGTATCCAACGATGTCATGGATGCCCGCAGCTGTTGGATTTTTATTAGGAGCCTTGTTTTTGTTCTTTTTGGATAAAAGCCTTCCACACTTACACATCAATTTCAAGGAAGAAGAATCCGAAGGAGTGAAAACGCAATTGCATAAAACAACTTTACTTGTATTAGCGATTACTTTGCACAATATTCCCGAGGGACTAGCTGTCGGTGTTCTTTTCGGTGCGGCAGCACACGGAATGGAAGGTGCAACCATCGCCGGAGCAATCGCACTAGCCATCGGAATTGGTATTCAGAATTTCCCAGAAGGATTTGCCGTTGCGATGCCATTAAGAAGGGCAGGGGCGAGTCGTTTTAAAAGTTTCATGTATGGACAACTGTCAGCGATCGTTGAGCCAATAGCTGGTGTCATCGGAGCTATTGCCGTGATCTACATGGAACCTATTTTGCCGTTCGCATTGTCTTTTGCTGCCGGAGCGATGATTTTCGTGGTGGTGGAGGAAGTGATTCCGGAAACCCAGCGGGACAAATACACAGATGTCGCTGTTCTTGGTTTCATCGGTGGTTTCCTAGTAATGATGATTTTAGATGTAGCCCTGGGCTAAATCTTAATACGTCATGATTTTGTTTAAAAAAAAGCCCCGACGATACTGTCAGGGCTTTTAATCATGTGAACAATCGTTCTTTTATCGACAAATCGTTTCTTCTGTTGCTTTCAAAATTTCACGTACTTCTTCTAAAGTTGGTGCTTCTGCATACGTACGAAGAACGGGCTCCGTTCCAGAAGGACGAATCATTACCCAACGTTTGTCGTCGAAGAAATACTTGAATCCATCGATGGTTTTCAAGTCAGCGACTTGGTATTTCCCGAAGGACGTGTAATTATTTGCTTTGCAATTCGCAATGATTTTTTGTTTTAAATCTTCTGTGATGTGAAGGTCGTTGCGTTCAAATTTAAATGGACCAACGATTTCATATACTTCATCAATCAACTCATCCAGTGACTTACCGGATTTCGCCATGAATTCCCAGATGATTAATCCCATCCAGATTCCATCGCGCTCTGGAATGTGTCCTTTCACAGCAATCCCTCCGGATTCTTCCCCACCGATGAGGACATCGTCCTTCACCATAATGGTTGCGATTTCCTTAAATCCAATTTTTGTGGTTTGAATTTCGAGTCCATAATGCGCACATAATTTCTCTACGCGAGGAGTCACACTGAAAGCGATGACTACTTTTCCAGTCATTTGTTTGTATTTCACCATGTAGTGAATCAACAAGAGGATGATGTGGTGAGAATCGATGAATTCACCTTTTCCATTGTACAGTCCAATGCGATCGGCATCGCCGTCCGTTGCTAAGGCACAAGAAATGTTTCCATCTGCTTTGATGTACGCAGCCAATTCCTGTAAGTTTTTCGCAATCGGTTCAGGTGCTTGTCCGTGGAAAGATGGATTGTAATCGCAATGCAATAAGTGAGTCTTTGGAAGGATTAATGGCATCACGCGTTGTCCGGCTCCGTACATCGCATCGTACACTAAGTTCAAACCAGAATTCGAAATCGCATCGAGGTCAAAGTACTTTTTCACGTGATCCACGTAGCGCGTTTCGATGTCTACGATTTCTATTTTTCCAGCTTGAATCGCTGCATCAATGTTTACAACTTTATAATCGATGGTACACACATCCGGAATGATGTCCTCCACTTCTTGAACTTTTTCTGGTTCTAATGGTCCACCAAAGAATGCTTTCAATTTGAATCCGTTGTATGATGGTGGATTATGACTTGCTGTCAAGATGATTCCGACTTCGCATTCAAATTGAAATGCTGCCAAAGAAATCATCGGAGTGGAAACGAATCCACGTGACATACGCACAGGAATTCCTTGTGCTACGAGTACTTTCACGGCTGTTTCCATGAATAGTTCACCGGCGAAACGACAATCGTGTCCAACGATGACACTCGGATTGACATACGTTTTCTTTAACCAAATTCCAGTTGCTTCTGTTACGCGAGCAACATTCTCAACGGTAAAGTCATCAGCAATGATTGCTCTCCATCCGTCTGTTCCAAATTTTATTTTCTGTACCAAAGTCTACTATTTTTGGCCAAATATAGTGGATTTGGTGCTAAACGGAAGTGATAATGAAAAGGATAATTGAGCGTTCTCCTATTTTTGGAAGTTTTGAATCGTTTTTTCGATAATTAGCACACATTCCATCAGTTGATATTCCGTGATGACCAATGGTGGTGCAAAGCGAATGATGTTTCCGTGGGTTGGTTTTGCGAGTAGTCCATTTTCTTTCAAGGCCACGCAAAGGTTCCATGCGGTTTGACTATCTGGAGAATCGTTTACCACGATGGCGTTTAACAATCCTTTTCCGCGAACGTTTAAAATCAATTCATTGCTTTCAATGATGCGGTTCATTTCTTTTCGGAATAGTTCACCTAAACGTCGGGCGTTTTGAATCAACTTTTCTTCGTAAACGACTTCTAACGCAGCGACAGCTACTTTCGCAGCGATTGGATTTCCACCAAAGGTTGAACCGTGTTGTCCAGGTTTGATGACCATCATGATTTCGTCATCCGCAAGTACCGCAGAAACTGGATAAACACCTCCGGAAAGTGCTTTTCCTAAAATCAGGATATCTGGACGATTGTATGTTGTTGTTTGACGCTCACATTTGTGCTCACAAGTACAGTTTCCACAGGTCGCTAATAAACTTCCGGTACGGGCGATGCCTGTTTGAACTTCATCCGCGATAAATAACACGCCATTTTCTAGGCAAAGTCGTTTGGCTTCGGATAAATAATTATCCGCTGGTGTGTACACTCCCGCTTCTCCTTGAATCGGTTCTACTAGGAATCCAGCAACATTTTTTCCTTTTAACGCTGCTTCAAGCGCAGGAATGTCATCATATGGAATGGATACGAATCCAGCTGGGAAAGGACCAAAATTCTGAAACGAATCTGGATCGCTAGAAAACGAAACGATGGTGGTGGTGCGTCCGTGGAAATTCCCTTCGCACACAACAATTACCGCCTGATTTTCTTCAATCCCTTTTTTCTCATACGCCCATTTGCGGCATAATTTAATCGCTGTTTCCACCGCTTCTGCGCCCGTATTCATCGGTAATACCTTATCGAATCCAAAGGTTTCCGTCACAAATTTCTCGTACTGTCCCAGTGTGTCGTTGTAAAAAGCACGCGAAGTCAAGGCCAAGGTTTGCGCTTGATCAATCAATGCTTTCGTGATTTTCGGATGACAATGTCCTTGGTTTACAGCAGAGTAAGCAGAAAGGAAATCAAAATATTTTTTTCCGTCCACATCCCAAACGAAAACACCTTCTCCTTTTGCCAATACAACAGGTAGTGGATGGTAGTTATGTGCTCCGTATTGGTCTTCTAATGCGATGTGTTGGTTTGCTTGACTCATAATTGCGAATAAACGTTGATGACTTGAAGACAAAGATAGGAATTAGAAATGTGAAATCTATTGCTTGGAATCATGGAAATCTTTTTATTTGTTTACCTTCGAGTATTAATTTGAGGTACTAAATAGTCAACAATTGAAAGAATATAAATCATATAGGATGTTTGTTTATTTTGTACAAAAATATTTTATTCGAATTGAGAAATATTTATGAAGTTCATTAAAATCCTTCCATTTATTTTTGGTTTAGTTTTTATAAACAAACAACTTATTGCCCAAAAAATCATTAGCCCACAAACTCATGGATGGGCGATGTATGTCGGTACACACAAACTAACAGATAAATTCAGTTTGATGACAGAATACCAATGGCGTCGTGCGGATGGATTTAAGTCTTGGCAGCAATCCTTATTGCGCTTCGGATTGGAATACAGCGTGAATCCGAATGTCTCGGTCATGGCAGGATTTGCATGGGTGAAAACCTATCCATACGGTGCGCAACCGATTCTTCACGAGTTTGATGAAAACCGGATTTTCGAACAAGTGAATTTGAAAAGTAAAATTGGCAACGTAGAGGTTCAACACCGCTACCGTTTGGAACAACGATTCATGGAACAATATGCGAAGGATGCAGCGAATAACATCCTTCAAGTGGACCCGGTTTTTCGCCAACGTTTGCGTTACAGAGCCATGGCCTTGATTCCATTGTCACGAAAAGAACTGACAGACAACACCTTGTTTATGAATGTCAATGATGAAGTGTTTTTAGGCTTCGGTTCTGGAATTGGGAAAAACATCATGGACCAAAATCGTTTCATTGCGGCTTTGGGATGGCGTTTCGACAAGAATGTCAATGTTCAAGTGGGATACCTAAATCAATTCGTTGTAAAAACGGACGGATTAAAAATGGAACGCAATCATACTTTGTGGATTTCTACAACCTACAATTTGGATTTTACTAAAAAATAAGCACTACGCTCCAAGCAAAGAATCAGCCGGTATGTTCGACTTATCAGATGAACTTTTTTAGTATCTTTCATGTTTAATTATACAGATGGAAAGAAGAGATTTTGTAAAGGCTTCGACCTTAGCGGGAATTGGCGCATTGGTGCTTCCAAATTCACTATTTGCTGGACAATTACCCACTGATCGCAAGGTTCGATTAGGCTTCATCGCTGTTGGTTACCGTGGACAATCACATTTGGAAGAAATGATGAAAAGAGACGATGTGGAAATCATCGCGCTCGCTGACCCAGAACCTAGAATGATGAGGGATGCCTTGAGTTTGGTGCTCCGCGCTGGAAGAAAAGAACCAGCTGTTTATGGCAAAGGGGACGAAGATTACAAAAACTTACTTCAACGAGATGATATTGACGCCGTTTTCGTTTCTTCTCCTTGGGAATGGCACTTGAAACATGGAATTGATGCCATGAAAGCGGGTAAAATCGTTGGAATGGAAGTGTGTGGCGCCATGAAATTAAGCGATTGTTGGGAGTTTGTGAAAACCTACGAAGAAACAAAAACGCCGATCATGATGCTCGAAAATGTTTGCTACCGTAGAGATGTCATGGCCGTTTTGAATATGGTCAAAAAAGGACTTTTTGGTGAGCTGGTTCATGGACAAGGTGGATACGAACACGATTTACGCGGAGTATTGTTCAACGATGGTCAATCGGCATACAATTCAGGTGTTGAATTTGGCGAAAAAGGATTCAGTGAAGCCAAATGGCGAACGAATCATTACGTGAATCGAAACGGCGAGTTGTATCCAACGCATGGACTAGGCCCAATCGCCACCATGTTCGATTTAAACCGCGGAAATCGCATGTTGCGTTTGACGTCCATGTCGAGTAAAGCACGTGGATTGAAAAAATACATCGAAGAACATCCGAAAGGAGGGAAGGATCATCCAAATGCAAAAATCGATTTCAAACAAGGTGATGTTGTTACTACGCAAATACAATGTGCGAACGGAGAAACGATTCTCTTAACGCACGATACGAGTTTACAGCGTCCCTACAATTTAGGATTCCGTGTACAAGGTACAGAAGGAATCTGGCAAGATTTCGGTTGGGGAGATGCGGAACAAGGTTTGATTTATTTTGAAAAGCAAATGAGTCACACCCACAAATGGGACAATACAAAAACATGGTTAGAACAACACGACCATCCACTTTGGAAACGCTATGCGAAGGAAGCAGAAAACTCCGGACACGGCGGCATGGACTTCTTTGTCGACAATGCGTTTATTGAATGCATCAAACAGAACAAAGAATTCCCATTAGATGTCTATGACTTGGCTGCTTGGTATTCCATTACACCATTGAGCGAAAAGTCCATCAAAGAAAATGGACAAGTACAAGATATTCCAGATTTCACCAAAGGAGCATGGAAAACACGTAAACCCGTTTTTGGACTAACGGATGAATTCTAGTCCAAGTTTGGTCATATTAGCTGGTGGATTAGGGTCTCGTTATAAGGGGTCCAAACAAATCGATCTCATCGGAGAACAAGATGCGTTTCTCTTGGAATTTGCCATATATGATGCTGTGGAAGCAGGATTTGGACAAGTTGTATTGATTGTCAATGAGAAAGTGCAAGAAGAAATGAAATCTAAATTGTCCTATTGGGAGTCGCAGATTGAAGTTCATCTTGTCGTACAAGCGTTAACTCCTGAGCAACAACAGATAGTGGACGTCAAGCGCAGTAAACCGTGGGGAACGGCTCAGGCCGTTTTGTGTGCAAAACCCTTTTTAAATGGTCCATTTGTTGTCATGAATGCGGATGATTACTATGGTCAAACCGTGATGAAAAGTGCCAGTTCTTTTTTCCAAAATGAACAGCAATCACACGGATTATTGTCTTATTCCTTGTTGGATACCTTAAGTGAGCACGGAGGTGTTTCCCGAGGATTGTGTACCCTTGATGAAAAAGAATTTTTGAAAAGTGTTGTGGAATGTCATGGCATTTACCGCAATTCAAGTGGGCTGCAGTGTCAAGAAGCAGATAGTCTGACGGAAAGCACGCCTGTTTCCATGAATTTATGGTTTTTTCAAGTCACTATTTTCGAACATTTGGTTCCTTATTTTGAATCCTTTTTTGCTGCAAATCACCAGGAAATAACCACTGAATGTTACTTGCCATCGATGGTTCAATCGGGAATTCAAACACAAAAAATCACGGTAAAGGTATTGTCTAGTCGTGAACAGTGGGTTGGACTCACATTTTTAGAGGATAAGGAATCAGTTGAGCAATATCTCGGCTTGTTGACCGATAAAAAGTGCTACCCAAAATCGTTCTCCCATGAATAGGCAGTTGGAACGATCGGTGGCCAACGACTTTTTGAAGTCGGTCGGGACAAAAGTCCAGCGGATAAGTCTACTAAAGGGTGGACTCATTCATAAAACGTTCCTTGTGGAAGCAATGAATGATAGCTATTTTGTCCTTCAAGGAGTGAATACCCAAGTTTTCCGTAATCCCAACCTAGTTGTCATGAACCAACAGCGCATTGCGAAGTTTCTCGAGCAGAAAGGATATCCGAAAACCTGTTTAACGATGTTGGCAAATGCAGATGGGAGTTTTTTGCTGCTGGATCATAAAGGACAAACTTGGCGCATGTTTAAAGCCATTTTTCCAAGTAAAAGTTTAGAAGTTTTGGGTAAACATTCACAGGCGTTCGCTGCGGCAAAGGCCTTAAGCGAATTTCATTCTTACCTCTTGGACTTTCCAAAAGATCAGTTACACGAAAGCATTCCTGGCTTCCTAGATTTTAAGAAACGGCGGAAAGATTACCGACACGCATTGAAAGTAGCCATTCCATATCGACTCACGCAAGCGAATTATTTGATTCAGAAACTAGTGGAACATGAGGGGATTCTCAATCGTTATCTATTGCTACTACCAAAATTACCGGTGCGCATCATTCATGCAGACCCAAAATTGAGTAATTTTTTATTTAATGAGGATGGAGAAGATGTTTGTGCACTCATCGATTGGGACACCATTATGGCTGGAAGTATTTTGTATGACTTTGGAGACATGATTCGGTCGTTTTGTCAAGTGGGAACGGAAGATAGTCAAGAGAAAAAAGCATTTAATCCACAGATATTGAAGGAGTTGCTAAATGGGTATTTTGAAGGACCGATGAATGATAACTTGAGCGATTTGGAACGGGAAAACATCCTACTCGGGGCAAAAGCGGTGATGTATATCCAAGGTCTGCGCTTTCTAAGTGATTACCTCACTGGGGATCAATATTATTGGGTAGAGGACGAAAATCACAACCTTCGTCGAGCAAGTAATCAACTGCAAATGTTAGAGGAAATCGGCTTGCATGATTAAATCACCATTGATACGCTTTATCGCTCAACCATTTTCCTTGTACGCGTAGTGTTTGTTCGATGAGGTCACGGACACAGGTTTTCCCACCATCAAAAGGACTTTGGTAATCGACAACACTTTTTACATCGCTGACGGCATCTTGTGGACAAGCAGAAAGTCCAGCAACTTTTAACACCGGAATGTCAGGGATATCATCTCCCATGTAAGCGATTTCTTTGTCTGTCAAGTTAAACTCTGCTTTGATTTCTTCGTAACAAATCAACTTACTGTGTGCACCGAGATACACGCGATTCATTCCCAGTCCGAGCAAGCAGTCACGAACTTCTATCGAATTTCCTCCAGTAATCGCAAAGATTTTATAGCCCATTTTCGCTGCATATTGAATAGCATAAGCGTCTTTTGAGTTGATTGTACGAACGATTTCATCCTTCAATAAATACACTTTCCCATCTGTAAATACTCCGTCTACATCGAAAATAAAGGTGTTGATGTGATTCAAGGCATGTTTGTAGCTAGTCATGTTCGTTATGGGTATTTTGAATGCTTCGAGAAAGCACTTCGTAGATGTTTAATTCCTCACCTTTCAATAGCGCTTGATGTGTGAGCATGGTGGCTTGATCATTTCGTTTTGCTGGACCCGTTTGGGCATCGAAAGCTGAAAAGTCACCAAGTTTGGCAATGGTCTCTTCTAAAAGTGGTTTTAACATGTCCCAATTTAATCCGTCCTGAACCAATTTCACTTGCGCTTTATGGATGATGTGATTAACGAAATTATTTACGAAAACAGCAGCTAAATGGTATTTTTGTCTGTCTGGAGAAGAACAGTATTCAAATGTAAGTCCAGTGATTTCGCACAGTGATTCCATCTTATCGCGCATCAGTTCAGAATTAGATTCGAGCAAAATAGGAATTTCATCTACCGTTAAATGTCGGTCTTTCGTAAAGGTTTGCAGCGGGTAAAATACGCCAGAATGATCGCGCGATAAATCAGCTAAATCGACAGCCCCTGCAGTATACGCGATGAGTTTATCTTCACTTAAAGAAGCGCACAATGTTCGAACCGATGCATCATTGGTCGCAATGATGATTAAGTCAGCGTCTAAGTTGTTTGGGTCTAAGATGAAGGGACAATCTAAGCGGGAAGCAAGCTTCGAACCACTATCCTGATTTCTACTCGAAATCCCCGTAATTTCAATCCCTTTGAAGCGAAAAATAAGTGCAAGTTCTGTAGCTACTCTTCCGGAGCCAATAAAAGCAATGCGCATATTTTTTACATTCATCATTATTTACCGTGACATTGCTTATACTTCTTACCACTTCCACACGGACACGCATCATTTCGATTCACCTTTGGTTCGGCAATAATTGGTTGACGTTTTTCCGGTTGTGGCATGGAGTTCGCAATCGCTTGATCGTAACCTTGTCTTCCTTCGAAAGAAGGTGTTGGTGTTGATGAAACCGATTGATTTGTTTGTGCTTGTTGGTAATTATTTTGACGCGCTTCCTGATTGGTTCCTTGAACAGCTTGTTCCACGGGAACATCTAACTTCATCAATAATTCAACCGCTTCTTCATTTAAGCGATTCAACATCGAGCGGAATAATTCATAAGACTCTAATTTGTAGACAACAAGCGGATCCTTTTGCTCGTAGGAAGCATTTCGTACGGCTGAACGCAATTCATCCATTTCACGTAAATGTTCTTTCCACTCATCATCGATTTTAGATAAGATCACATTTTTCTCAAAGGCTTTGGAAATATTTTTTCCTTCAGATTTATAGGCTTCTTCGATGTTGACAATTAATTGCAACTCACGACGACCATCTGTCAACGGGAAAACCATGTCCTTAAATTTGTCAGAGAGATTCTCGTGTACATGCTTAATCTGTGGCAAAGCACGAGACGCAATTTTATCGCATTTACGTTCATACGACGCTTTCATCGAGTCGTAGATTTTATCCGTTAAATCCGTGCGACTCATGTTGGAAAATTCCTGAGTTGTTACCGGTGATTCAATTCCGATAATGCGCAATAATTCCCGTTCAAAATCATGAAATTCTGATCCGCCATATTGTTGAACCGTCGTTTCACATAATTCAAAGAACATATTATCGATGTCAATATCCAAACGATCTCCAAACAATGCATTTTTACGTTTTTTGTAAATCGCTTTACGTTGAGAGTTCATCACGTCATCGTACTCCAATAAGTTTTTACGTACTCCAAAGTTATTTTCTTCTACTTTTTTCTGTGCGCGTTCAATCGATTTAGAGACCATTCCAGCAGAAATCACTTCTCCTTCTTTCAGTCCCATACGGTCCATGAGTTTCGCGATGCGTTCTGAACCGAACTTGCGCATTAAGTCATCTTCCAAAGACACAAAGAAACGGGACGAACCTGGATCTCCTTGTCGTCCTGCACGACCTCTCAACTGACGATCGACACGACGTGAATCGTGGCGTTCTGTACCAACTATCGCTAATCCTCCAGCTTCTTTGACGCCTTCACCCAACTTGATATCGGTTCCACGTCCAGCCATATTTGTCGCAATGGTTACTGCTCCTGCTAATCCAGCATTCGCGATAATCTCCGCCTCTTTTTGGTGGTATTTGGCATTCAACACTTGGTGTTGGATTTTCTTCATTTGGAGCATTCTGGACAATAATTCGGAAATTTCCACGGTTGTGGTACCGACAAGAACCGGACGTCCTGCTGCCACTAATTCCTCCACTTCTAAAATCACTGCGTTGTATTTCTCACGTGCAGATTTATAGACAAAATCATCTAGATCTAGACGTGAAACGGCTCTATTTGTTGGAACGGTCACCACATCTAATTTATAGATATCCCAGAATTCTTTCGCTTCTGTTTCCGCTGTTCCGGTCATACCCGCAAGTTTGTGGTACATACGGAAGTAATTTTGCAAAGTCACGGTTGCATACGTTTGAGTAGCAGCCTCTACCTCAACATTTTCTTTTGCTTCAATCGCTTGGTGCAATCCATCGGAGTAACGGCGTCCCTCGAGGATACGTCCAGTTGACTCATCAACGATTTTCACTTTTCCTTCTAGGATAACGTATTCCACTTCTTTTTCGAAAAGTGTATAGGCTTTCAATAATTGATTGATGGAGTGAATGCGTTCGGATTTAATCGAATATTCACGTACCAAGACATCTTTTTGTTCAAGGTAGTTTTCTTTCTCCAGGTTTTGCTTTTGCAATTTGGCGATTTCATCACCGATATCTGGCATGACGAAGAAATTTCGGTCATCTTTTCCAGAAACCAAATCGATTCCTCTGTCGGTAAGTTCAATGGTATTGTTTTTTTCATCGATCACAAAGAACAATTCCGCATCGATTTTCTTCATGTTTTTACCTTGTTCGGCCATGTAGAAGTTCTCCGTTTTTTGCAGGTGAACTCTGATTCCCGGTTCAGATAAAAACTTGATTAATGTTCGATTTTTCGGAAGGCCTCGGTGCGCTCTCAATAAAGCGATTCCACCGTCTTCCAACATGCGTTTTGCTTCGTTTTTGTCCTCAGGCGCTTCGTTGATAACCGTTAACATTTTCTTCGCCTCAGCTAAACATTGTTGAACGTATTGTTTTTGTGCGTCAACTACGCGTTCGATACGCGGCTTTAACTCATGGAATTCGTGTTCATCGCCTTTTGGTGTTGGACCAGAAATGATTAATGGCGTTCTTGCGTCATCAATTAAAACGGAATCGACCTCATCGACAATGGCAAAATGGTGTTTGCGTTGAACTAAATCGTCAACATGACCCGCCATGTTATCACGCAAGTAATCGAAGCCAAACTCATTGTTTGTTCCGAAGGTAATATCTGCTAAATAAGCTTGTCTTCTTTCTTTGGAATTTGGACGGTGCTTATCGATGCAATCCACACTCAATCCGTGGAATTGGTACAATGGACCCATCCATTCGGAGTCACGTTTCGCTAAGTAATCATTCACGGTTACAATGTGTACACCTTTTCCCGCAAGCGCATTTAAGTAAACAGGAAGTGTTGCCACCAACGTTTTCCCTTCTCCCGTTTGCATTTCAGAAATATTTCCTTTGTGCAAAACGGCTCCACCCATTAACTGAACATCGTAATGCACCATGTTCCATTTGATGTGTCCGCCTGCAGCGGTCCATTCGTTATGCCAAATAGCTTTATCTCCTTCTATGGTAATTCCGTCTTTTTTCTTCGCTAATTCACGATCAAACTCCTCAGCGCTTACAACCAATTGTCCATTCATTGCCCAACGATATGCCGTTTCCTTCACCACAGCGAATGCTTCTGGGAGGATTTTAATCAGTGTTTCTTCGATTTGGGCATCTACTTCTTTTTCTAATTTATCAATTTGGTCGAATAAATCTTCTTTTTCGTTGATGCTTGTTTCTAAACTTTCCGCTTTCTTTCGAAGATCCGCTAGTTGATGTTCTAAGCGCTCTTTTTCCTCTCCAATTTGGTGCTGAAACTCACGGGATTTTTGACGTAATTGCTCGTCCGATAAAGTTTTTATGTGTTCATGAGCAGCAACTGCTAACTCTACGTAAGGCCAGTATAATTTCTTGTCTTTCGCGTTCTTATCTCCAAAAATGGATTTTAAGATATCTCCAATCATCTTTTTTCTCTTTAATGCAAGCACCAAAGTTAATCAATTCTACTTAATCTTAAGGACATTCACTCGGTTGAATTGCAACTATTCACAAGAAAATAACACAATGTTGTTTCCTTCGGTTTATGCTATAAAAATCACCAAAGCTTTGGGCACGACTAATTACCAATAATGCTTATCTTTGCGCCATGCATGAAATGATACTAATTTTAGATTTTGGATCTCAATATACGCAGTTAATTGCGCGTCGAATCCGTGAGTTAAATGTTTATTGTGAAATCCATCCGTGGAATAAAATACCAGAAATTGGAGCTAATGTGAAAGGGGTAATCCTCTCTGGAAGTCCGTTTTCTGTTCGCGATGAAGCTTCTCCGAGGCCAAATCTAGACGATATTAAAGGGAAATTACCGCTGTTAGGAGTTTGTTTTGGAGCACAATATTTAGCGCATCATTTTGGTGGCGAAGTGTTACCTTCTAGTATTCGTGAATATGGACGCGCACATTTATCTTACGTGGACGAAAGCCACATCCTTACCAAAGGAATGACAAACGGATCTCAAGTGTGGATGTCTCATGGTGATACCATTAAAAAAATCCCAAGTAACTATAAAATCATTGCCAGTACATCTGATGTAGAAATTGCTGGATACCATATCGAAGGCGAGGAAACTTACGGAATACAATTTCACCCAGAAGTGTATCACTCAACAGAAGGAAAGATTCTTTTACAAAATTACATCGTGGACATTTGTCGTTGCGCATGTGATTGGACACCTGATTCCTTTGTTGAAGAAACAACAGCTCGTTTACATGAGCAATTGGGAGATGACAAGGTAATTCTTGGACTTTCAGGTGGTGTGGATTCCTCCGTTGCTGCCATATTATTGCATAAAGCGATTGGGGCGAACCTACATTGCATCTTTGTGGATAATGGACTTCTTCGCAAAAATGAATACCAATCTGTTTTGGAGTCCTACAAAGGAATGGGATTGAATGTGAAAGGAGTCGATGCGGCTAGTCAATTCTATGCAGCCTTGACTGGATTAACAGATCCCGAGTTGAAACGCAAAGCGATTGGAAAAGTATTTATTGACGTTTTTGACGAAGAATCGAAGAAAGTTGAAGGAGCGAAGTGGCTGGGACAAGGAACGATTTATCCAGATGTGATCGAATCTGTTTCTGCGACTGGTGGACCTTCGCAAACCATCAAATCTCACCACAATGTTGGTGGATTACCTGATTATATGAAACTTCAAGTGGTGGAACCTTTGCGTTTGCTGTTTAAGGATGAAGTTCGTCGAATCGGACGTTCTCTTGAAATCGATGAACGCATTCTAGGAAGACATCCATTCCCAGGTCCAGGACTTGGAATTCGCATTCTAGGAGAAGTAACGCTTGATAAAGTGCGCATCTTGCAAGATGTGGATGCCATCTTTATTGATGGACTAAAAGAAGACGGATTGTATGATGAAGTTTGGCAAGCTGGAGCGATTTTCTTGCCGATTCAATCGGTCGGAGTGATGGGAGACGAACGAACATACGAAAATGCAGTTGCATTAAGAGCAGTTTCATCAACAGATGGAATGACGGCTGACTGGTGTCATTTGCCATATGAATTCTTAGCGAAAATATCGAATAAAATTATCAATCAAGTGAAGGGAATTAATCGGGTAACCTACGATATTAGCTCCAAGCCACCTGCAACCATCGAATGGGAATAACCTTCATCACATGAAAAAACCCTTATTGTTCTTTTTGTTATTGAGCGCCTTGCTTGTCCATGGACAACAATATGCTCAAATTACAGAGCGAGAGGGAAAGAAATGTTATGTTCATACCGTGGCGGATGGAAACAATTTGTATGGATTACAACAAATGTATGCATGTCCGGCTGAGGACATCTTGAACATGAATCCAGGGATTGAACGCGGACTAACTACGGGTGAGGTCGTGTTTATACCCGTTCAACGTCGGACGGTCAAGCACACCGTGGTTCAAAAAGAAACCTTGTATTCTGTATCGAAGTTGTACGATGTTTCCATGGATAGCATTATCTCATACAATCCGTCGACGAAAAACGGACTAAAGTTGAGCCAACGTTTAACTATTCCCAACGCAATTGCGCGCATTCAAACAGATGAACCTTCCACTTCTGTCGAAGTGATGACGCAAGAAATTCCGAAGCCAAGCCAGGTCGCTCAAGCGAAATTTAACATTTCCTTTACGGATGACATCATCTCTCATGTAGTGTTGCCCCAAGAATCTCTATACACTTTGTCCAAAAGATTCATGGTTCCAGTTCCAGAGTTGCAAGCCTTGAATCACCTGACATCAAGCCGTGTGAGCCCGGGTCAAACCATTCGGATTCCGGTGAAAAAAGAAAAGGTGGCGCATATTCCGATACGAGAGGTTCCTGTTAAAACGGTGAGAAACGCACCGAATGAACTTCATTTTTCCGCTCGGAAATCCTATGAAGTGGCACTTTTTTTACCTTTAAATTTAGATTCGACAGCGAGTTACAATCGCTTTGTTTCCGGTGCTGCCTTGGATTATTACATGGGTGCGAAATTAGCAATGGATTCTTTGGATCACCTTGGACTAAATGCTGTTTTCCATGTCTATGATTATGAATCAGCAAATGAAAATCTATCGGCGATATTAGCTAAGCCAGAGTTGTTGAGCATGGATATTATTTTTGCTCCGATACAGCAGCGAGAGGCGGAAATAGTAAGTGCATTTGCCAGAAAAAACGAAATCACCGTTGCTTTTCCAGTTTCCATGAAGGAAAGTGAGTTGCTTGGTAATCCAAACGCCATTTGTTTATCTCCGTCAACAGCTAATTTAATGGATCAATTGGCGTGGAGTGTTCACCGACATTTTGTGAATCAAACCCTTGTTTTAATTAAAGGCGAATCAGAAACGGACATGAAAACAGATCAACTGTTTTTAACGGCGTTTCGAAATGTACCATCTTCGGTTTCTAAAGCAAAAATCATCGAGGCGACGTGGAAGAATTATCAGCAATATGAGTTTATGAATGATGAAATCATCTATATCATACTCAGTACAGATAAAGCCAAAGTACTATCCTTATTAGAGAAATATAAGTCCAACGAAAAAGTGCATGTGTATGGTTTGAAAGAATGGTTGGAATGGAAAGAAGTAAGCGGTACGATCGCGAATAAGTATGCATTTACGTATGCGAGTCCTAGCTATTTTTCCTATCACTCGCCAAGTGTCATGACCTTTCACAAGAAATACCGAAAAACGTATTCTGCTGATCTTAACAGGATGTCCTGCCTAGGTTATGACGCCACATTAATGGTTTGCCGTCAATTGGTCAATCAAAGCAACAAACAAAGCGGAATTATTAGTAATTATCAACTAATTCAACAAGGAGTAGGAAACGGATTTCAAAATACTTCAGGGTTTGTTTTAGACTTTAAAGGATTTGAATCTAAGCCAGAATAAGCATGATGCGAATAGAAATTGAACAAGCTTTTCGAGAAATCCAGTTGCACATTTGTCAATCCCTGGAGGAAATTGATGGACAAGCAAAATTTAACGAAGATGTTTGGGAGCGAGAAGAGGGCGGGGGTGGATTCACCAGAACCATAGGAGATGGACGCATTTTTGAAAAAGGTGGAGTCGCTTTCTCTGCGGTACATGGACATGTTTCTGTCGCGATGAAAAAACAATTGAATCTAGAAGGAGAACACTTTTTTGCGACGGGCGTTTCGATTGTCTTGCATCCAAAACACCCGAGTCACCCAATCATTCACATGAATATCCGTTATTTTGAATTGGACAATGGCGCAGCGTATTGGTTCGGTGGAGGAATCGATTTGACACCGCATTATGTCGACCAGCAGTTAGCAAGTGATTTTCATCAACAGTTAAAAGAAGTTTCTGATCAGTATTCAACGGACTTTTATCCAAAATTCAAAGAATGGGCAGATCGTTATTTCTATTTACCACACCGTGAGGAGTCTCGTGGAATTGGTGGTATTTTCTTCGATCATTTGGATGAAACATGTGGCTTATCCAAAAAGAATATTTTTGACTATTGCCTTTCCCTCGGTAGGTTGTTTCCAGTTGCATATAAGCATCAAGTGGACTCCATTGTACTGAACGAGGTCACTGAGCGTGAATTAAACTGGCAAGCGATTCGTCGAGGCAGATACGTTGAATTCAACTTATTGCACGACCGCGGAACGAAATTCGGCATTTATTCCGGTGGACGAACGGAGTCCATCTTAATGAGCATGCCACCTAGAGCAAACTGGGAATATAACCTGGAATTAGAGGAAGGTTCAGAGGAAGCGGAAACACTTGCGTTTTTGAAACAAACGCATGAATTTAGTAAGAAATAAACAGATTGAATAACATGAAATCAACCTTCGTAAATGTCAATGGAATGCAGCACATCGGCGTGGCCGTGAGCGACATGAACAAGATACTACCGCTTTACCGAAAATTGTTTGGAATGGATATTCCCTTTTTCGATTCCGTTCAGGCGGCTCCGCTGATGGATGTGTATACCCATGGTGTCACGATGACCAAGCGTGCCAGCATGATCATGAACCTCCAAGGTGGATGTGCGATGGAAGTGATTGAAGCAACATCGTTCAAAGGAAAAGGAAACTTGAACATCTTTGCTTGGGGAGATGTAGGAATCAATGCGGTTCAAATGAAATCGCGCAATATTGAAGCTAGTCACGAATTCGTGAAGAATTTGGTGCCGACAAAATCCATTCAATCGGGACCAGATCAGCGAAAAGGATTTTTCATCAATGATCCCGATGGAAACCTATTTCAATTTGTCGAGAACAATGAATTTTATTCGAACAATGGACACCATTCCGGCGGAGTACTGGGACTCAGTATGGGTGTGAAGAATGCCGATGAATCCATGAAGTTATACCGTGATATTTTGGGTTTCGATGAGGTCGTTTTTGATCAAACAGCCGTTTTTTCCGATTGGAGTGAATTGCCAAGTGGAACAGAGCGTTTTCGTAGGGTGTTGTTGACGAAATCTAAGCCAACTGGTGGTGGATTCGGTAAAGTAACCGGGAAAAATTACATCGAATTGGTTCAAGCAGTAGATAGAGTTCCTCAGAAGCTATTTAAAGGACGCATTTGGGGAGATTATGGATTTGTCCATTTAGGACTCGATGTGAAAGGAATGCGTGAATTGGAAAAAGACATGTCCGCAAAAGGATTCCCGTTTACCTGTGATAGTCAGTCGGCATTAAGCATGGGAAATACGAAAGTTCATTGCGTGTATATTGATGATCCGGATGGAACATTAATCGAAATGATTGAAGTATTCAAGGTGCCAATCGTTGAGAAATGGGGCTTGTTCTTGAATGTAGAGAAAAGAGACCCAATGAAACCGCTTCCAGACTTCATGTTGAAATTCTTGCGCTTCTCTCGAATTAAGGATTAAGGTTCAACGTGGGTTAAAAAGCGTAATTTAGGACATGCGCATCGTCAGCATTTCTTTCATTTTTATAGTACTTGCATGGATTTATTCGTGTACAGGTGATAAAGTCATCGACCGCATTTATCAAACAAAAAATGTGGTGGTAGTTGTTATCGACGGTCCGCGGTATTCAGAAAGTTGGGGGCAAACCGGCCGTCCAAATGTTCGGTATATGGATTCAGTTATGGCACCGGTCGGCTGTACGCATTCTTATTTTTATAACCTAGGCGAAACATGGACAACAAATGGTCACACGGCATTAACGACTGGAATTTATCAATCCATTAATAATACAGGAGGGGAATACCCAAAAAATCCAGGAATATTTCAACATTACTTGAAAAAACATCCGAATGAGTCAAACCTTGTTTGGCTGATTACGAGTAAGGATAAACTTCAGGTTTTATCAGACTGTAAAGACCCGAAATGGAAGAATAAATACATTGCGTCAACAGATTGCGGTGTCAACGGACTTGGAACCGGATACCGACATGATTCGATTACGTTTAAACGTGTGATGTATACCTTAGATGTGCGCAAACCAAAAGTGCTATTTGTCAATTTTCGAGAGCCAGATTTCTCCGGACATAAAAGCGATTGGAACGGGTATATCCGAGGGATTCAGCAAACGGATTCGATGGTCCACGAGATTTGGAAATTCATCGAAAACGATCCGTATTACCAAGGGAAAACAGCGATGTTTATTACAAATGACCATGGAAGACATCTAGACGGTGTTTCCAACGGATACGTATCACACGGATGTAATTGTGAAGGTTGCCGACGCATTCATTTATTGAGTTTTGGCCCAGATTTTAAACAAGGGGCTTACCTGAATCAAGCGGCAGAACTCATTGATGTCAATGCCACTGTCGGTGAGCTGTTACAGTTGCATTCCTTGAAATCGAATGGAAGAGTCTTGTGGGAGTTGTTTCAGTAAGCTAAACTAGGACCCGCAACCGACACAGTCAATGTGACTATCCATGGGACGAACCCCATTTAACTTCATTTCCAAGTTGTGGATTTGATCTTTGATGTCCATGTCGCCAAATAAGTCGCCCGTTAATTGCGTTTTTAACTGATCGATTTGACCCTCTATTTGCAGTTGTTGTTCTTCCATGGTTTTTGATTTTAGTAATTCTAAAAATATTGTTTTTTTTCTTTCGATGTGAAATAATCGTTAAAAAAATATTACTCCGCAATTATATTACGGGATAAATACTACCTTTGCAATATGTTTCAGTTAACAAACCAAAGTCGACGTGTACAAGTATTGCTTACGTATTTGAGGCAACAGTCGAATTCGCGCGCTACGTTTAGCGAATTGCTGGACTTTCTCAATGAGCAACTTCCATTATCGTCACAGAAAAAAATAAGTCGTCGAACCCTAGAAGGTGACTTACAGTTCATTCGCGAAGAACTGAAGCTCACCTTGACACACGTAAATATTTCTAGAAAGCATTTTTATCAATTAGAAGAGGGACTTCTCCCAGAAACAAAGGAAAAGTTGCAAGGATTGATGCTGCATCAAATGGCGAAGAGTTTGGGTGTTGCAGAGCTTTCTCCGGACCTTGCTTTAGGGACAAATCTAGAAGGATTAATGGTTTTTTCTTTTGCTGGATTGGATGATGGTGGACGTGCCATGAACTTAGCCCGTGAAGTCGTTCAAAGTATATTGGCTCATGAAGCCATCCAATTTTGGTATAAACCCATTCATACAACGTACCGTTCAAAATTACAGATTGTCGCGCCACTTCAAGTTCGTTTTTATGATGGACGTTTTTATTTGGTGGCCCTAGATTATAAGGACAATACTGAAGGACAATTCAAGCACTCGATTAAAATATTCGCTTTTGATATGATCGAGGATCATGTGATTGCTCCCGCTCAATTGGAAAAAGAGGATTCCCTTTTAGAGCTGGAAACCATTCGTTTTCATCATGCTGACCTCGCTCACAAAGTTGGATTAAAGGATTATTTCAAGCATTGCTTGGGAGTCGCTCGTTTCAAGGACAGTGAGCCGGAATACATCCGAATCAAGTTCACAGATTGGGCGATGTCTTACGTCCGCGAACGCTTGTT
>CAMAPI010000005.1 GCA_945860065.1 Chryseobacterium gleum | reverse complement strand
AACAGTGGAAGACATGGCAGCGTATGCCGCATTTTTACTTTCAGAAAAAGCTTCGTGGGTAACCGGTCAAATCATTGGTATCGATGGTGGATTATCGACTTTACGCGTTTAAACGAACCACCAGCGCGAAAACAGCTATACCAGCCAACAATGACACAAGCACATTGAGTGCAAAGATGCTGTATTGTCCGTTGGAAAGTAAGAGAAAATTCTCGTGGGAAAAAGTGCTAAACGTACTGAAGCCACCACAGAATCCAGCAAGTAATAAGGGATGAAGCCAATCTGTTTTAGGGATTTTCGTACTGAAATACATAAGCAGCGCAAAAACCACACACGCCAGTAAATTACTCCAGAAGGTTGCCCATGGGAATCCCTGCTTGTAAGGTAAGGCTTTGCTCATGCCAAAACGCGCCAAGCTACCAAGTCCACCGCCAATAAAAACGAAGATCCAATTCATTCTTCGTTGATTTTAACAAAACGCGACAATACAAAGCGACGCATCACATACGCAATAAACATTCCAAGCAAAGCGCCAACAAAGACATCTGTGAAATAGTGAACACCTAAGTACATGCGGCTATACATGACCAACAGAACGATGGAAACGATCACGCTTTTCATCCATGATTTGACAAAGGAAGACCAAAAGAAAACAGCGAATCCAGCAAAATTAGCGGCGTGAGAGGAAACGAATCCGTATTTTCCCCCTAGATAGGGAGAACCATCCGAAAATAAATGATAATGAAGTTGCTCTGCGATTCGAACATTGTGTGAAGGACGAAAACGGTGAAAAACTTCCTTAAAAAGTTGCGTTGAAATCACATCGCACAAAATGATCATGAGCGTTCCAAAAAGCAGGAACATACCAATTTCCTTCCACGATTTTTGTTGAATCCGCAATACAAAAATCAGTCCGATGATCATGGGTAAAATCAACCACTTCGACGAAAGTCCCCACATGATTTGATCAAGGAAACCATTGTGCTGCGCATTTACGCACAACACGAGTTCTTCATCCCACGAATTAATCTGCGATATCATCGTTTAAGTGCTTCCAAATCAAATCCTTCAGTTCAACGATTCCTTTTTGAGCGACAGATGAAATGAATACGTGCGGAATATTCGGAATATCCTTTTTCATTTGTCCAATTAATTCATCATCCAGCATATCACTTTTCGTAATCGCCAACAAACGTTCTTTGTGTAATAACTCAGGATTGTATTGTTTCAACTCGTTCAACAAGACATTGTATTCTTTTTTAATGTCATCACTATCTACTGGAATCATGAATAGCAATAAAGAATTTCGCTCAATGTGACGTAGAAAACGAAGTCCGAGACCTTTTCCTGTATGTGCTCCTTCGATAATTCCCGGAATATCCGCCATAACGAATGAACGGTGATCACGATAAGAAACGATTCCTAAGTTAGGACGCAAGGTCGTAAACGCGTAGTCTCCAATTTCAGGTTTTGCTTCTGTAACCACAGAAAGCAAGGTGCTTTTTCCAGCATTTGGGAATCCAACTAGACCAACATCCGCTAAAAGTTTCATTTCCAAAACCTTCCAACCTTCTTGTCCCGGCTCGCCTGGCTGCGCATAACGTGGTGTTTGATTCGTTGGAGATTTAAAATTATCATTTCCCATCCCCCCTTTACCACCAGGTTGTATAATCACTTGTTCGCCGTCTTGTGTAATTTCAAATAAAATCTCTCCAGTTTCACCGTCCTTAGCCAAGGTGCCAAGTGGAACATCAATGTATTTATCTTCGCCTTGAGAACCTGTTTTCATATTTCCCGCACCGTGCGTACCATGTCCAGCTTTGACATGTTTATGAAATTTTAAGTGAAGTAAAGTCCACAATTGTTTATTTCCACGCAAGTAGATGTGTCCACCACGTCCACCATCTCCCCCATCAGGACCACCTTTTGGGATGTATTTTTCACGGCGAAAGTGTGTTGAACCTCCACCTCCGTTACCAGAGGTTAAGTGGATTTTTACGTAATCAACGAAATTGTCAGATGCCATTGTTAGGCTTTAAATTGCATCAATTTCTTGAAACAAACGGTTAGTAATTTCATCAATACTTCCAATTCCATTGATGGATGTAAACTTATTTTGAGCTTGATAAAACGTTTTTACAGGCGCAGTTTCCTGGTTGTATACATGAATACGGCTTTCAATAACTTCTGGATTTGCATCATCAGCTCTTCCACTTACTTTAGCACGGTTTAACAAACGTGTTTTCAACTCATTTTCTTCTACCTCTAAGGCTAACATCAGGCTGATACCTGAACCTAATTCGTTCAAAAACTCATCCAATGCTTCTGCTTGCGCATTTGTACGCGGAAAACCATCAAAGATGAATCCTGTAGGGGACTCATGTTTCATCACTTCTGAACGCAACATTTCTATTGTTACAGAATCCGGAACCAATTGTCCTTTATCCATATAACTTTTTGCTAAAGCACCAAGCTCTGTTTCGCCTTTAATATTTGCTCGAAAGATATCTCCTGTGGACAGGTGAATCAATCCATATTTTTCAATCAAACGTTCCGATTGCGTTCCTTTTCCTGCTCCTGGAGGTCCAAATAATACAATGTTTAACATATGTCAGTCTATTAATTGATAAATCTCTTTTAAATTTCTTCCTAATTCGTTGTAATCTAGACCATAGCCTACAACAAATTTATTTGGGATTTCCATCCCGATGTATTTCGGTTTCTTGCGACCTAGAAATGCATCTGGCTTGAATAACAAGGTACAAATCTCGATAGAATCCATCTGTTCAGATTTCAACAGTGTCAATACCTTATCAATCGTAATCCCTGTATCGACAATATCCTCCAAAATGATCACTGATTTATTTTTTAAACTGGTGTTTAACCCAATTAACTCATCGACCCTTCCGGAAGTACTCGTCCCAATATACGAACTCACCTTCACGAACGAAACTTCCACATTCGAGTTTATGGACTTCATTAAATCAGATGTAAACATGAAGGAACCATTCAATATAGATAGAAAAATAAGTTCCTTACCTTGATAGTCCTTTTCCAAGTCATTCGCTAATCTCTCAACGACTGATTGGATTTCCGCTTCACTGATGTAGGAATGGAATTGTTTATCATGAATGGTGCGTACATCGGTCATACCGGCACAAAGGTACGATTTTGAGGGCTTAATTGAAAATTTTCTTTGAAATCCATCGGTTTAATTTCCTTGCTGTATCTTTGTTGCATGGAAGGTATTTGGTACGGCAATAAAATGAAAGTAGGAGTTCTTGGTGGCGGACAACTTGGACGCATGCTCATTCAAGAAGCGACGAACTTAAATATTCACTTACACATGATGGACGCGGATCCTTCCGCTCCTTGTGCACAACTCGCTCATTCCTTTACTTGTGGACTAATCACGGATTACGATTCCGTGTATGCATTCGGCAAGGACAAAGACCTCATCACGGTGGAAATTGAAAATGTATCCATTGAGGCGTTGGAGGACCTTGAAAAAGAAGGCGTGAAAGTCTTTCCGCAACCGCGTGTATTGCGCATCATTCGCGACAAAGGTCTGCAAAAGCAATTTTATATCGATCAAAACATTCCAACTGCTCCTTTTGCATTCATTGAAAATCGAGTTGATTTATTAGCAAAAGCAAGCTTTCCCATTGTACATAAACTTCGTACAGGCGGCTACGATGGAAAAGGAGTGAATATTCTGAGGTCAGAAGCTGATGCACTTACATCTTTCGATGAACCAAGCATCATTGAAAATAAAATTCCATTTCAAAAAGAACTTTCCGTGATCGTGGCTCGAAATGAGAATGGCGAAATGACTTCCTTTCCCTGTGTGGAATGTGAATTCAATCCAGAAGCGAATTTGGTGGAATTCTTGTTCTCTCCCGCAGACATAAACTCGGACGTTGAACGACAAGCAGATGAAATTGCGAAGGACATCATCCAGAAACTTGACATGGTTGGACTTCTTGCCGTAGAGTTCTTTTTAACGAACGACGGAAGTTTATTGGTGAACGAAATCGCTCCACGTCCACACAACAGCGGACACCACACGATTGAAATTTGCCACACTTCACAATTCGCACAGCATTTACGTGCCATTCTCAATTTACCTTTGGGCGATACGTCATTAATCCAATGCGGATCGATGATCAACCTTGTTGGAGAAAAAGGATTTGAGGGTCCAGCAATCTATGAAGGATTGAAAGACATCTTATCCATTCCTGGTGTTTATCCACACATTTACGGGAAAGAAATTACGAAGTCCTTCCGCAAAATGGGACACGTCACCATCACCGGTTCAAACATGGATGAAGTCCGTGAAAAGACGAAGAAAGTCCAAGCGCTCATTCGCGTCATCGCATAAAAAAAAAGGACCACTTTTCAGCAGTCCTTTTCCTTGTTTACTATTTCTTGATCTTATTCGATGATCAATTTTTTCGATATTGTTTGTCCGTTAACAGTTAACTCAACAAAGTAAACACCTGCTTTGAAATTGCTTGTATTTACATTTATATCGTAGTAACCCTGAATAGATCCATACGCTTTCTCACTCATTACTTTCCCAGCGAAGTCAACTAATTTCATCGAAACATTTGACGCTTCAATGATCTGAATATTAACCGTTGCAGCTGTAGAAGCTGGATTTGGATAAACCGACATTAAACCTGAAAAACAAACCGTTGGCACATCAGAAATCCCAACTACATATCCATTTGTTACTGCTTCAGTGATTGTTGCGCGTCCCGCGTTGTCAATTTTTCCTGTGGGATCCATGATCATTCCAATGATGTGGATTTTCGTCTCATCCCAATCAGCAGGTAAAGTAAAACTCACATTCATCGTGTATGAATCACCTGCATTTACTGTAGCAGGATAGCTATTTGGCATTCCACTAAAACTTGGGGCAATTGCACGAGCTACGTGATTGTAAACCATTAATGAAGCTGGAACTGGACTACCCAATAATTCAAATCCACCCATCACACCGTTGTTTCCACCAGCGTAAGCATTGGATTGATTGTAACCAGCACCTGTACCAGTCACCTCATCTTCTGTCAAAACACAAGCTGCTTTATAGTTACTGTTTGCCGCCATAGCGAAATTCGAAGTTACCGATACATTTAACACACGTGTTGTTGCATCCCATGTCGCACCGTTAACGATTGTAGCAACTGGAGCTACTTGTAATCTTGTAAAGAAATCTTGACTCATTCCAGATGGATCTACATATGCTAAACGGTCAACCACTGCACTTGGGTATCCACTAATCAGTGCACCCATTCCACCATCGTAATCAAAGTTTGTCATTGGATCGCCATTGTGTACTGCGATTCCAGCCCAATATTGATCATATTTCGTTTGAAATAAATCCATGAAAACAGCTCCACGTGGACACCATTGGCACCAAGTACCTGTTGCTTCTTCACCAACAACCATTTTTCCATCCGCAGGAACAATTGGATCAATTTGACCACTCAAGGTATTGTCACCAGCGATGTCATCATTTCCACCGTTGATATTCGAAATCGTTGCCGTGTATGTCTGATTTCCTGGAACCAATACGTTCGCCGGCATGTTCACTGTGTATGTACCAATACTCGCAATATTTACGCCCGTTACAGAGAACGGGTAGTTCTGGCTGTTGTAATTCAAATTCACATTGAAAGAAGTTATTGGTGTAGCACCCGCATTTAAAACACTTATTTTCGGGATTGCATTTTGACCAGCAATTTCACCGCCCATGTTGACACTTGCCACCATCGCATTTAAATTTGGCAAGGTGTAGGTCTGGTGATCAAAACTTACGTTATCTACAAAATACTGACTGTTTTGAACAGGAAAGTAGTCAACCGATGCCATTGTGTTGATGGCATTTGTCCAAGAACCAATTAACGCTCCGTTGATGTACGCTTTCCATACATGCAAGGTTAAATTCGCTTCGATTTTCAACGTAAACCAAGTTGCGTCCGCGTACGAACCAACCGCTAGATTTGGGGTATTTCCATCATCGATGGAAACTTGACCAGCATCCATGTTCACGTTTAGCGCCCAAATTTGACCAAGTGTCAAGGCACCTTGAATATTGAAATAGGCATTTTTTCCAGCATTCACATAAAAATCAGATTGCAATGTAAAAATGCCGCTGTTGTATAATTGTCCAAATTTCAAAATAACATCTTGTGGTCCACCAGAGGCAGCTGTCGAGGCAAAATAAATTGAATTCGGTGCAGAGTTCGCATTATTATTGGTGATTGCGACATCTTCTGCCCCACCTTCTGCTCCACTCCATGTAGACCATGTAGTTGATTGTGGACCTAAAAATGCACCAGCAGGATAGGAATCGAAGTTATCTGAGAATAATTGCGCAAACGAAGTGCTGCACAAGAATACAGAGGCAATAAATAAGGTAGTTTTTTTCATGTTGTTGAATGAATTAGTTGATTTAGCGAAGGAAAAGTACATAATTTCGGTGAGAATCAAGCGTTTTCCTCTGTATTATTTGCGAGAAACTGAATTACTTCTGCTGCTCCAACGAGTCCAAATAAGGCCGGCATGTAGGATACCGTTCCATAGAAGGATTTCTTGAAATTTGCACCATTGGTCATTTTCAATGAATCCTTTTGTTGGATTTCGGTCGAATAAACCGCTTTGATTCCACGGTATGAAATATTTTTTCGTTTCAAGCGCTTTTTCATGTGCGCGCCAAGTTTACATCCCGCAACATGCTGAATATTTGTCACTTTAATTTTACTTGGATCGGTTTTCCCACCTGCACCCATGTGACTAAGGATTTTTACCTTTTTGCGTTTACAGGCAATCAACCATTCCAATTTTGGTGTAACGGAGTCAATGCAATCCATGACATAGTCGGGTTGATGTTCGTCGAGCAATTCCCAGACACGTTCCGGCAGGACAAACTCTTCGACGATGTTTAACTGTATGTCTGGATTGATGTCCTTCAATCGCTGGCCCAACACCACGGCTTTATTGCCACCTATCGTACTATCAAGCGCTGTCAACTGGCGGTTTTTATTGGTTGGATCAAAAACATCTCCATCGATGATGGTCATTTTTCCAATGCCAGCTCGCGCGATAAATTCTCCTGCGAAGGAACCGATTCCTCCAAGGCCAACAATCAACACATGTGCATTTTTTAAACGGTCCATTTGCTCCTTAGAAAACAATAATTCCGTTCGTTCCAACCAATTCTCCATCACTTATTTTTTCCGCAAAGATATTTGATTCTTGAATAAATGAACAGGAAAAATCAAGTTCACAATCATGAAAAATGAACGTGAACCATGATTTTTTACTATATTCGGCAGGTAAACTAAACTATTTTTATGGAAAATGATGGACAAAAAGGACATCCAATAGGACTTTGGTACTTGTTCGGAACGGAAATGTGGGAGCGCTTTGGCTACTATTTGATGCTTGGGATTTTCTCCCTTTATATGATTGATGGCTGGAACAATGGCGGAATGGGTTTTGATGCGGGAAAAAAATCTGACATCTATGGAACGTATTTAGGATTAGTTTATTTAACGCCTTTTATTGGTGGGCTTTTAGCCGATCGTATTTTAGGGTATCGTCGTTCGATCATAATGGGTGGAATCATGATGTCCGCTGGATATTTCTGTCTTTCCATTCACAACGAAACCGCATTTTATGTGGCCTTGATGCTAATCATCCTTGGAAATGGCTTCTTTAAACCGAATATCTCTACACTCGTGGGAAATCTGTATAGCTCAGATGACATGAAGGATAAAAAAGATGCAGGTTACAACATTTTCTATATGGGTATTAACATCGGAGCATTCATTTGTAACTTCGTTGCGGCATACATGCGCATCAATTACGGTTGGGGACATGCATTTGCAGCTGCCGGAGTTGGAATGTTAGTCGGTGTGGCTATTTTCATTTTAGGAACGAAACACATCAAACATTTCGATGTTGTTAAACCAGTGCAAGAGGGAGATATGTCCACTTTGCGTATTTTCTCCATGACGGTTTTACCCATGTTTATATTCGGAATTATTGGCTACATTTTACCAGGAAACTTCTTAGGCTCAGACACGAATGATGCCTTCATTATTGGATGTTTACCCGTGATTGCCTTCTTTATTTATTTAGCATTCAAATCCGAAGCGAAAGAAAGCCGTGCGATTAAAGCATTACTTGCCGTATTTGCTTGTGTGATTTTATTCTTTGCAATTTTCCACCAAAATGGAGATGCATTAACCGTTTGGGCAGAGGATCATACGAACCGTGAAATGTCTGAAGGTGTCGCAAACGTTGCTGGAAGTGTTGGAATGGCTCAAGTTGTAGTAAACAACGACATCGTTTCTTCCTCTGACAGCGAATTTAAAGCGACGATTGATTCCATGAGAAAAGTGGAAGAAGGAATGCCTAAGGTGACAAAAGCAGAATTAAAGGCAAAAGCTGAATGTTCAGGAGAAATTGCTCAATTGGAAAGCTCTCGTAAGTATTTTTCTACCTTGCCCAAGAATGAGGTTCCTGCAAAAGGTGAAGATATGAAGCTTTATTCTACTGAGTTGTATCAGTCCATTAACCCATTCTGGGTAGTCACGCTTACGCCAATTATCGTTGGATTATTTGGATGGATGCGTCGTCGCAAAAGAGAGCCAAGTACACCGACTAAAATCGCGATAGGATTAGTTATTACTGCGCTATCCGCTTTAGTGATGGTAGGAGCTGTATTTGCAACAAATGACATGTCTGCAAAAGCGGGTTCAATTTGGTTGATTGCTTCTTATGGAGTGATTACCATTGGTGAACTTTGTTTATCGCCGATGGGACTTTCATTGGTGTCTAAATTATCTCCTCCCCGTATTACAGCCTTAATGATGGGTGGATTCTTCTTAGCAATTTCCGTTGGAAATAAATTATCTGGGATGCTATCTAGTTTGTGGGAAACCATTCCGCAAAAACAGAATTTTTTCTACTTAAACTTTGGCTTAGTAATGGCTGCGGCGATTATATTATTCCTAATGCTTCGCTGGTTAAATGGCGTGATGCGTGAGAACAATGTTCAATAATATTTATTTCAAAGCCTCTGATTTCAGAGGCTTTTTATTTTACCAAATAACTTAAAAAATGCAAACACTCGAACAAATTCAAAGCTTTGAAGGAAAATACCCAAAACAGATTTGGAGTCTTTTTTTCACAGAAATGTGGGAACGTTTCTGTTTCTATGGGAACCGTGGAATGTTGGTCGTATTCATGACAAACATTCTTTTCTTTTCCGATCAGGAAGCGAATTTGAAATATGGAGCGATTCAAGCGTTCGTTTATGCTTTTACCTTTATTGGTGGACTCTTCGCTGATAAAATCCTTGGTTTTCAAAAATCGCTGGTTTGGGGTGGAATTCTGATGATCCTCGGTAGTTTGATCCTCGGATTAGATGCTGAAGCAAATTTCTTTTATGGCATCTGTTTAATCATCATTGGAACAGGATTCTTCAAACCAAATATTTCTACGATGGTTGGTGAATTGTACCGCGCAGGTGACACCCGTCGAGACGCGGGATTCAGTTTATTCTATGCAGGAATCAATCTTGGTGCTTTGTTCGGTGGTGGACTTTGTGTGTATGTAGGAAAAACATATTCATGGAATATGGCATTTGCCTTGTCTGGTATTTTTATGTTTGTCGGATTAATTAATTTCTTGTTGACACGAAAAAACCTTGGAACAATTGGTCAAGCACCCATGAAATCAGATGAGAAAAAAGCCAAAAGAAATCAGTATTTGGTGTATGGCGGATCGATATTATCCATTCCGTTTATTTATGCGATGATTACTAACACGGCTTACACGGATATCTTCATGTACATTATTGGTCCAGCTACCCTACTCTATTTAATCTATGAAATGAGTAAACTCAATTGGGAACAAAATCGAAAATTAGTTGGTGCTATGATTTTCATTTTTCTATCGATTATCTTTTGGTCCTTTTTCGAGCAAAGTGGTGGATCCTTAAGTTTGTATGCAGAGAAACTAATTTCAAAGGATATGTTGGGCTTGCATTTCGACCCGAATGTTGTCAATAACTCAGCAAATTCTCTTTTCGTTATTATTCTCAGTGTTTTTATTGGACTCATGTGGATTTGGTTGGCGAAAAGAAAATTGGAGCCGAATTACTTCATGAAATTTGGACTCGCATTTATTTTCTTAAGTGTTTCCTTCTACTTGTTTTATTACACGAGATTTTTGTTGGATAACGCTGGACTAGCTTCCCTTGGATTGTTTACCTTTGCTTACTTGGTCATTTCGATTGGCGAGCTGTTTTTATCACCCATTGGCTTGTCCTTGATGACTAAATTATCCCCGAAACACTTATGGGGAGTCATGATGGGAATGTGGTTCTTGGCATCTGCCTATGGACAATATGCTGCTGGAATCTTAGGTGCAGGAATGGCCAGTCCGAAAAAAGACGCGAGTCCAATGGAACGTATGATTGCCTATACGGATGGATACCATCAATTAGCACTTTATGCCTTAATTACCGGAGCGGTAGTCATCATTGCTTCTTTCTTCTTAAATAGATTGATCGCTGATCGCTCTGAATAAGCTCGACAAACCTATTGAATAACTACCCGAGGCGCTTGGTCACAAGCGCCTCTACTTTTTCGTAGAAGTGCTGGGGTGTATACGTACGCCATTCGATGTCCTCCAACTCTCCGCCCATCACAAAATAATGATCAATGTTGATGCGTTCAAATTCCCGAACAACGTGATCGTGAAAGTTCACCATGGCAATCCATCCTTCTTCGACATCATCGAACCATTCTTCGTAGTAACAATCGTCGGAATAATGAAAATTCAAGACGTTTTCTCCAATGAGAATAAATTGATTGATTCCTTGTTCAATTAGCACGTCGATAATGTCTCGTTTCAAAATCATGATGTCGTTTTCAATCGCATCGTTCCATTCGCCGATCAATTCAATTATTGCATACGCAGAATCGTAGTCCACCATAAGGATTTTGATAAACAAAGTCGGTGAACCAATGGAATCCCATTGGGGATGGATGTAAAAGTCGTAAATGCTATTTGTGAACTCAAATTCACTGTACTCGCGTTCGAAAAACGGGGAGAGTGGATCTTCCGATGCGACGTAGTATCCACGCCAGTTGAAATAGGGTTCGACAAAATGCATGGACAAATTTATACAGCGAAAGCGAGACTACAGCTCTTTAATCTAAAATAAGTTATAATTTCACGTTTTTCTTTTGAAGAATCCAAACATATCCAAACATATACCACGTGGGAAAAGATAAACTTTTACGATTTGAAGCCCTTAAGTTATTTTCAAATGTCTATGAACCCGTTTTTCGAGAACCATTCCCTATTCAAGGCAATTGGCGTGCAGAAGTCTTTAAAAACGACAATCCAATCATTTTAGAGCTTGGTTGTGGAAAAGGAGAATATTCCGTTGGACTCGGTAGAAAATACCCGGAGAAGAATTTCATTGGCGTTGATTTAAAAGGAAACCGCATTTACATTGGAGCGAAAGATGCCTTGGAAACGAAATTAAGCAATGTGGCTTTTTTGCGCACGCGCATTGACTTTATCCTCGATTACTTCGGGGAACATGAAGTCGATGAGATTTGGTTAACATTCTCTGATCCACAACCGAATAAAGCACGCAAACGACTTTCATCCCCCATGTTTATCGATCGTTATAATCAAATATTAAAACCGGGCGGCATCGTACACATGAAAACGGATAGCGATATATTATTTGAATACACCTTAGAACAAATCGAGGAAAATAAGTACGAATGTTTAGAATCTACTTGGGACTTATATGCGAATCTTCCGGAGAACTTGGATCAAGATACCCGAGAGATTTTCCAGATTCAAACCTACTACGAGAAATTATTTTCCTCACGTGGACATAAAATCAAGTACTGTAAATTCAAGATTTCATAATCAGCGAATCTGCTTGTAATTGCGGTAATTCGTATCAATTCCAATGAATTTCAATAAATCCTTCAAATTATTTTTGAGGGATTTTTTATTTCGACTTGGCTCCACTTTAAACGTCCAATTCAAACGGTCGATGCGTGGCTGCATGATTTTCGGATGCGTTCCCTTAAATCGCGCCAATCCATTGATGTGTTCTTCATAGGGAAAAAACTCTACATCCTCAATGTTCTTCTGCAACCATTCGTCATCGTGCCAAAGTTTGTGAAAGGAGGTTTGCTTCGCCTGCATCGCTCTTGGATCCTTTACCCAACCGTAGTGATATACCTTCGCTTTAATACCTGCAACATTTAATTTCTGATTATCATCCTTGCGGAATCCCTGTGCATCGCGGTAAGAGTATATAGTTGATGTATTTCGAATAATCCGAATTTCCTTTTTATACCAATTATTGGAAGCACCGATGAAATCGTAAGAACCAAAAAAATGCTGGTAGGAAAATAGGAGTCCGTCTACTTCTAAATCATTCACGTACGACTCCATTTTCGCACGTATTTCTGCGTGATCTTCTTCGTGAATGACTTCATCACCTTGGATGTAAAATGCCCAGTCACTGTCTGGAGAAATCGCTTGAAAGGCTTTGTTGGTTTCATCCGCTAAAACTGCTCCGTTCTCGCGTAAAGAATCGTCCCAAGTTGTTTCAATGATTTTGATTTTTGTTGGATCAATGGATTGGATCAATGCTAAGGTATCGTCCTCTGAATTCCCAACGGCAACAATGACTTCATCACACAGTGGGATAATCGATTGAATTGCCTCCACAATGGGATAGTCCAGTTTGATGGCATTGCGAATAAACGTAAATCCTGAGACTTTCACGTTTATTTATCCAATACTTTTGGAATACGGAAATAGTCAGAATCTTTTTTAGGTGCGTTCAACAAGGCCTCCTCATGAGTCACTGTGACTTTCGGCTCATCTTCGCGCAGACGATTGATTTCTTCTGACATAAAAATCAAGGGTTCCACGTTTGTCGTATCGACTTCTGATAATTTATCCACGAACTCAATCATGCGCTCCATGTCCTTCTTAATGGAAACTTTATCTTCTCCTTGAAACTCTAATCGAGCCAGGTGTGCAATGTGATCAATTAATTCTTCCGTGATTTTCATGTGTCAAAATTATTTATTTTCCTCGAATAAGTGTGGAAATTCGCTTAAAATTGGTGCGTTTATTCGATCAAAGCAGGCCCGACGGATTTCACTTATTTCCATTTGACCTAATTCCTCCACCGTAAAATATGGATGGATGTACACCCGGGAGATTCCAGGTTGAGCTGGACCCAGAATATCTGTTGGATCCGAAAAAAGCTTGTAATTGTTGGTAAATGTTAATGGCACTAATGGAATACTTAAGGTCTTCGCTAATTTAAACGCACCGTCTTTAAATGGGAGCATTTTGGGGCAATCTTTATCCGGAATTGTTCCTTCGGGAAAAACAACTAATGACCATCCATCTGCCACGGCTTTGTGCGCCATGGAATACGCTTGTCCTGCTTTATTTTTATTCTTGCGATACACCGGAATGTTCAAATTTCTAAAATAGGTTCCTAGAATGGGGTACTTTAAGATCTCACTTTTCCCAAGAAACACAAACGGCGACTTTGGTAAAATAGAATGCATTAGAAGAATATCTAGGTAAGAAGTATGATTAGCCACGATGATGTAGGGTCCATCAGGTAAGGTCGCTTTTTCCATGACTCTTACTCCGTAAAAGCAACAAAAACGCATGATCCAACTCCAAATAACGAATAGTTTAAAGCTAAACTTCTTCCAGTTTGGATTCATTATGAGCACGAGAAATAAGGGGTAGAAGAGGAGCGCGAAAACACTAAAAACCACGGCAATGTAGAGTTTCCAAATCAATCCAAATACACCGAAAAAATTGCGCATAATCAAAGATACGTTTTTCAATGCACATTGGAATCCTTCGATTCCGTAGAAATGAGTAATTTTGAAAAAAGAAACATCAAATGGCGCGCATATTAACAGGAATTCAAAGTACAGGAACACCACACTTAGGAAATATTTTAGGTGCGATTCTTCCCGCAATTGAATTAGCTTCAAATCCAGCAAACGAAAGTTACCTGTTTATTGCTGATATGCATTCCTTGACGCAAATCAAAGAAGGCGATACCTTACGTCAAAATACCTATGCTACTGCTGCCACATGGATGGCATTTGGTTTAGATAGTTCAAAAACAGTGTTCTATCGTCAAAGCGACGTTCCACAAGTAACCGAACTGATGTGGTATTTGCTGTGCATGTATCCATATCAACGTTTGACGCTTGCTCATAGTTTCAAGGACAAAGCAGATCGTTTAGACGATGTCAATGGCGGACTCTTCTCCTACCCGATTCTCATGGCTGCTGATATTCTGTTATTCGATGCAGAGATTGTTCCTGTAGGAAAAGATCAAAAGCAACACATTGAAATGGCGCGTGATGTAGCCAATCGATTCAATTTAGCCTACGGCGACACCTTGGTGCTTCCGGAAGAACAAATCCGTGAGGACACCATGTTGATTCCTGGAACAGATGGCGAAAAGATGAGTAAATCGAGAGGGAATTACATCGATATTTTATTGCCGGAGAAACAACTGAAAAAGCAAATCATGTCCATCGTTTCCGACAGTACTACACTTGAAGAACCTAAGAATCCGGATACCTGTCCGACCTTTGCCTTGTATCAATTATTGGCGAGTGAAACAGAAGTAAAAACCATGCGTGAAAATTATTTGCGTGGAGGATACGGTTTTGGTCACGCGAAACAAGCGTTATTCGAATTGATTTTAAGCAAATTTGAAAAACAACGTTTGCGTTTTGATGAATTAATGGCAAATCCGTCTGAAATCGACGAGGCGCTTAAAATAGGTGCTCAAAAAGCTCAAAGTGTTGCAAATAATGTCTTGAAACGCGTTCGTACGAAGGTTGGTTATTGAGGTTATCGATACAAATAATTAAAATCTTCGATTTCAGGAATCTCGTTAGTAAAGGTAATCTTTATTTTGTGCTCACCCAGCAGTAAATGAACAAAATTACGATCGAAGGAAATTCCCGTTTTTTGCGAAAAAAGCCAGAAATCAGCACAAAAAGCACTGTTTTTCACCCAAATCTCTGCCGTTTTGTTTAATTTATCGACATTTTTGATATTTAGTTCAATTTGAACTTCTCGTTTTTTTGGTGAAGGACCAATTAAAAAATCACGGGTAATTCCGTTCGATAATTCTACCCGAATCAATTGTTCGTTCTTTGGATTGACGCTCCAAATCAATTTACTCTCTTGATAAGCTAAGCTTACATCGCCGACAACCTGTAATGGGGACAATCCACGCTCACCCGAGTTCAAGTTGTAAATCAATATTTTATATCCTAAATCTTGATTCTCCATGACATCGGTCTTCACATAAAGTTCCACTGCGCCTTTTGCCGTTGTTTTCTGCAAAATAGCCACAGGTTGATAGTCTTCTCGCATCGCATAATGCAAGGCTTTCCAATTTCCCTGGTAATCGATGCTAGACCACGTCGGTGCTGGCCAGCAGTCATTTAATTGCCAATACAAGGTTCCCATGCAACGCGGAGCATCCAAACGATGTCCAGAAACTGCGCTTGAAACAGCATAGCGTTGCGTCAATTGAGAAAAATACACGAATTGCTCAAAATCTCTACTCTTTCCATATAATAAATTCGCGTGCTTTTGAATCATTCCATTTCCTACGTAGCTTTTTTGGTGGTGCTTCATTACCTGACTGGATAAACTCCAATCTGAACGTTCGGAAAAAGATTTCAAGGTGGCAAATTCCGGAAAACTTTGGAATCCATATTCGGCGTTGAAACGTCCAATTTTCGTTGCGAAATCGGACATCGGGTCTTTCCCATGCCAAACACCCCAGTAATGTTGAGATCCATGATTGTAGAAATCGTCATTTCCCCAATTACTGAGTGGAGAAGTATGAATGTAACTCATGTTCGTCCAATTGGAAACCAACTTCGGTGCTAAACCTTTGAACAAGTCGTTATACGCTTTTAAAATCGTTTCTTGTTCTGTTTCTGACAAACGGTATTGACTTTGAAATCCCCAATTCTTCCATGCGACATCCACTTCGTTGTTCCCATTAAACAGTACTACGGACGGATGCGCGGAAATGCGTGGAATTTGGAAATTAAATTCTTTTTCCACCGTTTTCAAAAACGCTTCATCTCCTGGATACATTGCACAGGCAAACATAAAATCCTGCCACACCATGATGCCTTTTTCGTCACAAGCGCGATAAAAAGCTTCATCTGGATAGAATCCACCTCCCCAAATGCGCACCAAATTAAAATTAGCCTTTGACATCTGTTCGACCTGATTGATCCAATCATCCTCCGTTATAGAAGCAGGAAAAACGGATGGCGGTATAAAATCGGCTCCTTTACAGAAAATCGGAAGTCCATTTACATGAAATTCATAGGATGTTCCCCACTGATCTTTCTTTTGAATCAATTCCGCGCTGCGTATTCCAAATTGCAGTGATTTTTCATCCAACAGTTTTCCGTGCATGTATAAGCGCAGGGTATCTCGGTATAAATTCGGATCGCTTATGCCTGCTGGCCACCATAATTTCGGATTGTATTGAATGACTTCTGCCTCCAAATGTCCAGTAGTGATATTTTTTTTCAACGGAAGTTCTCCGTACAGTTCAGAGATCACTTGAAAGGATGCGGTTTGATCCACGACATCCAAAACGTATTTCAAGCGCGCGAAAAGCTCCTCTTTAGGTATCGATAAGGTTTGAATGGTGAGTCCTTGAATTTCATTCTCTTTGGCGATACGCACTTCCACTGGTTTTGCAAATCCAATGGTGTTCATGCGGAGTGCCCAATCCCAGCCGAATTGGTATTGAGGTTTACGCGTCAATGGTGCGACTTTCCATTCAGATGGATCATTTGGTGCAGGGAAGTGAAATTTTTCGGATTCATAGCGTTCCTTGTGATACAGCGTTGGAGGTGTAAAAACGACACGAATATCATTGTAGCCACACTGTAAATTGGATTTAATTTTAAAGGTAAAAGGATGAAAGAAATTATCCGTTTTTCCCGCTAACTTCCCATTGACATATACAGCTGCGTAGGTATCCACATTTGGAAAATACAGTTCGATTTCCTTCGCTAGAAATTGTTCTTCCGTAAGGTAAAATTTAGATTGAAACTCCCATTCATATTCCTCAATCCATTGGTAAAGCTCTTCGTTTTTACCGTAAAATGGGTCTGGCAATTCACCTGAATGATACAGCGCTTCTTGAATACTTCCCATTTCACCGAATGATTTCCATTCGTTTGTTTTTGGGTTTTTATAGTCCCATTTGAGCACGGTTTGACCTTGAACAACACCAAGCATACACCAGAGAATAAATATAACTTGTTTATACATTACCAGTTGCGGTCAAAAGTTGCATCCACCATTTTTTCTTCTTCCATAGTTCTCAAGGCAAAGTTGAATCCAGCATAAATAGAATACGCACCGTAATTACCGTCTTTATCTAAAGCAATGAATCCACATTGAAGTCCAGTCAGATCGTCGTGTTTTTTGATTATGCGCATACATGCTTCTTTACAGGCATCCATTGGTGAATAACCGTGACGCATGAGTTCAACAACAGTATGACTTCCAGCGACACGAATAATCGCTTCACCAAGTCCGGTGGAGGTTGCTGCTCCTACTTCTTGGTCGATGAAAAGTCCAGCGCCAATAATCGGTGAATCACCTACGCGTCCATGCATTTTGTATGCCCAGCCACTTGTCGTACAAGCTCCACTTAAGTTTCCTTTGGCGTCCATCGCAATCATTCCAATGGTATCGTGGTTTTCGTGGTTAATTTGCGGCTTTTTAAAGACATCCTTATTTTCCTTTTTCCACTTTTCGTAGTCTTTTTTTACTTCTGGAATCGGTGTTTTGATGGTATCAAATCCATAATCTAAGGCGAATTGACGTGCGCCATCACCAACAAGCATGACATGTTGCGTTTTTTCCATCACGGCACGTGCAACAGAAATGGGATGTGCAATTCCTTCTAAGCAAGCAACAGAACCACAACGCGAACGCTCATCCATGATACACGCATCAAGGGTTACGTGTCCGTCGCGGTCTGGACGTCCACCAATACCCACACTGCGATTCGTAATATCTGATTCCGTCACGCGAACGCCTTTTTCCACTGCTTCCAATGCGGATCCACCGTTTTTCAGGACTTCCCACGCTGCTTTGTTGGCATCAAGTCCATGAATCCATGTAGAAAGTACGATTGGACCATTCACTTTACCGCTTGCAGACGTCGCTACGACCTTCGCTGCTTTCGCGGGCTCAATCAAACTGAGGATTCCCGTTGCAGCGCCAAGTTTGAGGAAATTTCTTCTTTTCATACTTAATTCTTTTTTCTAAGTTCCGCAGCTAACCAGGATTGAAACGCATCCGCATTGCGCATGTGCTCCGCTCCGGAAACAGCAAAATTGTGACGTCCCGAATAATCTGGTTTCGCACACATGTAAATGTAATCCACATCGGAACGATTTAGCACGGCGTCGACTACTTTCGGAGACGGCAAGCAAATGGGTCCCGGAGGAAGTCCGTTGATTTTATAGGTATTGTAGGGACAATCGATGTTCCGGTGGACTTCCAACAAACGTTGAACGCCTTTCAATTGGTCACCCCAACAGAATTTAAACGTTGGATCGGATTGCAAGCGAATTCCTTGGTTTACACGATTCAAATACAATCCAGCAATCGTAGGCCATTCATCCGAGTTAACAGATTGTTCGGAATACACAATACTCGCAAGAGTCACCGCTTGACTAGGTGTTATTAAACCTATTTTTTTTAAACTATTTTTTCGAGCTGGAGTCCAGAAGTTTTTAAATTCTTGTGCCATACGATCGACGAATATTTCTTCGTTCGAGTCCCAATACATTTGATAACTATCCGGAATAAATAGCGCGGGTAATTGCTCAATGGTAAATCCAAGGGTAGAAAGTGTTGAGCCAGACTGTAAATAAGAAATGAGCTTTGCACTATCGATATCCATGCATTTGGATACTTTTCCAGCCATTTGATAAATGTCACGGCAATTGTTAAATGTCACTTCCACTTCCGCTTCCGCGTTCCCATTTCCATTCGAATTCTTGGTGAAGCCATTTAACAAGGTACGGTAATTCGTTCCCGACTCAATGAGGTATTTTCCGGATGCGATTGTTTTATTCGTCAATCCCTTGTACTCACCTACTGAAACAAAAGAATTTACGTCATCAATGATCTTTTCCTGTACTAATTGATCTGCTAATTGATTCAAATCCATGGAACCACTGATGTAAAAAGCCTGAGATTCTGTATTCATGCTCTTGTGACTTCCCGCTAGGTAAAGCAACGCTTTCGGCCCAACAACGATCATTCCAACGATGGCTAAAATACCACCGACGATTATTACTTTTCCTTTAGACATAATTGATAACATATTTCATCTATTTCATTTCCTTTAAACCTGAGCCATCCTTTGCGCACGCCAACTTTGTGAAAGTTCATGCGTTCAAAGAAAGCTATACTGGCAAAATTATCTCCATGAATGGAACATTGTAAGTTACGAAGTTCCAAATAATCGCGCGTATAGTGAATGAGCAACTGCAGTGCTTCGGCTGCAAATCCCTTTCCACGATCTGCATCCATGGCAATTAATATCCCTACGGAAGCGTAGCCATGCTTAAAGTTTACCTCGTATAAATCAATGACGCCCAATGGTCGCTCGGTATCTTTTTCGAGAATGACAAAACGAAGTTGTCCAGATTTTCTAAGATCCGCTTGATGTTCAATCAGTGCCATGATATCAAACATCGAAAAGGGAACCTCCGTATTCGAAACCTTCCAATTTTCTGGATTATTCTCCCACATATAGATGGTGGTAGCATCCGACTTTTCGACTGCTCTTAAATATACTTTAGAACCAACTAACATCGTTTAATACTTCCTTGAAATACAAAAGTGGCTGGACCCACTAAAAAGATATCCTGAAATCCTGTTTCAGTTTTATTCCAGAACACTTCCAATTGTCCACCTTTTGTTTGAACTTTTACGTGCTGTTTAGTTGTTTCAGAAATCAATGCATAGACCAATGCACAAGCTGTTACACCTGTCCCACAAGAAAGTGTTTCATTTTCCACACCTCGTTCGTAGGTTGCTACTCGAATGCCAATTTCTTCCATGGATAGTAGATTGACATTGATTCCATTTTGCTGATATACAGGATTGTATCGTATAGATTTACCCGTTTGAATAACATTTTCTGAGGAGTGATCTTCTGAAATTCTGACATAATGTGGCGAACCCGTTTGTAGCACAAAGTCTTCTCCGTCGCGAGTCACGGATTCAACATCTTGCATGTGGATGCGCACTTCATCTCCACATTGTGAGGCCTGATGCATTCCGTCAATCGCTTTAAAGATTACCTGACGCGTGTCGATTCCTAACGTAGATGCAAAATGTACCGTGCAACGCGCACCATTTCCACAAAATGACTGGGATCCATCCGCGTTAAAATAAAGCATTTCAAACGATGCATCTGAGCACAATTGAATCAGTATCAATCCGTCAGCCCCAATACCAAAGCGTCTATCACAGTAAAACTGAATGTCAGACTGAGACAAATTGTCACATTGACCTTGACGATTATCGATTAAAATAAAATCGTTCCCTGTTCCTTGATATTTACAAAATTCAATCTCCATAAAGCTAAAACAAAAGTATCGATTTATTCCGATTCATTTCTTAACAAAATTTAACATTTTCAAGGCAATTTTTGGAATACTTTTTGCGTTTGAAAAGTAGAAATTTTAAAACTATTTTATTATGAATTTTTTAGGATACTTTAAATTGTTAGGATTAGGCATATTGGGCGGAACCTTACCCTTAGCTACTTATGTCATTATCGAACATTCTTCCACAAAACTATCGGAGCAGGTTTTGGATGGAAATCGTTTTGCGCATCAAGTTTCGATGAGCGGAGTCCCGGTGGGTGCGGACTTTACGGAAGCAGCTGCTAGCACTATTAATTCGGTTGTGCACATCACCACAAAAGTAGTTCAGACTACTTTTCAGCGGGATCCTTTTCAGGAATTATTTTATGGTCCGGGGGCTGGAGGAAGAGAGTTTAAACAATATGGTGCAAGTTCTGGTTCAGGGGTAATCGTTTCGTCAGAAGGATACATCGTCACGAATAACCACGTCATTGAAAACGCGAGCGAAATCGAGGTGATTTTGAATGATAACTCAAAATACACGGCAAAAATAATTGGATCTGATCCCGCTACGGATATTGCCGTATTGAAAATCGAAGGGTCTGGATTCACGCCGATACCACTTGGAAACAGCGATGAATTAAAAATCGGAGAATGGGTTTTAGCTGTTGGGAATCCATTTAATCTCACGTCAACAGTAACAGCAGGAATTGTTTCCGCAAAAGCAAGAAACATTAATTTATTGAATGAGCGCAGTGGACAGGACATCGTTCCAATTGAATCCTTTATTCAAACAGATGCAGCAGTTAATCCAGGAAATAGCGGTGGTGCGCTAGTCAACACGCAAGGTAAACTCATCGGAATCAACACAGCTATTGCATCTCAAACCGGGAGTTACAGTGGCTATTCCTTTGCCATCCCAGTGAACTTAGTTCAAAAGGTAATGAGCGACCTCATCGATTACGGACTCGTTCAGCGTGGATACCTAGGCGTTCAAATTTCAGACATTTCACAAGAAATCAAAGAGAAAAATAAGCTACCGAATCTAAAAGGAGTATTTCTAGCGAAAGTCATTGAGGATGGAAGTGCAGATAAGGCTGGACTGAAGGACGGAGATGTCATCTTGAAAATTGGAACAATGGAAGTCAACTCCGTTTCAGCGCTTCAAGAAGAAATTGGAAAAAGACGTCCAGGGGACAAAGTTTCGTTAACCGTTCGTGAAAAAGATGGCGAAGAAGTTATTCGCGAATTGGTTTTGCGTAACAAAGAAGGTGAGACAGCGTTGATGTCCAAGGAAGAAATTAATAAAAGTCAAGCGCTGGGCGCCACTTTCATTGAGATGAGTGAAAAGGAGAAGAAAGAGTTAAATATTGCCTTTGGCGTCAAAATTAAATCGATCACTGCTGGTAAATTAAAAGCGGTTGGATTAAATGTAGGTGATGTTATCTTAAAAGTGAACAACGAACCCATCGAGAGCATCGAAGAATTGAGTGGGAAATTAAGTGGGGTGAACCGAGGTGTACTACTTGAAATCATGACTGAGAGTGGGAAAAGAGAATTTAAAGGCTTGGGATTATAACGGCTTTTTAGTCCAAATTCCAGGGTTGAGAACTCGTTGATAAAAGTTAATAAATTGTGGAAACTAAATTTTTTCAATCACAATATTTGGCGTTACTTTGCTTCCAACTACGATAGAATAGATAGAAAATTAACAAATAATTAGAGATATCCAGCAGCATGAGACAGCTCAAAATCACCAAATCGATAACAAACAGAGAGAGTCAGTCTTTAGATAAATATCTACAGGATATTGGTCGTGAAGAACTGATCACAGCAGAAGAAGAAGTAGAATTAGCCAGAAAGATAAAAGCCGGTGATCAAAAAGCTTTAGAGAAACTGACAAGAGCAAATTTACGCTTTGTCGTTTCCGTAGCCAAACAATACCAAAATCAAGGTTTAACTTTACCTGATTTGATTAATGAAGGAAATCTTGGATTAATTAAAGCCGCTCAGAAGTTTGATGAAACACGTGGATTCAAATTTATTTCTTACGCCGTTTGGTGGATTCGTCAATCCATCTTACAAGCATTAGCAGAGCAAGCACGTATTGTACGTTTGCCTTTGAACCAAGTTGGATCATTGAACAAAATCAACAAAGCATTTTCTCGACTTGAACAAGAATTCGAACGTCCACCTTCCGCTGAAGAATTAGCTGAAGCATTGGAAGTTCCTGAAGAAAAAATCAAGGAAAGTTTAAGTGTATCTGGTCGTCACGTATCAATGGATGCTCCCCTATCATCAAACGAAGATGGTGGAACATTGATGGACGTCATGTCAAACGCAGATGCTCCTCGTACTGACCAAGCTTTAATGGCGGAGTCTTTACAGAAAGAAATTGAGCGATCCTTGAGTACACTAACGGATAAAGAACGTGAAATCATTCGTTTATTCTTCGGAATTGGAATGAATCACGGATTAACCTTAGAAGAAATCGGAGCAAAATTCAACTTGACACGTGAGCGTGTGCGTCAAATCAAAGAAAAAGCGATTCGACGTCTGCGACACACATCTCGAAACAAATTACTGAAGTCCTATTTAGGATAATCATTGCAAGGCTGTCTGCGAAAGTGGACAGCCTTTTTTTCTTCCCTATTTTTTAGCATCAACAATCAATCAACACATAAAAAAATAAAAAAATGGAATCGAAAGATGGCTATGAAAAAGAGCTTCACTCTCACATTGAGCAGGAGCGTGCAGCGGTAACGTTGCAAAGTAAAGTCGGCGAATTACTGTACGACAAAGGAATTGAATTGGTATTATTCCGCAATCACTTGACGGATGTTACTATATCTGAAATCCTTAATCTTCATGAATATGCGAAGATGGTGGTCAACAAACCGATTGATGTATTTACCACTTCTGAATTAGCAGTTGCGTTAATGACCATGGATGTTAAACCATCTAAATTAGACATTGGGAAATTAGCGAGTGAGTGGTTGGCAGAACATGCAAACTATTCATCCAAAGCGGATTTCTTAACAGATAAACTTGGCAAACTTCCAGCGCATCAAGCAATAGAGCCGCGCGATGTTGTTCTATATGGTTTTGGACGTATCGGGCGTTTGGCAGCAAGAGAATTGATCAAACAAGCAGGGAAAGGCCAACAATTGCGTTTAAGAGCAATTGTTACACGCGGATCAAGTGATGCGGACATCATTAAACGTGCTTCTTTATTGCGAAACGACTCCGTTCACGGCGCATTTAAAGGGACCGTAGCTGAAAACCTAGAAAATAAAAGCCTCGTGATTAACGGACAAATTGTTCACATGATTGATGCTTCGAATCCGGAGGATATTGATTACACCATTTATGGAATCAATAATGCGTTGATTATAGACAACACAGGTGTATTTACCAACCGTGAACAATTGTCCCGCCATTTACAAGCGAAAGGTGTTTCCAAAGTGTTATTGACAGCACCAGGAAAAGAAGTTCCAAACATCGTTTACGGAATCAACCAAGGGACATTAGATATTGAAAATGAAAACATTTTCTCTGCAGCATCCTGTACAACCAACGCAATCTCTCCAATACTGAAAGTTATCAATGATACATTCGGTGTAGTTAAAGGACATATTGAAACAGTTCATGCGTATACAAACGACCAAAACTTGTTGGACAATATGCACAAGAAAGTTCGTCGTGGACGTTCTGCAGCGATTAACATGGTTATTACATCTACCGGTGCTGGAAGCGCTGTAACAAAAGTTATTCCAGACTTAAAGGACAAATTAACTGCGAATGCCGTTCGTGTCCCAACACCAAATGGATCCTTGGCGATTTTGAGCCTAGAACTTGGCAGAGGAACATCTGTGGATGAAGTTAATGCAGCGATTAAAGATGCCGCGTTGAATGGTGAGTTAGTTAATCAAATTCACTATTCTTTCGATCCGGAATTGGTTTCAAGCGATATTATTGGCAACACGTGTTGTTCGGTATTTGATTCCAATGCAACCATTGCATCGATAGATGGGAAAAATGTTGTGTTGTATGCCTGGTACGACAACGAATTCGGTTACACGAAACAAGTAATTCGACTAGCTAAATACATTTCGAAAGTTCGAAGAGCAATGTACTATTAATAAAAAAGCCTCCTTCGGGAGGCTTTTTTTATGGCTTTTTGTCAATCTTTAGAAAGAAGAATGACTGAATCAAGTCAAAAGAATTATTTTTGATACATGAATCAAAAAAGAATCACCATCGCCATCGACGGGTTTTCAGCATGTGGAAAGAGTACACTTGCTAAAGACCTTGCTAATCGACTAGGGTATGTATTTATTGATTCTGGCGCTATGTATCGTGCAGCAACATTGTACTGCATACAAAATCAACTGATCCAAGATGGTGCATTAGCCAAGGAGGAAATCGATGCGAATTTGAGTAGAATGGAAATCCATTTTGCACTTATTGGTCAGGAACTTCATATTTTCTTAAATGGAAAAGACGTGTCAAACGAAATTCGTCAACCGGAGGTTGCCGGAATCGTTTCCATCGTTGCAGCGTACAAACCGATTCGAGAGAAATTGGTCGTGGCACAAAAAAAGATGGGTGAAAAAGGAGGAATCGTTATGGACGGACGGGACATTGGTTCCGTTGTTTTCCCGAATGCCGAATTGAAATTATTTGTCACAGCGGATTCAGAAATCCGCGTGCAACGCAGATTGGCAGAAATGCAGTCCAAAGGAATCGAGATGACTGTGGAGGAAGTGCGTGAAAACTTAGCTGAACGTGACCACCTAGATTCAACTCGTTCGGAAAGTCCTTTGATCCAAGTTGCTGATGCACTTGTGTTAGACAATTCGCAACTCACAAAAGAAGAACAGCTAGACTGGGTTTTGGCTAAGGTAAATTTACTCGTAACCGATTAATGCAAAAACCGAGAATGATGACAACCAATGGTCAATGTCATAATTCCCTTTTCCGATGCTTTCTTGCGCATAATCCCACATTTGATTCATGGCTAAAACCCATTCCGCTTTTGTAGCTTCATCTAGGGTTTCTTCTGGAAACGTTTTCAACATTCCGTTTAGACACCAAATGCGATTCAGGTGGTAACCATCCCAATGCGATTCGTAGCCGTCGTGTTTTCCGGTACGTTTAATTTGTAGAGCCACATTCACTTTAGTTGAAATGAATAAATTAGGACAAAATTTCTTGCACCATTTCACATATTTTTCAGGAGTCATTACTTTTCGCATCAAATCCGCCACTAATAAACTAGCTGACATAAAATCGTATTCGTTCGGTTCTTTTTCGATGGACGTATTTTGAATTTTGCCATAGTATTTCATTGCTGCGGAAACAACTACTTTTTCCAATTTTTTATCTTCAAATCTGAGCGCATAATCGTAAGCAAAGGAAAGTGCCATAGCTGGACTGTCGTGACTACCAGACAATTCCACTTTATCCACACTTTTCCAAACGATGGAATGGACTAAAGCTACATAATTACTTAGAGGCGCTAGGTTATTCAACCAACGTTGCGCATCGCGATCTTTCCACGTACTGAGTTCCTCAGCCATCTTTAACACCCAAGCTTGTCCGTAAGGAAATTCAAATAGTCCATTTTCATGCGTCCGAACGTACTCCAACTCCTTTAGAATCTTATCCGGATTAAAACTTTCGTTTAGGCGACTTCTCATTTCGGCAGCTTCAGCAATATTGGGGTATAATTTCAATATTTTGATCATACACCAATGATTGTGCACACTGCTATGCCAATCATAGCAACCACAAAACGATGGCCAAAGATCTTTAGGTCCGCCGCTTGGAACTTTTTCACTAAATCCTTTGTAGAAATAATGCGGATAAGTTTTGGAAACACAGCCCAAAGAGAGCTGAGCAAAATAGGACGCTCCTGCATCTGAAAGGGTATATCTACCGTCAGCCAAGGTATTTATTAAACTATTACCCAAGTTCATATTGATTGAACTTTGTTCTTGTACTTGTACTTGTGCGTTTGATACAAAGGCAACAAATAATAACAAATAAAATACGTTTTTCATCATCGATTCTTTTAACTAATTATTCAGCTGAAGGTGCTTTGAATCCATTTTTCATGATGGACATTGACTCTTTTCCAATTCCAACAATGGACATGATGTTCAGAGGGAATTCCAACAAGACGTGTGTGAAACTCAAAAAGAACAAGGCACTTAATCCCAAGGAGTAGTCCATCGTGTAGAAGACACTTGCTGCAATCCACAGTACAATTACTGCGGCAAAGCGTATTTTTGGGACCTTGTGCCAACGAATCACTTCTGTTTTACTGAACCAATTCAAGTAATGATACAAATAAGCAAAGGCAATGAAGCGCATGAGCATGATTCCAATGGTTGAATTGTACACTACAGACGCATATTTCTCCAAAGAGAATCCCGTAAACAATTTCGCTGGGATTGGCTTCATTTGGTATTCATCCAACATCCCTTCTTTCGAGAATAGAAGCAAAATATTGTCCACCTGAAAATTCGGATTCAAGGGTTGTTTTTTGATTAAATACGCCTTATTTGGAATTTTAGAAAGACTATCCACTAATCCATTTAGGTTTTCTTTTGTAATGAAGTTGTATTGCGCATTCGCTTCTTTAAAGTCCTTTTTCTTCACGAAAGAAACGAAGTCCGAGTTGGTATACAGAGGATCCGCGGTCAAATCAAAATGATCAATGATACTGACATTCGTCGAAAAGAATCCATCTCCTTTTGCGTAATGAGCATCTTTTCCGAATTTGGAAATTGGCGCTTTCGTATCAACCGGAATGGCAAAAACAAGCAAAAGTGGAATCGCAACAAATCCGACCATTTGCCATATCCCTGATACACTGCGATTTTTCAGTGCTCCAAATAACATGAACAAACCAGTAAACAAATACACGTGGATCAATGTCGGCACAAGAGACGTCAATGCAAAAATGGTGGTACTTTCAGCATTTGCTGCAGCAGAATCCGGACTCAACCAGCCCGATATAAAGACAAATAAAAATAATATAGCGATGATTTTAATGAATAAGTTTTTTACGAGGGCAAATAAAATGGAGCTAAACAAGGCAAAAACAATGAGTTTGTCGAACAAATTCATTTTTACGAAATAATCGTAGACTTCAACACTCACTCCGAAGTCTTTGGCAAAAGCTGCATAGGACAATAAAACGCCGACAATTAGGAGTACGAGAAAATCATATTTTCCCTTCGCGAAATAATTTCGGTCATGCAACCAACTAATTTCGGTTAAATAATGAAGAGGGCCTAAATAAGCGTAAGCCAATAAGAATGTTTCAAAGGGAAAAAAGTAAGCTAATACTGCCGTGACGAGCATTAATCCAATATTGGAGTAATTGATTTTGTTTTCTCTTAATGCATCCATGATTGTAAATTTGATGAAACAAAATTAATCAAAATAATAGCTAAAAAAAAGCCATCGAAACTTTCGATGGCAATATAGAATGAATCTAAAATAATTTAATTTGATCTTGGTTATCGTCTTCTTCTTTTTGAGATAAATCCCACTCCATTGTTGGTGTTGGACCTGCCATGTCTTCTTCTTCCCGAATTTCAAGTTCTTCACCTACAGCATCTTCAGTATGCACCTTTTGATCTGGCCAAGGTTCGGGGCTTTCATCGATTGGGTGGGTTAACACAATTTCCTTCACTTTGAATTTCGTCATTTGATTTCCCTGCGCTTTCATTCCTTTAACTTCAATCAAATCTGCGAGGTTCACGACATTGTCCGGAAGGTTCTTTGTTTCCTTTAGCAATTTATTATACACAATTTTAGCTTCTGGACGATAAGCCGTCGAAACAACGTCCATGTAGGAACCTGCTGCTTCACTGATAAAGGAAATACGTTTATCGACCTGTACTTCACAGACAAATCGTTTCACATAGCGCATTTCTTTTTCTCCATCAAAGTACACGGTGGATATTGGTCGATCATGGATCCATTTTTCGATGTGTACCATGTCTTCATCAAAGTGTGTGGCTAAGTCGAAGGAACTTAAGCGGTATTCACCAGCTCGATACAAAGTCAAAATACGGTCATCTCCTTTGAATGAACCAAGGAATTTCCCTCGTCCTTCATCGTTCAATCGTCCGACAATCGCGTCGTACCAAATTTTTCGCGCTGCCAAGGTAGATCCACCTACTTCTTTCTGGATGATTTTCTGGATGATTTCTTTTGTCACGCGATTTCCAGCAGAATTCCGCCCTTTAATGAGCAATTCTCCTAAATCAACGTCAAAACGTAGTCGTTTCAAATGTGGTCTTGGACGCAATAATACCGAAATCACTTCGCGTTCTCCATTCGGATGCACAGAAAAATACAGCATTTTGGATCCATTTGCACCTTTGGTTAAATCGTATTCCGAATCGCGCGTAATGGAATTCACGTAAAAACGCTTCATCATCGTCGCCCCACCTACTCCGTCTTGATAGAACAAATGGTAAATCGTACGTGTGTCACCTTTCTTCCAAACACTTGCAAAAATCAAGTCCTTGCCGACAAATTTCTTATCCGAAACTTTGGTAACCAACATCTTACCGGACGCAAAGAAACAAATGATGTCATCAATGTCTGAACAATCACCAATCGGCTCATTTTTTTTCAAACCATAACCGATGAATCCTTCTTCGTAATCAACATACAACTTGCGATTTGCAATAATCACTTTTGATGCGCTGATGTTATCAAATACTTTGATTTCCGTTTTACGCTCTTTTCCTGCACCAAAACGTTTCTTTAAATCTTTGTAATAATCGATGGCATATTCCACCAAGTTATTCAAATGTGCTTTCACCACTTGAATTTCTTCCTCGATTTTCAACAATACATCATCCGCTTTTGTGGAGTCAAAACGCGTAATACGAATCATTGGGATTTGTGTCAATTTATGAAAATCTTCATCTTCAATCTCACGTATTAACTGTTTTTTAAAGGGCTCGAAACGATTGTATAAATATTCATACAAGGACTCGCGGTCACTGTAATGCTTGAAGTCGATGTACATCTCGTTGTTAATGAACAACTTCTCCAAAGTAGAGAAATGCCATTGTCGTTCCAATTCATCTAAGCGAATTTCCAATTCGAGTTTCAACAAGCGAACGGTATTATCCGTGTTGATTCTTAGGATTTCCGTAACACCTAAAAAACGCGGCCTATCACCGTCGATAATCGATGAATTCGGCGCCATTGAGACTTCGCAATCCGTAAATGCGTATAGTGCGTCAATCGTTTTATCTGGAGAAACTCCTGGGAATAAGTGCACGATGATTTCGGCCTCTGAGGACGTATTGTCTTCGATTTTCTTAATCTTAATTTTCCCTTTGTCGTTGGCTTTAAGCACCGACTCAATCAAGGATCCAGTCGTTGTTCCAAAAGGAATTTCATGAATCGTCAAAGTTTTGTTGTCGATCTTTTTGATTTTCGCGCGAACGCGCACGCGTCCACCACGCAAACCATCATTGTATCCGGTAAAATCAGCCATTCCACCATTGGGGAAATCCGGGAGTAACTCCACTTTCTTACCACGTAAATGGTTGATGGACTGATCAATTAATTCGATAAAGTTGTGTGGCAAAAACTTACACGCCATTCCCACAGCGATTCCTTCTGCTCCCTGAGCTAAAAGCAAGGGGAATTTCATTGGAAGTTGTTCCGGCTCTTTGTTACGTCCGTCATAACTCATCAACCAATTCGTTGTCTTTGGGTTAAACGCCACATGCAAGGCAAACTTGGACAATCGTGCTTCAATGTAACGTGGCGCGGCAGCGCCATCACCCGTTAAGGTATTTCCCCAGTTTCCTTGGCAATCGATCAATAATTCTTTTTGTCCTAATTGGACTAATGCATCGCCAATAGAAGCATCACCATGCGGGTGATATTTCATAGTGTTTCCGATGATATTCGCTACTTTATTGTATCGACCATCTTCCAATTCTTTCATGGAATGGAGAATGCGTCGTTGCACGGGCTTTAATCCATCATTCAAAGCAGGAACTGCTCTTTCTAGGATTACGTAACTGGCATAATCCAAGAACCAATTTTGATACAGTCCACCAACAGGAATGATTTTATCATCCACCTGTTTATTTTCAAATGGATTATGTTCATCTCCCAAAGATGGATTCAAGTCTTCTATTTCGTCTTCCGCCATGATTAAGAAGCAATTTCTATTTCGTTCGTATTTAATTCAGCTTTCCCTTGATCCACGACATCCTTTTCGACACGCAAATTATCTATGATAAATTCTTGACGTTCCTGTGTATTTTTACCCATGTAGTAGGATAAAATAGAATCGATTGAATTGTCTTTTGTCAACAAAACTGGTTCCAAGCGAATATCGGCACCAATGAAGTGGATAAACTCATCTGGAGAAATCTCTCCGAGTCCTTTAAATCGCGTGATCTCCGCTCCTTTACCAATCTCTTCGATGGCATTGCGTCGCTCTTCATCCGAATAGCAATAAATGGTTTTCTTTTTATTTCGAACACGAAACAATGGTGTTTGTAGCACATACACATGGTTACGTTTCACCAAATCAGGAAAGAATTGAAGGAAGAATGTTAAGAGCAACATGCGAATGTGCATTCCATCGACATCGGCATCGGTTGCAATGACAATTTTATTGTAACGCAAGTTGTCCATGTCATCTTCGATATCCAAAGCAGCTTGAATGAGGTTAAACTCTTCATTTTCGTAAACCACTTTTTTTGTCAAACCGTAACAATTTAATGGTTTACCGCGCAAGGAGAACACCGCCTGAGTACTCACATCTCGTGATTTAGTAATCGATCCACTCGCCGAATCTCCTTCCGTTATAAAAAGTGTTGTCTCTTCGCGTTTTTCATCTTTTAAATCCGTCAAGTGCGAGCGACAATCACGCAATTTCTTATTATGTAAATTTGATTTTTTAGAGCGGTCACGAGCAATCTTACGGATTCCTGCTAATTCTTTTCGTTCGCGTTCCGACTGCTTGATTTTCTTTTCGATTGTCTCCGCTACATCTGGATTTCGGTGCAAGTAATTATCGAGCTTATCCTTCAAAAAGTCATTAATAAACGCACGCATCGACTTTCCTCTTGGTTCGATTTCTTGAGACCCGAGCTTTGTCTTTGTTTGTGATTCAAACACCGGTTCTATCACTTTTACGGCTACAGCTGCCACAATGGACTGACGAATATCTGAAGCTTCGTAGTTTTTATTGTAAAAATCACGGATTACTTTCGCTACTGATTCACGAAAAGCACTTTGATGTGTCCCACCTTGTGTCGTATGTTGACCGTTAACGAAGGAATAATAATCCTCGCCGTAGGTTCTTCCGTGCGTAAATGCTACCTCGATATCTTCATCCTCCAAGTGAATAATTGGATAAAGCGGATCTCCATCCATGTTGTTTTCCAACAAATCTTTGAGTCCGTCTTTTGATTGAAATTTCTCACCATTGTAATACATGGATAATCCACGATTCAAATAGCAATAATTCCACATCATCTTATCCAAGTATGCCGTTTTGAAAGCATATTTCTTAAATATGGATTCATCTGGAATAAATTCTACATACGTACCATTTACTTCGTCCGTCTTCTCCATGGGATAATCCTTCACTAATTCCCCCTTCGAGAATTCAGCCATTTTCTTTTCACCCTCTCGAACTGAATAGACCATGAAATAAGAAGAAAGTGCATTTACTGCTTTCGTTCCTACCCCGTTTAAACCGACAGATTTCTTAAAAGCTTTGGAGTCATATTTACCACCGGTATTCATTTTGGAAACAACTTCCACTACTTTCCCAAGTGGAATTCCTCGTCCATAATCACGAACCGAAACCGTTCCATCTTTCACTTTTATGTCCACCCGTTTCCCGTTACCCATGACAAATTCATCGATACAGTTATCCGTAACTTCTTTCACAAGTATGTAAATTCCATCGTCAGCTGCAGCTCCATCGCCTAGCTTACCGATATACATACCCGGACGAAGTCGTATATGTTCCTTCCAATCGAGGGAGCGTATGTTATCTTCAGTATATTGATTTTCTGTCATTTCGAATTTTAAGATTTTCGGAATAACAAAAATAACCTTTAGACACGCAGAATTTACATGGAAATAGTGATTTTTATGAACGAAAATCGGTTGATAAAGGGCTTTATTTCAAGAACTAAGTATATTTCCCGAAAAGATCAATCTTGAATGAAGTTGACACGTCGTGAATTTCAGTAGAAAGGATTGTGATTTCGACTCAAAATCCTATATTTGCGACCTAATTTGAATTGAATTATGGCAAATACATCAGATATCCGAAACGGATTGTGCATACGTCACAATGATAAACTTTATCAAATCATCGAATTCCAACACGTTAAGCCAGGAAAAGGACCTGCCTTTGTGCGTACAAAAATGCGTCAAATTGAGTCAGGAAGAGTGATCGACAACACCTTTTCAGCTGGACATAAAATTGATCCGGTGCGCATTGAGAACCGTGAATACCAATACTTGTACCAAGAACCTGAATCCTATGTGTTCATGAACAATGAATCATATGAGCAAGTCAATATTCCGTTGAAAATGGTTGAAAAACCTGGATTCTTACAAGAAGGCATGATGGTGAATATCCTTTTCCACGCGGAAGAAGAGATGCCGCTTGTGGTTGAATTACCGATGTACATTATTTCTGAAGTTACCTATACAGAGCCAGGTGTTAAAGGCGATACTGCAACGAACTCGATGAAACCGGCAACCATTGCAACTGGAGCTGAAGTTCGTGTTCCTCTATTCATTGACAATGGTGAGGTGATCAAAATCGATACGCGCACTGGTATTTATGTGGAGCGCATAAAAAAATAATCGAAATTTATCTATTGAAAAACAGCAACACATGAGAAACACTGCACTCACACAAAAACACATTGACCTTGGAGCAAAAATGGTTCCATTTGCTGGATACAACATGCCAGTGCAATACGAAGGTGTGAATGCCGAGCATGAAACCGTGCGCAATTCCGTGGGTGTTTTTGACGTTTCGCACATGGGTGAATTTGTGTTAAGGGGTCCCAATGCATTGGCCTTGATTCAAAAGTTTGCTTCCAATGATGCTTCTGTATTGTTTGACGGAAAAGCGCAATATTCGTGCATGCCAAACGGTAAGGGAGGAATTGTGGATGACTTGATTATCTACCGAGTGAATGCGGAGGAATATTTCATCGTTGTGAATGCTTCTAATATTGAAAAAGATTGGAATTGGATTTCTTCACACAACGACTTAGGTGTTGAAATGGAAAATCTTTCTGATCAATACAGTTTATTGGCGATCCAAGGTCCAAAAGCCGCGGAAGCCATGCAATCTTTGACTGACATCGATTTATCGAATATGACGTATTATACGTTCAAACACGGGACATTTGCCGGCATTGAAAATATCATGATTTCCGCAACAGGTTATACGGGTTCAGGTGGATTCGAAATCTATGTAAAAAACGAAGACGCCAACCAACTTTGGGATGCTGTTTTTACAGCTGGAGCTGACTTTGGTATTAAACCAATTGGACTTGCGGCACGTGACACACTTCGTTTAGAAATGGGCTTCTGTTTGTACGGGAACGATATCGATGACACGACTTCTCCATTGGAAGCAGGATTGGGATGGATCACGAAATTCACGAAGGATTTCACGGATTCTGAATTCCTTGCGAAACAAAAAGAGGCAGGTCTTACACGTAAATTAGTCGCTTTTGAAATGATTGACCGTGGAATTCCACGTCACGATTATCCTATCTTGGATGCAGTTGGAACAGTTATCGGAAAAGTAACATCCGGAACGATGTCCCCGAGCATGAAATTAGGAATTGGACTTGGCTACGTAACAATTGAGAACAGCAAATTGGAGAGTGAAATCTTCATTGAAATCCGTGAGAAAGGTGTCAAAGCGCAAGTCGTTAAATTACCTTTCTACAAAGCATAACCTCTTTCTTCTAATGCATTTCTGAGATCATCTGCGAGGATTCCGGTCGGACCCTTAGCATACGCTTGTCGAATTCCTTTCAAGGAACGGATATCATACAAATATACCGATTGATTTTGCTGCTTGATCCACTGAACATCTTGTGTATGAATCACCGCATTTCGAATAACTAGTCCAACGATACTTGGATGTTTCTGTATCATTTTCTTTCCTTTTTCGACATCATCAGTTGAGTATAATACCTCATATTCAGAAGCCAATTCGTTCAGCCAATACTCATACGAACAGATGATTTTTACTTGGTTCTCATATCCATGCAACTGTTCCTCAAAAGCTTCTTTCAAGCGTTCGAAGTCTACCCGTTCATTACGACAAGAATTGACAGGTTTCAAATCAATAAATAATTGCTGATCCTCACGCAGCAAACTCAAGACATCGACTAATTTCACCAACTTCTCTTTCTTCAGTGTTTGATAGTTGATTTTGGATAAATCCGGATCACTCAGCTCTGAAACACATCCTTCGCCATTGGTTTCCGCTTCCAACCATTCATCGTGATAGAGCCACAGGGCTCCATCCGCACCTAAACGCACATCTACCTCCACCCCATTTGACGTGGGTAAATTCAAGGCAAGTGAAACCGCTTCTTTTGAATTATCGTGATAAATGGAATTATCCATACTCAATCCCATTCCAGCATGTCCAAAAACAAGGATGTTCTTGACTTCTTCGCTTTTCGTGCAAGCAAAAAGGACGCATAACAAGAAAGCAATCTTAACGTAGTGCATATTGCAGTCCAAGTTTTATATGATAATTCCACGTGAATTGCTCATTCTTTTGATCCAAGTAAGTAAAGGATTCGGTAGTCGGGCCCACTGTTGCTTCTTGAAAAAATTGCCATTTAATTCCAAAGGCAAATCGATATCCAACCGACGAATGAAGGAACAAGAAACGTGCGCCAAACACATACGAATCCATGGAGAAATCCAGGACAGGACCAAGAGAAATTCGTTGAATTTTCCAAAGATGTGCGTAATCAATTGCTAAAGATGGCGCAAGAATCTGTTGGGAAGCTTTTTGCATGGAAAGCCCAAGGTTCAACGCGAAGATGTTTTTATTTCGTTCGAATTGAAGGCGTGCACGTGTAAAGGGAGTGAATTTCTGAAGTTCTTGTGTCAGACCAATACGACAAACACCAGACACAACTTGATTTTGCGCTGAACAAAGCCAGTGCTGACAAATAATAAAACAATAAATAATCAGTCGATGTATCACATACAAAGGTGCTGAAAATTCAGAAAATAAGTGCAAAAAAAATCCCGCCAAAGACGGGATTTTCATTTTTATGAATGGTTATTAAACCAAACCTTGATCGATCATTGAATCTGCAACTTTCACAAATCCAGCGATGTTTGCACCTTTTACGTAATCTACGTATCCAGCTTCATCTTTACCGTATTTCACACATGCCTCGTGGATTGAAACCATGATTCCGTGTAAACGTTGGTCCACCTCTTCAGCAGGCCAAGAAAGACGAAGTGAATTTTGTGACATTTCCAATCCTGAAGTTGCTACTCCACCAGCGTTTGACGCTTTTCCTGGAGAGAACAATACTTTCGCGTTATGGAATGCGGTAATTGCTTCTGGAGTAGAAGGCATGTTTGCTCCTTCTGCTACACAAATCACACCGTTAGAAACAAGTACTTTCGCTTCATCACCATTCAACTCATTTTGAGTTGCACATGGAAGAGCGATGTCTGCTTTCACTTCCCAAGGACGTTTTCCAGCGATGAATTTTGCGGATGAGTATACATTGCAGTATTCAGAAATGCGTCCACGTTTTACATTTTTCAATTCCATCACGAATGCCAATTTACCCGCATCTATTCCGTCTGCATCATAGATGTAGCCTTCTGAATCTGACAATGTAACCACTTTCGCTCCTAAATGGGTTGCTTTTTCACAAGCATATTGAGCCACATTTCCAGAACCAGAAACAGCGACAACTTTACCTTGGAAAGAATCACCTTTGGTCGCCAACATTTCTTGAGCAAAATAAACGGTACCATAACCAGTAGCTTCTGGACGAATCAATGATCCACCCCAGTTGCGTGCTTTTCCAGTTAATACTCCCGTAAATTCGTTGCGAATTCTTTTGTATTGTCCAAACATGTAACCGATTTCACGTCCACCAACACCGATATCACCCGCAGGTACATCTGTGTCAGCTCCAATGTGACGAGATAACTCAGTCATAAATGATTGACAGAATTTCATTACTTCGTTGTCTGATTTTCCTTTCGGATCAAAATCAGACCCACCTTTACCACCACCCATAGGAAGTGTTGTTAGGGAGTTTTTGAAAATTTGCTCGAATCCTAAAAATTTAAGAATCGATAAGTTTACTGATGGATGGAAGCGTAAACCACCTTTGTAAGGTCCGATAGCAGAGTTAAACTCAACACGGTAACCTCTGTTCACTTGAGCCTCCCCTTTATCATCTAACCAAGGAACACGGAAAATAATAGTTCTTTCAGGTTCTACAATGCGATCTAAAATTTTAGCCGCCTTGTATTTTGGACTTGCTTCAATAATTGGAATAACTGCTTCAGCTACTTCTTGAACCGCTTGAAGAAATTCTGGCTCATGTCCGTTTTTAGCACGAACTCGATCCATGAACGCTTCAATCTCTGCATGATACTTATTTGACATATTTATCGTTTTTTTTATAAATTGAACTTGGGCAAAAGTAGCAACATTTTCGTACGAAAAGCCAACTATTTTTAACAAATTATTAGTGTCCAAATGACACTTTAACTACAATTCACTTATTTCAGCATTTTTTCACCTCGGTAAAGCAGAATTACCAATAGAACATCCTTGTGTAACGTAACTTTTTTTCATATTTTTGACACATCTAAGCAACCCAGAGCGAAACTTTGTCGTTTAATGCTCAGAACTAACTACAAGTATTCGAAAACATGTTACACACAGCAAAAAAAAATATGAATTTCATCAAGTTAACAAGCTCCATTCTATTGATGTTAGCTACTCAGCTAAACTCATTCGCTCAAAGCAATGTGGTATTATGTCTTGGGGTAGATGCGACCATTTGTGCTGGTCAAACAGTTACCATAAATAATTGCAATACTGGGGTGAATCCTGGAACAGCAGCAGGAGTCTATTTAAATGCACCTACAAGCGTTTTTTTAAGTGACGACGTTTGGTCTGGGTCTGTAGCAATTGGATTTCCATTTAGTTTTTACGGGACAAATTACTCAAATTGTGTGATTGGTTCTAATGGACTCATCTCTTTTAACACGACGAATGCTGGCGGATACTGTCCATGGTCGTTGGGCGGAGTAACACCTCTACCGAATATGGCATTTCCATCCGCTCGTAACTCTATTATGATTGCTTATCAAGATTTGAATCCGGCAACAGCAGGACAAATTCAATACCAAACCATTGGTACGGCGCCAAATCGTAAATTTGTGGTGCTATATAAAAACGTAGCCATGTTTGGTTGTACCACGCAATGTAATTACCTAGCGATTATCCTTTACGAAACGTCCAATATTTTTGAGATGCACATCGGTAACAAACCAATTTGTGGTACATGGAATAGTAGTTTAGCGATTCAGGGGTCTGAAAACAACCCAATGACCGTTGCACATATTACACCAGGAAGAAATGTTTCGGTTTGGAGTGCGAATCAAGATGGAAGAAGATTTTTACCTACGGCACCTGCAAACACAAATTCGTACACCATGTCGCAGATACCGTATGCTATGGTAAATAGTCCTGGAAGTAATTTCCTTTGGGCAAATACACTGGGTCAAACATTCCCTTACAACAATGGTACTTTAAACGTGAATCCAGTTCCATCCGGGACAACCGGTTATTTTTTAACAGGAGCAGCATGTGGAACAAGTGTTGGTTCGATTACCAACGATACCACTTGGTTGACCGTTACTAATCCAACCTTGGCAACGACAACCGTTCCAGATATTTGCTCTCAAGGTGTTGGAACAGCTACTGCGGTGCCAGGAGCAGGTTCTCCTCCACCCTATACGTATGCTTGGAGTAATGGTGCAACAGGTGCAACTGCAACTGGATTATTAGCAGGTACATATACAGTTACTGTTGTTAATGGTAATGGTTGTTCATCAATCGGAACAGCGGTTGTTTCAGACAATCCTGCCACATTTAATTCGACTACAACTCCGGTTTCCTGTCCGGGGGGAAGTGACGGAACAGCAACAGCAGTAATTACTCCAATAACAGGAGTCGTTAATTTTCAATGGAGTAATGGTCAAAATACACAAACCGCAACGGGTCTAAGTGCCGGTAACTACTGGTGCTATGCTACCACAGCATCTGGATGCGCGGATACGATTTACGTGACAATCACGGAAATTCCTCCAATGATTTTAACAATGACGAACATTGTCAATGCGAACTGTTACACCATTGCGAATGGACAAGCAACGGTGAACGTAACACAAGGAACTCCAGCATATTCTTACAGTTGGACAGGTTCTACCGCTTCAGCAGCAACAGCATTGGATTTAGGTGCAGGATTACACACGGTGACGGTAACTGATATAAACGGTTGTGTGCAAACGTTGGATGTAACAATTAGTGAACCAGCGCCACTGGATATTACCTTCTTGACACAAGATACCATGATCTGTTCTGAGGATGCGATTCTTTTAACAGCAACAGGAGCAGGTGGGTCCACAACGTACACATACACATGGACAGAAGACGGATTACCAATTGGAAATGGCAGTTCACTTACCGTTGATCCGATTAATTCAGGAACAGTTTATTGTGTTACCTTGAGTGAAGCATGTGGCTCACCAACGACTACAGAATGTATGACCATTATTTTTCCACTAGAAATTATCCCGAACACCGTTCCTGACTTTTCACAAAGATGTTTGCCTGGAGACTTTGTATTTAGCAACATGTCCACAAACGGTGTCGACGTTGCTACGACACAATACATTTTCTCTACCGGTGAATCCTTCACCGTAAATAGCCTTGATCCATTGCCCCATACATTGCCTACACCCGGAACGTACACGGTGGATATGATTGTCACTTCAATTCACGGATGTTTATACTTTGGACACTTCCAAGATATCGTAGAAGTTACTCCATTGCCAACTGCTGACTTTACGATTTCGAAAAGTCCATTAACATGGTTTGAAACAACTGTTCAAACAAATGACATTTCTACAGGAAATATTGCTAGTTACAACTGGGTGAGTTCAGGAGCAACTAGCATTGTAAACAATGGTGGAACAGCTATGATTACCTTCCCTGAAGGAGTTATGGGGACATATGACATTACCTTAATCGTTACAACGAACTTAGGTTGTTCCGATTCAGTGACGTATCCAATTCAAGTGGTTTCAGATGTGATTTTCTATGCACCAACTGCATTTACACCAGATGATGATGAACACAATCAAGTTTGGATGTTCTATGTCGAAGGAATTGATAAAGCCAACTTCGAATTAACCATTCACAACCGTTGGGGTGAAGTGGTTTGGGAAACACATGATGTGAATTCTTACTGGGATGGATACTACAATGGTCAAAAAGTTCAACCGGGAATTTACACGTGGAAAGCTTGGTACAAAGAGCTTGATAATGATGGTAAAAACGAAAGAACTGGAATCATCAATGTTATTCGTTAATTATGCTTAAAATTCTCGCGTTCTCCTCTATTTCTTTGTTTGTTGGGACCTGTTCCAAAGTTGACTTATCCATGGTAAATGGATACATTAATCCAGTTACAACACCTGCTGCACCTAAATTAAGTAACCAAGAAGTGATATCCGGACTCAAGGAAGCTTTGCAAGTTGGAATCAAGAATGCAGTGAATGTGACATCGGTAACGGATGGATTTTTAAAAAACGAAGTGATTCGCTTGGCTTTCCCTCCTGATGCGATTAAAGCGCGTCAAAAAGCCATTGATTTAGGAATGACTGCGCAGGTTGATAAGTTTGAAACTACTTTAAATCGAGCAGCGGAAGAAGCAGCTAAAGAAGCGCTACCTATATTTGTGGATGCAATCACAAGCATGAGTGTCCAGGATGGATTCGCCATCTTGAATGGTGGTAACGGGGCAGCAACGAAATTCCTTAAAGACCAAACTACTGCGAAGTTAACAACGGCATTCTCGCCTAAGGTAGCTGAAGCTATTTCTCGCGTGAAATTGACGGAATATTGGAATCCAATCATGACCAAATACAATACGGCTATGAAGTTGACGGGTGGAGAAAAAATCAATCCGGACTTAAATGCATATGTGACTGAAAAAGCGATTGAAGGACTATTCAAGATGGTGGAGCAAGAAGAGAACAAAATCCGTAAGGATCCTGCAGCTCGAGTAACAGAATTGTTAGCAAAAGTTTTCGGCAGCTTCTAACACATGCAATTCCCTGCAACTGAACTCGTATTAAACGAGCGAAATGAGGTGTATCATTTGGCCTTACAGCCACATCAAATAGCACATAAAATTATTCTTGTTGGAGATCAAGATCGCGTAGCACTTATTTCTTCCTTTTTCGATGTTATTCAGCACAAAACGCAACATAGAGAATTTGTTTGTCACACCGGAATGTTTCAAGGAAAACGCATCAGTGCCATTTCCACCGGAATCGGAACAGACAACATCGACATTTGCATCCAAGAGCTCGACGCACTAGTGAATATCGATTTAAATTTACGGATTGAAAAAACAATTAAGACTCAGCTAGAAATAATTCGCATAGGTACTTGTGGAATTCTACAGACAAAAATTCCTTTGCATTCTTACCTTTTATCATCTCATGCGTATGGATTGGACAATGTGGCGCATTTTTACCCAATAGACTATACACCTAACGAAATATCCCTCTGTTCAGCGATAAATGCACACTTAGCTCTACCCTTCGGAATTACCCCATATCTTATCACTGCAAATGAAGGATTAACGTCAAAATTGCGGTCAGCGGAAACATACGAAGGCATTACGGTCACAAGTTCAGGCTTTTATGGACCTCAAGGACGTTCATTGCGTTTAGAAAGTAAAATCAAAGATATCCATGAAAAACTTGGCAGTTTTCAGCAAGAAGAATGGTCGATTGTTAATTTTGAAATGGAAAGTTCAGCGATATTTGCCTTAGGGCGTCAACTAGGACATGCGTGTGCGACGATATGCCTGGGAATAGCTAATCGTCCAAACATGGAATTTTCGACAGGCTCTGAGCGTGAAATGAAGGCGTTGATTAGCTACGTTCTCAAACGAATCTAACTACTTGAGTTGTTTGTCGATCCGAATGTGTAATTGAATTCCCCTCAACTCTCCGCCACTGGCAACAATATGTCCTTCACCATCCACTAAAAAAGCACTTGGAATAGAAGACACACCGTAATTCGCTGCGGCAATTCCATCTTTATCTATTACGTGGTTTTTCCAGGATAGGTGATCTTCCTTTATCGCTTGTTTCCAAGCTAAAACATCTTTGTCGATCGAAACACTAAACACTTCGAATCCATTGGCATTTTTAAATTCCTTTGATTTGTATTTCCCAAATGCTTCCACCACATTTGGACTTTCTTTTCGGCATGGTCCACACCAAGACGCCCAAAAGTCCACCAAAACTAACTTACCTCGAAGGTCCGATAGTTTCCGGATTTTTCCATTGGTTCCTACCAACTTGATTTCTGGTGCAAGATCTTTAGAGTCGAAGGACTTTTCCGAACGAAAACACAAGGCATAGCATGCGTATGCCACAATGAAAAGGAGTCCGAAAATAAGTTGTTTCTTCATTAGCCAACGCGACGAATATCTGCACCGATATTATTCAAGCGCAATTCAATATCTTGGTATCCACGGTCAATTTGCTCGATGTTTTCGATCACGCTTTTACCTTTTGCGGAAAGAGCGGCAATCAACAATGAAACACCTGCACGGATATCGGGAGAGGACATCGTGATTCCACGTAAGTCATGCTCACGATTTAAGCCAATCACCGTTGCTCTATGTGGATCACACAAAATAATTTGCGCACCCATATCGATTAATTTGTCGACAAAGAACAAACGAGATTCAAACATTTTCTGGTGAATCAACACGGATCCTTTTGCCTGAGAAGCAACAACCAATATGATAGAAAGTAAGTCCGGCGTAAACCCAGGCCACGGAGCATCGTATATGGTTAGAATAGAACCATCGATAAACGTATCAATTTCATAGGATTCTTGAGCGGGAATATAAATATCATCGCCACGACGCTCTAATTTAACACCTAAACGACGAAATACATTTGGAATGATTCCTAAATTATCCCAACTTACATCTTTAATGGTGATTTCAGACTTCGTCATTGCTGCTAGTCCGATGAAGCTTCCGATTTCAATCATATCCGGAAGAATTCGGTGAAAACATCCGCCTAATTTCTTCACTCCTTTGATGATGAGCATATTTGAACCAATTCCGCTAATGTTCGCTCCCATGGAGTTCAACATTTTACATAATTGTTGAATATACGGCTCACATGCAGCGTTATAGAAAGTCGTTTCTCCTTCCGCCATCACCGCAGCCATTAATATGTTCGCTGTACCAGTAACTGATGCCTCATCCAAGTGAATGTATGCACCCTTCAAGCTCTTTGCTTCTACCGAATAGAAGTGTTCACCTGCGTCGTAGTTAAACTTCGCTCCGAGCAAAGCAAATCCTTCGAAGTGCGTATCTAAGCGACGACGTCCAATTTTATCTCCTCCAGGTTTTGGAATAAATCCAACACCATAGCGTGCTAATAAAGGTCCAACAATCATAATCGATCCGCGTAACGAGGACGCTCTTGTTTTGAAATCTTCTGATTCCAAGTATTTTAAATCGATGTCTTTCGCCTGAAAAATATAGGTTCCTTTCTCCACTTTCTCCACTTTCACACCCATTGTTTGCAAAAGCGTAATGAGTTTGTTGACATCAACGATGTCCGGAATGTTGGAAATGGTTACTTTTTCAGCTGTTAACAAAGGCGCACACAGCACCTGAAGTGCCTCATTTTTTGCTCCTTGAGGAATTAATTCACCTTTTAATGGTTTACCTCCGTATATTTCAAATGAAGCCATCGTTTATTGCTTTTTTTGGAATTTCTTTTTTTGTTTTTGTTTGAAATTGTTTGTTTTCACAAATTTCTTGTTGTTTGCGCCGATGCCTAGGGTACGAAGCAGGGTGTTCGTATTCACCAAATCATCCGGATTATCTAGGATTAATTCCCCTTTTGACAATTCTTTTAAATGTTCTGCAATGACACTATTTTCCACTGCGTCGTTGTTGTGGGACAAGTATTGTTTCTTCATGAAGTTCGCCATGGAAGTTTTTAAATACTCCTTTTCAGCTGGATCTTCCGTTTTTTTCGCATCCTCCAGAATGGTCTGAGTGTATTTGCCATAGTGACCGTAGCGAATATTACTTTTCGGGTAAACGAGTCGATCTGGCTTCTCATTTAATACTTCCTGTTTTGGGATTACGTAGGGCGAGTCAACATCTAATTTAAAATCAGACATCACAAATAAGTGTGTCCATAATTTATGTCTGTAGTCATCCACATCTCTTAAATGCGGATTTAATTGTCCCATCACTTCGATAATTGCCTGTGCCGCACGGTTCCGTTCTGTTCGGTCCGCAATTTCCATTGCGTGTGCAATCATGTTCTGCACATTACGACCATATTCTGGCAATATCAACTTCCCTCTAGTGGTGTTGTACTCCATGTTTTCTATTTTCAATTTTCAAAATGTTTACCAAGCGCTGTATCAAAAAGATGTTTTGCTTCTGTTATAAATCCAAAATGCTCCTCATCGATTTGCATTTTGCCTTTGGTTACATGTCCGAGTAAAGTAATATTTACGCCAGAGTTCACCGTGAATTCGAGGAACGATTCCTCTTGTTCTTCCGTTACCGAAACCACTACACGTCCTTGACCTTCTCCGAACAAAAAGGCATCCTCGCGAATTTCAGAATCAGTAACGACATCAAATCCTAGTTCACGCGGCATGGACATTTCGACCAAGGTAACAAATAATCCTCCATCGGAGACATCGTGTACGGCATTCACTAAATTATGTTCAATCAATCCTTTAACGGCATGCTGCATATTAAATTCTTGCTCTAAATCAAAATATGGCGCTGGAGAAGCTTTGATTCCGTGATACGTCGCTAAATATTCAGAAGAAGCGATGTCCTCCTTGTATTCTCCCACCAAGAAAATCAAATCTCCTTTTTGTTTAAAATCCAAGGTCATTACTTTTTCTTTATCGGCTACTAATCCAATCATACCAATTGTTGGTGTTGGAAAAACAGGTACTTCTACCCCATTCATGGAAGTCTGGTTGTAAAACGAAACATTTCCACCTGTCACAGGCGTTTCAAATTTCAAACAAGCTGCTGACATTCCTTTGATTGCTCCGACAAACTGCCAGTAACACTCAGGATTATATGGATTTCCAAAATTCAAACAATTCGTAATTGCACTTGGAATTCCACCAGCACAAACAATATTACGTGCCGCTTCCGAAACTGCAATCATTGTCCCAACTTCCGGATCTGCATTTACATAACGTGAATTACAATCAACGGTCATCGCCAAAGCCATGTTTGTTCCTTTGATGTTTACTACTCCAGCATCCGAAGGACGATTGGTTGTCATCGTACGCGTTCCAACCATGGAATCATATTGTTCGTAAACCCAACGTTTGGAGGCAATATTTGGCATTTGCAACAAAGCATAGCCCACTTCCTTTAAGTTTTCTGGTTGAGGAACTTGACTGATGTTAAATTTCTTGAATTCTTGGTAATATGCTGGTTCCGAATATTCGCGAACATTTTGTGGAGCTCCACCACCTAAAACTAAGGATTCAGCGGGAACATCACCTACCAATTCTCCATCCATGTAGTAACGAACGCGTCCAGTATCTGTTACGTGTCCGATTTCCTCCGCGTGTAAATCCCATTTGTCAAAAATGCGTTTCACCACAGATTCTTTTCCTTTCTGAACGACCACTAACATGCGTTCTTGGGATTCAGAAAGCAATATTTCGTATGGCAACATGTGATCCTGACGTGTTGGGACTTTATCCAAGTAAATTTCCATTCCCACATTTCCAGCGGCACTCATTTCACAGGTCGAACAGGTAATTCCTGCTGCTCCCATGTCCTGCATACCAACAATCGCATCCGTTTCAGACAATTCCATCGTTGCTTCCAACAATAATTTCTCCATGAATGGATCACCCACCTGAACCGAAGGTAAATCCGAAGCTGAATCTTCTGTAATATTTTTCGACGCAAAAGCCGCACCTGCAATTCCGTCTTTTCCGGTAGCTGATCCAACAATAAACACTGGGTTCCCAGGTCCTTTCGCCGTTGCTGAAATGATTTTTTTCGTATCGATGATTCCTGCAGAAAACGCATTCACTAAAGGATTCGTATTGTATGACTCATCAAAGAACACTTCGCCACCAACGATTGGAATACCAAAAGCATTTCCATAGTCTCCAATTCCTTTCACTACACCTTTCACCAACCATTTGGTACGCGCTTCTTCAATGTTTCCAAAACGCAAGGAGTTCAATTGTGCAATCGGACGCGCACCCATCGTGAAAATGTCGCGGTTGATTCCTCCAACACCCGTTGCCGCACCTTGATAAGGTTCCAAAGCACTTGGGTGATTGTGTGATTCAATTTTAAAAACACACCCTAATCCACCACCGATATCTACTAATCCAGCATTTTCCTCACCTGCTTTCACTAACATGTGTGGACCATCTTTCGGAAGGGTTTTCAACCAAAGGATGGAATTTTTATAGGAACAGTGCTCACTCCACATAACCGAATAAACAGCTGTTTCAGTAAAATTCGGCGTTCTACCAAGGACTCCTTTTATAAGTTCAAATTCGTCCGCACGTAAACCTAAATCAATTGCTTGTTCAATCGTTGCTTCTTTTTGCAGGGTACTTTCCATTCTTTGAATTTTCTGAAACAAAAGTACATATTTAAATAGGAACTAGCTCGGAAATTTGAGTGTTTACCAACGATTTTTTAACATTTTTTTCATGGATAGGTGCTTCAAAATCGCATTTTTCGAAAAAATGTGATGTTTTGGCAATATTCAAACCTCAATCTAGGCAATTCAACAGTGAAGCATCTTGCATCTTTCCCGAAAAAACGTAAATTTGTAACCTAAAAACGAATCATATGAATTACGACATCATTGTTGTTGGAAGTGGCCCAGGTGGATATGTTACTGCTATTCGCGCCTCACAATTAGGACTTAAAACAGCCATTGTAGAGCGTGAGGAGCTCGGTGGAATTTGCCTAAACTGGGGTTGTATTCCTACCAAAGCGCTTTTGAAATCTGCCAATGTTTTTGAATACCTTACTCACGCAAGCGATTATGGTATCAAGGTGAAAGATGCATCTGTTGACTTCGGAGCAATGATTAAACGAAGCCGAGATGTCGCTAGTGGAATGAGTAACGGGATTCAGTTTTTAATGAAGAAAAATAAAATTGATGTCCTCAAAGGAAATGGAATTATCAAAGCAGGAAAAGTAGTTGCTGTAACAGATGAAGCTGGGAAAACAACGGAATATACTGCTGGTAAAGGTTTGATCATTGCAACCGGAGCAAGATCTCGTGCCCTTCCAAACTTACCGCAAGATGGTGAGAAAATCATTGGATACCGTCAAGCAATGACTCTAGCCAAACAGCCTAAAAAAATAGTCGTTGTTGGATCTGGTGCGATTGGAATTGAATTCGCTTATTTCTACAATGCAATTGGAACAGAAGTAACGGTTGTTGAATACTTACCGAACATTGTTCCAGTGGAGGACGAAGACATTTCTAAACAATTAGAGAAATCCTTCAAGAAAGCTGGCGTGAATATTATGACGAACGCTTCTGTGGAATCAGTAGATACTTCTGGAAAAGGATGTGTTGTAACTGTAAAAACAGCCAAAGGCGAAGAGAAAATCGAATGTGACGTGGTTTTATCTGCAGCTGGAATTGTAGCAAACATTGAAAATATTGGATTAGAAGAAGTTGGAATCGTTGTGGACAAAGGACGAATCCTTGTGAATGACTACTACCAAACAAATATCCCCGGATACTACGCCATTGGTGATGTTGTACCTGGACCAGCCTTAGCACACGTTGCTTCTGCGGAAGGAATTATTTGCGTAGAGAAAATTGCTGGACATCATCCAGAACCGTTAAACTATGGAAACATCCCAGGATGCACATATTGCTCACCTGAAATTGCCTCTGTTGGAATGACAGAAAAAGCTGCGAAGGATGCTGGATACGAAATCAAAGTTGGTAAATTCCCATTCTCTGCTTCCGGTAAAGCAAGTGCTGCTGGAGCGAAAGACGGATTTGTGAAATTGATTTTCGATGCGAAATACGGCGAATTACTTGGTGGACACATGATCGGAGCGAATGTTACCGAAATGGTCGCTGAGTTAGTTGCAGTGCGAAAATTGGAAACAACAGGAGAAGAGTTAATCAAAACGGTTCACCCTCACCCCACCATGTCAGAAGCAATCATGGAAGCGGCAGCTGCTGCTTACGGCGAAGTGATTCACTTATAAGATTTAAGATATCAATTGGATTGAGAAGAACGTAATTTCTTACGTTCTTTTTTTTGTCTTAGAATTTTCCGCCTGGCGAGAAAGAAATGAAGAAATAAATCATTTGGAAAGCTACCAAAAATACCGAAACAATTTGTACCATTAAAAACCAGTGAAATGGCTTTCGATCTTTGGCAAGAAGGATGAAAACAGCAATGAGCAGCCCGTTAAAAAATAGTACTGCCGATGTCCAAAAAAACAGAATTGGAATGGAAAACAAAACAAAGAGAAGCATCCAATAATTTCGGTACTGTTTGTCTAAGAGTAATTTCCAAAGAACCATTCCCCAACCTATGGATGTTAGGATATTTGACAGAAGTCCAGTTACTTGAATAAGCAGTGAATGATTTTCGCTTTGCAGAAGCACACTTCGATTGATTAAGTCAGAAAAATGACTAAAATGAAGAACGTTGTTTAGGAGAACCGCTAGTCCTAGAGGCCAAATAAACGATAGTTTTTTTAGTTCTTTCCGGTGAAGTAAGGTAAAGATCAACCATAAAATGAGAAGAAGAGGGTCAAATAAGATAGACGGAGCCATCCAGAAAACATCCGTAAATCCATTCCAAAACATAAACAACAAAACGACAGCGATGCAGCGTTGCACCCAAATGCGTTCGAATTGCAGTTTACTTTCCAAGGGCTTCGTAGATAAAATCAAAGGTGGATAAAATCACTGGCTCACCGTCAACTACGGCAATATCGTGTTCGAAATGCGCACTTGGCTGACCATCGGCAGTGACAATCGTCCATTGATCGTCGAGTGTTTTCACTTTTTCTGTCCCCATATTGATCATCGGTTCAATGGCAATCGTTAATCCATTTTGGATTTTCTTCCCGCGTCCACGACGGCCATAATTCGGAACTTGTGGTTCCTCATGTAATTCTTTTCCTAAACCGTGTCCAACCAAATCACGAACGACACCATAACCATGTTTCTCGGCATGTTGTTGAATTGCCCAACCGATATCCTCCATACGATTGGCGATGTTTGCTTGTGCGATTCCGAGGTACAAACATTCTTTCGTTACCTCCAATAATTTTTTTACTTCTGGTTTGACGTCGCCTATTTCGAAGGTATAGGCGTGATCACCGTAATATCCTTTGTAAACAGAACCGCAATCAACAGAAACGATGTCGCCATCTTGAAATGGACGATCGGTTGGTAGTCCATGAACGACTTGTTCATTAACGGAAATCAATAAAGTACTTGGACAACCGTACAATCCTAGAAATCCAGGTATGGCATTTTGCGAACGGATGTAATTCTCTGCTAATTGATCTAGAAACTTTGGAGTCACACCAGGTTTCATGTGTTTAGCAACCAATCCTAGCGTTCTGCTAACGATTTGCGCAGCTTCACGCATGATTTCAATCTCTTGTGGTGTTTTGTATTTGATCATTATTTTTTCTAGAAAAGACATGTGCAAAGATAGGGAAATGGATTGGATCCCTCCTTAGATTGTGTCAGCAAGTTGCCAAAAATTCCATGGTGTCCATTCCATCGGGATAATCCATCAAGGAAGGACACTGCGCTTGTCCAAAAGGAATAAAATCTTGTCCTACTATGCATTGAATCTGAGATTGATTTGCAGTCAAAAAGGAAGTTAATTCTTCTGAACTCTTATAATATTGGTAATGGAGCATGGATAATGGTGAAAATAATTGATCGGACTCTTTCAAAAGCAAGAAGTTGTTGTCTAGAAACTTACTTAAACTCATCAAGTGAACTGCTTTATTATAATCGTAATTATTCCCGTATTTTTTATTATTCACGACATCTGACATACCCACAACTGCTTCAAAAAAGCGATTTAAATCAAATCCTTCTGGAAATAGCAGGTGTGTCACATTCCTGCAACCTCGTCCGAAGTATGTCATACAATCCACACCAAGCGCATGTAATTCCTCTTTGGACTCATTTCCAGTTAAAACCGCAACAGATGTTCTGTGTCCACGGAATAAATGAGGAACGTGAGAAAAATATTGTTCAAAATGCAGCATACTATTGTTACTGCCTGTGGCGATAACTGCGTGATAATCGACGAGTTTACGGTCAGAAAAACGGATGTGCTCGGCCATATCAGGGTCAAACAACACTAAAATCTTCACTAGAGCCGGAAGAAGTCGTGCATCCTCGGAACTTTGTTTACAGATTACTTGATGTCCAGATAACAAAACACACAAGAAATCATGAAATCCAACCAAGGGAATATTTCCAGCCATAATTACGGCTATATGCTTCCTTTTATCATTAGGTAAGTAGTTATTCGTCCAATCTGTTAATTTCTCGGACGTCAACCAAGTGGAAATTTCACGTAAGGCCTGACGAATAGATTCCTCCGTAAACCATCCATTGTAGTGGAATTCACGCGTAATCACTTCATTTACTTCGGCATACTCTTCCTCAGTGAGCGATGAAACCTTTGATGAGTAGGCTTTGTTTTCACCGAGTTCGTTTAAAATTGCCCCAAGGACAACAAATGCATTGATCATTCTTGACTTTTCCACGGTACAAAAGTACGTAACTTCTCTTTTTTTACATCATCAAATAGAACAATCCAAATAGGCTTGTTATCTTTGTACAAATTTTTGATTTTATGGCAATCATTATCACAGACGAATGTATCAATTGCGGGGCTTGCGAACCAGAATGTCCAAACAATGCAATTTACGAAGGTGGCGCAGAATGGAAGTATGCGGATGGAACATCTTTAAAAGGCATAATTACCACTTTGGACGGTGAAGAAATTTCCGCTGACCAGGAGCAAGAGCCAGTGAACATGGATGTTTATTACATCTCTCATGACAAATGTACGGAGTGTGTTGGTTTTCACGACGAACCACAATGTGCAGCCGTTTGTCCGGTAGATTGTTGTGTAGATGATCCGGACTACCGTGAATCAGAAGATGAACTTTTGGCTAAAAAGAATTTCTTACACTTATAATCTGAGGACATGAAACGGATTACCTGCAATTTATTGGTAATCTTCCTATTTGGAATTTCGTTTCATGGAAGAACGCAAAACAGTCTTCAAAAAACTCCTTACCACCTTAATATTGTCCTGACGGAAAAACAGAAATCCGTTGATCTTAGCATTATTGAAACGACCTTTCAAAAAGCAGGGATATCTCTTGACATTCAATTTCAAACGCGTAGAAACAGAAGTTTTGATCAACGCAAATGGGAGTTTCCAGTACTTGGCAGTAATCAGTTTACGCGTCAGCAGAAGGAACTGAGGGACTTTGATTTCCCGAATGGATTCCCGGAAGATGTCCACCAATTATACGTTTACTGTGTCCCAGCGGATTCGCTACAATTCTTCGCTATTGCCCATAAATCTGTTGGATTTATTGGAGTCAAAAATGGGCTAATTTCCAGATTAAGCTTACAGAAAATACTGCTGATTCAATTCGGAATGTCCTTAGAAAAGGCAGATTCTATGGATTTAGGTACCCCGCTGACCACAGAACAAATCGCTGAACTCCAAAGCAATCGCATTCCCTTTCGCTTGAGTGATGACTATGAAAACATCCAAACTTCCAATGGCCGCGTTGCCTTCTATTTCTGGTCAGAAGATGCGGATGGTACTTTTCGTGTGAATCCAGAAAAACCGATGGATCAATTGGCGCATCCCTTCAAACAAAATCACTTTTTTGTTTACTTAGATGTGAGTAATCCCTTTTTTAAACCTCGCTTTCATCTCTTAGGTTACCACATTTGCCTTATTCACTTATTAGCGGTTCTGCTTACCTTAATCTTGCAGTTTTTAACGTTTAAAAACATCAACAAACGCATGTTCGATAGCCGTTTTTTCAAACGATTGTCATTGCGTTTTGCGAAACTATTGGTTTGGATATTGGCTATTTCCACGAATATCTTTGCCTTTTACGCCACGGAATTTTACTATACGAATTACCATATGAAATTTCATGAAATTTCTAGTTATCACGGGAAACCTCAATCCGTGCTTCAGCACGAATTAGAGGATATCAATCAATTTCAAACACAAGAGGCCTTTTTAACAAAGAGTCAAGCATTTCGTCAGATTGATTCGAAATGGTATACTCAACGCGAGGACCGGGTGCTCTATTTCGATGTGGACTCCAACAATAAAGCACGTTTTCTTCACTCTCGAAATGTATTGGATTTAAAAACAATCGCTTACCGCAGGCCAACCCGAAGTCACTTCGTTGTTTTTCGTTTCTTCGATCAGAACAATGTCATCATATCGGAAAAAGTCTATAATCACATGGGATTTGATTTGACAAAAAAACTGTTGCTTCCGGATCCAGCGAAGCGAATTTTGGTCTTTGTGAATGGGTATCGTCCAGTCTCCACCAATCAGTCTATGTCCGACTTCTTAAGCACCTCCCAAGAAAAAGGAGTGGAATTTCCCGACTCAAAAAACCAATTATTCTCCATGGATCGTTATTCTTATTGGGAACCATGGAATCAATTCAATCAACTATTTCAGAACCGCATTCAAGCGGATGAAGTTTGGTATGCGGATGGGCATCACTCCGTTTCCACATCGAATCATCAATCCGTCATCAATTTCGCTGGAAATGCCTCGGTATACCCGAAAGTTTGCACTACAAAAAAGCACCATTGTTACCAAACAAAACTACCTTCCAATCAACGAGTCTCCACCATGAGTTTATTGGCAACAAGTCCGAACTACGATGGATTTAACCTTCGGTTTCAACGTGGAAAAATTGCTGGAAAGAACCTGCTGCAAGTATTAAATGAAGCACCAAATTATTCAGCAAACGATACCGTTTACATTGTTTCTCATAGCATGGGACATGCCTATGCTATGGGAATGAGTACTGTTTTAAAAGGCCGCGTACAATTTGGTGATTACTACATGATTGCACCCGAAAATCCACGTGGAAAAACATTTGCATCGAACGACTGGAAACATGTTTGGCAGTATGGCACCTTCCGCAATGGCAAGAGCAAACAAGCTCCTTGTCAGCAAGACGGCGTAGCTCCGCAATCATTAATAAAAGGACTTCCCGCAACTAATCGCATACCATTTCCTATAGATCATTCGAGACAAATGGGATTTTTTAATAGTCATTTTATTGGTTACTACACATGGATTTTTGACATCCCCAAAGGAAATCCGGGATATGTAAAGCAGTATTAAAAAGGCTTCGCGACGGACGTTTGAATTTCAATCAATGAAGCCCCGACTTTTCCGCGTGTGACTTGATCATCATGTATCGATAAGCCATCTTTACTGAGAATTAAGGTTCTCAACTCCGTTTTCAACCTTCCCTCCCCGATTCCATGAACCACGCGAAAACGTTTTGTTTTTAACTGAATCATTTGATTGCAAAATCGTTTAAACGCGTCGATTTGAGCAACTAAAATATCGTGCTTACTCAGGAATCGCTCATCCAAGTTCAATTCATGGTGATGTAAATCGATTGATGGCGTTTCTTCGTTTTTATTCGATTTCCTAGAACTATTCGCAGATAAATCATCCTTGATTGGTACTTTATTGACATGGATTTGTTTTCGTCGAACCACAAATTCTACCGACACTTTTCGATCAAATCCGTGTTCATCTTCTAACCACAAAAAAGTTCCTTCGGCACGTTGGACGCGGTATATCCCTACTTCATTGAGGATGCTAACCTCTTCGTTGTGTTGAAAAAGCATGATTTAATTAAATCGGATGGCTTTTGTGGGACTAATTTTGGTCACCACATAACTTGGGACAATCAGGGAAATCATACACACACAAAACGTAATCGCATTCACTAGAATCCATGAAATTGGATTGATTTCCATAGGGACTTTATCGAGGTAATAGACAAGGGGGTCTAACTTAAGGGGAGTGAATTTCAGTTGAACATAGCAAAGAAAGAAGCCAACAATATTTCCGTAAAAAAGTCCTCTTCCAATAAAATGTGCTGCTTGATACATAAACAACTTTCGAATCGACCAATCTCTTGCCCCCATCGCTTTCAAGATTCCAATCAAGTTGGTGCGAACAACAATCAGGACGAGCATAGCCGAGCCAACATTAATGACTCCAATCAGTAACATCAAAAAGATGATGATGTACACGTTGTAATCCAAGAAACTTAACCAGGCAAAAAGATCTTTTTCTGTGTCCAAAATACTACTGACTTGCATGAGTTCGTTGTTTTCATTCGGACGCATTTCGATGATGGAACGAATTTCCTCTTCCACGTGCTTCAGGTCATTCCAATCAGTGATTATCACTTCAAATCCTGAAACAAAATTCTTCCCGGTTCCCAGTCCTTCCGTTTCTGTGACTTGCACAGAAGCAAGGCTCGAAGTCATTTGGTAGGAATCGGTGCCGATGGATTCCTTCATTAATTCCCCATTTTCGTCCCGAATAAGCGACGTCGAGGCAACAAATGGCATAGAACAGTTGATTCGCAAATAACTTGTGTCGATAGGCGTTTGCGTTCCTTTTAATAGATCAGACTGATAGACAACTAATCGAAAAGTAGTATCGCTCAGATCGGACAAATAGAATCCACCATAGATATCAGGTCCAGAACCCCAATCATAGAGCAAGTTCGACGCTCGACCCTCTACTGTGGCTTTCAACACAATCTTACCATTCGTTAATTTATCGTCGATAACGATTTTCGTTTTGATACCGAAATCATTCATTTTCTGAACTTCAGGTAAGCGGCAGAAGACCAATTTCTGATCATATTCCTCGAATCCTGTCTGATAAATCCCCACCACCTTGTACTTTCTCAAAACAGGTTGATTTTTCACATAATAAACGGAGATGGTATCATTCAAGGAATAATTTAACTGGTCCGCCATACGTTTTGACAGTACCAATTCCTCTTGTTTGGCGTGAAAATTCAAGACACGTCCTTCCAACAGATTTTTACGAATGAACGTCCAATCATAGCTTGGCTCCACTCCTTTCATAACCACCCCAACAATATCCTGACGGCTAATCAAAGAATCCTTCCCAGAGGAAAGTTGAATCGTATCTGTAAAACGCGTGGACTGCAGCATTGCTGGCTTAAATACGACTGGGGAAACCTGTTTCAAGCCACTTATTCCTACAAGTTCCTGAAGTGATTTTTGATTTTTAAAAACCGCATCACCCTCGAAAATCTGCTTTGTTCCTTTCTTCGAAATGAAAAGAGGAGCATTAAAACCCGTAATTTTGTTGCGCACTTCATGTTGAAATCCAGTAACGATTGCAACCGTGACAAGGTTAACAACAATGGCAAGTGCAATACTTATGATCGATATGCGTACAATGGGTTTGGAAACTTTCATACCTTGTAGCTTATTTTGGATGAGACGACGTGATATGAAAATTTCGAAGGACAAATTGTTGTTATTTAAGCTTCAAAAATACACAAAGCTTCTGTGCTTGAAAACAATTTCTGTGTTTTTACTTTTCAGTTGTGTACAAAATGTGAAAGGAGAACATCCGATGGCGGTAGGAACTATGGTTATAGATGATACCATAAAAGTAGATCGTCCATTTTTCACTAGCAATCAGCAGGACGTCAAAAAACCACTTCTGGGTATTGATCGCTTACATTTATTCGTGGATTCCTTGGCTGGAAAAAGCATTGCTGTGGTTGGAAATCAGACATCGATGGTCAAAGGAGTTCATTTGGTGGACACATTAATTTCTTTGAAACTCAATGTTGTGAAAGTGTTCTCCCCCGAACACGGATTTCGTGGAGATGTCGACGCCGGTGAAAAGGTACTTCATTCCATCGATGAAAAAACAGGAATTCCCTTAGTTTCCTTGTATGGAAATAACAAAAAACCATCAGCTCAGCAGTTAGAGGATGTCGATGTCGTTATTTATGATATACAAGATGTGGGCGTTCGTTTCTATACCTTTATTTCCACGCTACATTATGTGATGGAAGCTTGTGCTGAAAACAACAAGCAGTTGGTGGTGTTGGATCGTCCGAATCCAAATGGGCATTACATAGATGGGCCCATTTTAGAGAAAGAATACAAATCGTTCGTGGGTATGCATCCTGTTCCGATTGTGTACGGCATGACCATTGGCGAATATGCGATGATGATTAATGGGGAATCATGGTTAAATAATGGGATACGTTGCAATTTATGGGTGATTCCTTGTAAAAATTACAAGCACAAGTTGAAATACACCTTACCAGTTGCTCCTTCACCAAATTTACGCACAGATGGGGCGATTTCCTTATATCCAAGCTTGTGTTTATTTGAAGCCACAACGGTAAGTATTGGACGTGGAACGGATAAACCGTTTGAGTTTTATGGACACCCACGCTTCCCGAAAATGGACTTTTCCTTTACACCGATACCAACACCTGGAGCAAAGACGCCGCCACAAATGAATAAATTATGTTTCGGGTATGATTTATCCAGCGGCAGTTCCAAAAGAAGTTATGAAATAAACTTGAATTACCTGATTCAAGCAAGGGATTTATTGGGTGATTCAGCCGTGTTTATTGATCAAAATGGATTCTTTAATCGACTAGCTGGAACGGCTACTTTAAAAGAACAATTATACAAAGGATGGAGTGCTAAAGAAATCAGAGAAACCTGGAAGCCTGGATTGGATGCCTTTATGGCAACTCGTAAGAAGTATTTATTGTACGAATAGATTAAACCTCTAGATTCTTCCCGCTTTCCTCCACCATTTCCTTCATAGTAATTGCGTAAGCATCCATTTTCGCTTGAACTTCTGAATCAAAAGCTCCAATAATGCGAGCTGCCAAAATCCCTGCATTTTTCGCTGCATTTAATGCGACTGTTGCTACTGGAATCCCATTTGGCATTTGAAGAATACTGAGAATTGAATCCCACCCATCGATGGAATTAGAAGATTTAATGGGAACACCAATCACAGGTAAGGATGTCATTGAGGCCGTCATTCCCGGAAGATGCGCAGCACCCCCAGCTCCTGCGATGATTACTTTGATTCCTCTTCCAGCTGCTTCTTTCGCATAAGCCACCATTTTCTCTGGTGTGCGATGTGCAGAAACGATTTCTACTTCAGAAGTGATTCCAAATTCGTCCAAAATGAGTTTTGCCTCCTTCATAATTGGCAAATCTGACTTGCTACCCATGATGATTCCAACGTGTACCATTATTCCACTGGTTTTTTAGGTTCTATGCTTTTTTCCTCAGCGACAATTGTCACTTCGGTTTCTATTGTTTCTTCTACTGATATTACTGGTGTTTCTTCTGCGGCAAGTTCTTCATCCTGCACCACTGCTTTTTCTATTGGCGTTTGAGGTCGTCCAGTGTAATGCATGCTGTTCTCTACATCAGAATACATTTGATCCAAGGGTTGAACCAATTGTTCCTGTGTTTCCTTCAGGATAGCATTGATATTAAGCTCTTCTTTGATTCCAACGCCAGATTTTTTAATCTCCTGTTGCAATTCGTTGGATGCATTTCGAATTTGATACATTGCCTGTCCCATTGTTTTGGCAATTCCAGGAATGCTTTTTGATCCAAAAAACAATAAAATAACGATTAATATAACAACGATTTCAGATCCAGCAACATCCCCTAAAAACAATGGCATCATGTTCATAAAACAAAGGTATAACTATTTTAACAGAACCTAAGACTTCTTCGGAACCGTTTGCATTTTTTCAACCACCGCAGAAAGCCATTTTAATGGAATAATTGGTAGGAAAATGCGGATTAAAATCGATAAAGAAAACTCAGAAATCTGAATCACTTTCCCATTCATCATGGCATCATAACCGGATTTTGCCGTTTTATATGCAGAAGCTCCTTTGTCGAACATCGTTCCGCCCTCTAGTCCAGCCACGTGCTCAAATTCCGTTTTCACTGGACCCGGACAAAGTGCCGTTACTGTTATTCCGGAATTTCTAAGTTCGTAGGAAAGTCCTTCCGTAAACGAAATAACGAATGCTTTCGTCGCAAAATACGTCGCTTGTAAAGGTCCAGGGAGAAATCCAGCTGTACTCGCTGTGTTCAAAATTTTACCGTGTCCACGTTCTTTCATGTCTTGAAGGAAAAAGTGTGTTAATTCGACCAAGGCTGAAACATTCAATTGAATCATTTCCAAATCTTTATCCAATGGACGATCAATAAATTCACCATGTCCACCAAATCCTGCATTGTTCATCAAATAGTCCACTTCTAATCCAGAATGATTGACAAAATCGTATACTTTTTTCGCTGCGTGTATTTGACTTAAGTCTTGTGTAAATGTGTTTACTTGAACACCGTAAGTGGATTCCAATTCGGTTTTTAGTGCTTCCAACGCTTCTGTTCGACGAGCAACTAAAATCAAGTCACCTCCTTTTGCTGCGTGAATGCGTGCGAGTTCTTTTCCTATTCCACTTGAAGCGCCTGTAATGAGTGCTGTTTTTATCATTTTTTTTTATTAAATATTGATTTTTGTTTCTGATTTAAGAATTCGATTAATTGTCAAATTTACGGAAATATCATAGGATGATATCCATTCCGACTCGAAAGGTTTGCGCATGAGCCTCTACAATGTCCTTAATTTGTGGACTATATCCACCTCCCATCGTACAAACCACAGGAGTTTGCAGTTGACGAACCGCATCAAAAACGATGCGATCGCGTTCCCGACAACCCTTCATGCTGATGCCCAATTTACCGAGTTTGTCGCTGGACAAAATATCCACGCCACATTGGTAAAACACGAAATCTGGCGTAAAGCCGGATAAAATACCATCCAAATGTTCGGAAAGTAGGTGCAGGTATTCTTTGTCTTGAATGCCATCTTCTAATTCGACGTCGAGATTTGATCGTTCTTTCTGCAACGGATAATTATTGCGTCCATGCATGCTGAAGGTAAACACGCGATCATCGTTTTGCAACATGGCCGCGGTTCCATTTCCTTGGTGGACATCCAAATCGATGATGAGGATTTTGTTGATGGAATGATTAGTTAATAAATCATTGGCCGCTATGACTTGATCGTTTAACAAGCAAAATCCCTCTCCCCGTTCAGCAAAAGCATGGTGCGTGCCGCCGGCGATGTTGAATCCAATTTTCTTCGTGAGTGCTTCCTCAGCCAGACGACGTGTGCCTTCCATGATGCACAATTCTCGTTGAATCAATTCAGCTGAATGCACAAATCCACTCAAGCGTTGTTCTCTGTCAGATAACTGTAAATTGGATAATTTTCCCCAATATTCCGAAGAATGAACCGCTAATAACTTAGCTAAATCCAAGCTGCTAGGCTCAAAAAAATCCGCTTCGTTTGCCGTTCCTTCATGCAACAATTGTTTAGGGAGCAGCTCGTACTTCTCCATGGGAAAACGGTGGTTTTCTGGTAAAGGATGAACGTAAATGGGATGAAAAGCAATCACTGATTCGTTATTTTCTCTACCATGCGTGCAACTGCAGGACAAACCGTTGTGTTGGTGGCTGTGAGTTCTAAAATCTGAAACATGTTCTTGCGATCTGTATGTGGGTACTCGCGACAAGCTAATGGACGATCTTCATAAATCGAGCAGGTATTATCGTCGTATAAAAAAGAACAAGGCGATTTTTTTAAGACATAATCGCTTTCTTCGTCCATCTTTAAATATTGATCAATTAATTGAGATTCTTTGATTCGCAGGCGTTTCGCAATACGACGAATATCTGCATCCCGAAAAATGGGACTCGTTGTTTTACAGCAATTCGCACAGGTCAAACAGTCCATTTTTTGGAATTCTTGGGTATGCGCTTGGTGAAAACGTTGGTCCAATTCTTTCGGTTTGCTTTGCTTCCACTTACGGAATGTCTTTTTCGTCTGTTCGAGTTGCTGTTTTGCTAACTCCAAGGCATTTTGGTCATTTTCCTTCAATTGATTCATTATTCTTAATAGTATATTTGTACGAAGATAGGCAATCATTGAGAATAATAGTCGTGTGAGAACAACACATGAAAACACAAAACAGAACCTGATTTAGGTAAGTTACACAGATATTAATGAATCTCATGAAACCACATGATGGATAATCAACACCCTTTTCCGCAATATCGAAAATTAGCAAATGACAAGTCCTTCTACAAAATAGTAGATGAGCGTCATTTTTACGAAAAGCAATGCATTGGAAAACAGGTGTTTTCACTTGAAATTACCGCAGAAAAATATCCAGAAATCATTCGCATTCAGGACATGCTAGCCAGTGCGGATGGATTTGTAGCATCCACCGAAGCCGAGTATAATTCCATCGGAAAGGAATTCGAATCAGCCGATTAAGTTTATATACGCGAAACTCCTAGTGGATTTGATCCCATGTCGATCCCTAAAATCAGCATTTTTTCCGTAGTTTTGTCTATCAAAAAACACGTAAAATAGAATGGAACAAGTAGCTCCCTACAAACCAGTCAATAAAATACGCATCGTAACGGCGGCCTCTTTATTCGATGGCCACGATGCAGCCATCAACATCATGCGCCGCATCATTCAAGCAACGGGATGTGAAGTGATTCACCTCGGACACGATCGCTCTGTGGAAGAAGTGGTGGATTGTGCGATTCAAGAGGATGCTCAAGCAATTGCGATGACGTCTTATCAAGGTGGACACATCGAATACTTCAAATACATGCACGATTTGCTTCAGGAAAAAGGAGCGCCGCATGTGAAAGTTTTTGGTGGTGGTGGTGGAACTATTCTTCCATCTGAAATCGCCGAATTACAAGGATACGGTATTACCCGCATCTACCATCCTGATGATGGACGTTCCATGGGATTGCAAGGAATGATCAACGATTTGATCGAGAAATGTGACTTCGCTGTGGGTGAACCTAGTTCTTTGCCAAGTACACCAGAAGTACTGACGAAATTAGCGGACAAATTCGTTCCAACGATTGCACGCGTGATTTCAGGAGCTGAAAATTATCCCGAAGAAAACAGTGCTTTATTAAAAGAAATTCATGCCATTTCAGATAAGTCTGCGATTCCTGTATTAGGAATTACAGGAACTGGTGGATCTGGAAAATCATCCCTTGTGGATGAATTGGTGCGTCGTTTCTTAATTGACTTTACGGACAAGCAAATTGCTGTGGTTTCTGTCGATCCGTCGAAACGCAAAACTGGTGGAGCTTTGTTGGGTGATCGTATTCGCATGAACTCGATTAAAAGTGACCGCGTGTACATGCGATCATTGGCAACACGTCAGTCCAATTTGGCCTTGTCGAAGCACGTAGCGGAGGCGATTAGCATCCTGAAAGCAGCGAAGTACGATTTGATCATTTTGGAAACTTCTGGAATTGGTCAATCAGATACAGAAATATTGGATCACTCCGATGTTTCCTTATACGTGATGACGCCGGAATACGG